>JAIORB010000091.1 GCA_021108325.1 Bacteroidales bacterium | reverse complement strand
AAGGCCCATCACGAAACCGCCTCAGCGTGCTGGGATCAACAAACACCTGTTCTAATGCCATAACAACCTCCTTTCTCTTGGCCCAAGTGGGCAATTAGAAGTTGTTACAGCATACAAAATTATGTTAAGTAAAAATGTTAAAAAAAGATAAAAAATGAAGGAAGGACGGGAGGATGGATTATATCAGACAGGTCTACTCAACATAATTAATTACTCAACATAACATGTCCATCTGCTTATCCGCACGAGTAATAGACCCCTTGGGGATCTGATGCGGAAAGTTCTCACCGGTTATGCTATCTCCTTTAACCGTCGGTATGGGCGGTATGGTTATCTCTACCAGAACCGATATAAATCAATACTATGCCAGGAGGATGAATATCTCCTTGAGCTGGTGCGGTATATCCATCTGAATCCGGTCAGGGCCGGTGTGGTGAAGAGTCTTGGCAAGCTTGACCGGTACCGGTGGTCCGGGCACAGTATTTTGGTTGGTTGCAGGCGAAGGATCTGGCAGGATCGGGGTGAAATACTTTCCCATTTTGGTTTAAAGAAGCGAGAAGCTGTGAGGCGGTACCGGGAGTTCATTGAAGATGGTTTCAATATGGGGAGACGTGAAGATTTGACCGGTGGTGGTCTGAGACGAAGCGCAGGTGGCTGGGAAGGTGTTTTTGAGTTGAGGAGGGCAAAAGAATATTGGCGCGGGGATGAACGGATATTAGGTGATGGTGATTTTGTCAATGAAGTCTTAAAATTATCTGAAGAGGAGTTGACTCATAAGGAGGAATTGAAAAGGCAAGGCTGGAACCTGAATCGTATAGTGAATGAAGTTTGCCGTATGCTTTCGGTTGATCCTGATGATTTGCACAAGAAAGGCAGGGCCAACAATCTTTCATCTGCCAAGGGTTTGATTTGTTATTTGGGATACTATCAACTTGGCATCAACGGGAAGGAATTGGCCCGGTATTTCGGTATATCCCGGCCTTCAGTCTCGCAGGCCATCAAGCGAGGTGAAAAATTTGCAAAAGAGAATGATGTTAAACTATT
>JAIORB010000144.1 GCA_021108325.1 Bacteroidales bacterium | reverse complement strand
ATTGTTCTGTCAAAATACTATTATATCAACAGGTTAGCTTTTTGGACACCCCAGCCTTGTAGCTGCAATAGTCAGGCGCATGTCAGCAGTTGTAATAACGGTATTGAGTTGAGGGGGTGTAACCTAATGGAAAAATGCTATTTATGTGGTAATGACATACAAATAATCAAAGATAAACCATACAAATACAATGAGTGCGGTCTTGATGTTACCCTTTTTGGCATAACACAATACCATTGCCCAAATTGTAACGAATCATACGCTTCAATACCCAACATGCAAAAACTGCATCGTGTTATTGGAGCTCATATTTGCAAAAAGAGAAAAGCTCTTCTAAAACCCGAAGAGATCAAATTCTTACGAAAAGATCTTCATCTTAAAGCAAAAGATTTAGCTCAAGCTCTAGGAGTTACGGCGTCAACTGTATCGCGGTGGGAAAACGGAAAGAAAGAAATTGGTGAAGCCCATGACCGTTTGTTACGTTCTATTTACATGATGTATGCTTCTGAGCAATCCAACCACTTTATCTGCGATGGAGTTATTAATCTATTCAAAGAACTCCCAGCAAAACGCAAAAAAATCAAACAACCAGTGACAATATCGTTAAATCCCCAAGAGTGGTTAAGTTGCATAGGCGAATCCTGTCTTGCATAATCGGGTAGCCGTTGGTTTTTCTATAATAGCTCCCCCACACACAATGGCATTCAGTTAAGAAATACACTCATTGAGAACTCTCGGGATCATAGCATGTTGATTTTATAGCGAAATTTCCTGTCGGTATTTGAGTCTCAAAATTTGCTACCACAACATATTGTGGCAGTACTTTCTGAACCCACTATATGAATAGCATTGTATCAAAAACATCCCGAGAGAGCTCTCATTCAGTTTAGGAAATGAGTGATCTACAAAATTATATTGCAAAACGTAAAGTTCGAGACTCAGACTTTGCCAAAGATTATGATAAAGGCTATAAGGATTTCAAGATTGGAGTAATGCTCAAAATTGCCAGAGAAGAATCCGGTTTTACACAGGAGCAACTTGCCAAAAAGTTGAAAACGAAAAAATCAGCGATTTCGCGCATTGAAAATCATGCTGAGGATATCAAATTATCAACTTTAGGTATCCTATTCAAATTCCGTGGGAACCGATATCTGATCAAGATTATTAAAAA
>JAIORB010000140.1 GCA_021108325.1 Bacteroidales bacterium | reverse complement strand
GATCCCGGTCCTGTCCTGATGCAGGATGTTCATTTGCTTGAAAAGTTGGCCCATTTCGACCGAGAGCGTATTCCCGAGCGCGTCGTTCATGCCAAGGGAGCGGGCGCCTATGGCTACTTTGAAGTGACTCATGATGTCACCAGGTACACCAAGGCCAAATTTCTCTCCGAGGCAGGAAAACGGACCGAACTTTTCATTCGTTTTTCCACTGTTGGCGGCGAAAAGGGATCGGCAGATGCCGAACGTGATCCACGGGGATTTGCCGTAAAGTTTTACACTGAGGAGGGAAATTACGACATGGTGGGGAACAACACACCAGTTTTCTTTATTCGTGACCCGCTGAAGTTCTCTGACTTTATTCACACGCAGAAGCGAAATCCAGCCACCAACCTGAAAGATCCTGACATGTTTTGGGATTTTCTCTCTCTGACACCGGAATCCATCCACCAGGTCACCATTCTCTTTTCCGATCGTGGCATCCCAAAGACCTACCGTCACATGAATGGCTACAGCAGCCATACCTTTAAATGGTATAACGACAAAGGAGAACACTTCTGGATAAATTATCAGTTTGAAACGGAGCAGGGTATTGAAAATATTACAGGAGAGGAAGCTGTGCGGTTGAAGGGCGAAGATCCGGACCATGCCACGCGTGACCTGTTCTACTCCATTGAGAAAGGCAATTATCCGTCATGGAAAGTCTATGTTCAGATCATGACTCCCCAACAGGCACAGGAATATCAATTCGATCCCTTTGACATCACAAAGGTTTGGTTTCATAGTGACTTCCCACTCATTCCAGTGGGCCGTATTGTGCTCAACAGAAACCCGGAAAACTACTTTGCAGAGGTCGAACAAGCGGCCTTTTCTCCGGCCAATTTTGTTCCCGGTATTGGTGCTTCCCCGGACAAGATGCTCCAGGGACGTTTGTTCAGTTACCACGACACCCATCGCCATCGATTGGGATCCAACTATCACCTGTTGCCGGTAAATCGGGCGAAAGCAGCGCCAACGGAAAACTACCAGCGGGACGGATCTATGCGCTTTGATGCCAATGGTGGAGGCAACCCGAATTACTATCCAAATAGCTTTAGCGGCCCGACACCTGATCACACCATGGGTGAACCGGCCTTTGATGTTTCGGGAAAAGCGGCCCGGAAACCTTACACCCATCCGAATGATGATTTCTTTCAGGCTGGAGAACTGTATCGAAG
>JAIORB010000076.1 GCA_021108325.1 Bacteroidales bacterium | reverse complement strand
GTGGTGATGTTATGGATCCGCATTATCGTCAGGCAATTACTGCGGCAGGTTCTGGCTGTAAAGCAGCCATTGATGCTGAAAGGTTTTTGGGTTCACAAGGGTAATAAAAAATTATTGATAGAAAGACAAAAGCCGTTTCATTTGAAACGGCTTTTGTCTTTATTTAATTGTTAATTATACTTTAGCAATTTCGTCTGATTTATATTCACCATTTTTTAGCTTCTTATTAACTGCTTTAAAAGCATTGATAGTATATTCAACATCTTCTAAAGTGTGCATTGCTGTCGGGATTAATCTTAATAATAATTGTCCTTTTGGGATAACAGGATAAACAACGATTGAGCAAAAAACATTATAGTTTTCTCTTAAATCCATTGTAATATTTGTTCCTTCTGGAATACTTCCTGAAAAATATACAGGCGTAACCGGTGATTCAGTAACTCCAAGATCAAAACCGGCATCACGTAATCCTTTTTGTAAAGCATTAACAACGGTCCATAAATCCTCTCTTAATTTCTTCTCAGATTTTAGAAGTTCTAATCTTTTTAACGAACCAATAACTAAAGGCATTGGAAGTGATTTTGCAAAAATCTGAGATCTTAAATTATATCTCAAGAAATTTACAACTTCTTCAGTAGAAGCAACAAAAGCACCAATACCTGCCATTGCTTTTGCAAAAGTTGCAAAATACACATCAATACCATCCTGAACACCAAAATGTTCTCCGGCTCCGGCACCAGTTTCACCCATTGTACCAAATCCATGAGCATCGTCAACTAGTAATCTGAATTCGTATTTTTCTTTTAGAGCAACAATTTCTTTTAATTTACCTAAGTCTCCTGCCATTCCAAAAACACCTTCAGTGATTAATAGAACACCTCCACCGGATTCTTTAACACGCTTTGTTGCAAATCCTAACATTTTCTCACATTTTTCCATGTCATTGTGGGCGTATACAAAACTTTTTCCTCCTTTAGCCTTGTGCAGGAAAACGCCATCCATAATACATGCATGTGATTCATTGTCATACACAATTACATCTTTTCTGGTAACTAAGGTGTCAATAATTGATACCATACCCTGGTATCCAAAGTTTAAAAGAAACGCATCTTCTTTACTTACAAATTCGGCTAATTTGTTCTCAAGTTCTTCATGTTTGCTAGTTTGACCTGACATCATTCTTGCACCCATTGGATATGCTAAGCCCCATTCTTTTGCGGCTTCAG
>JAIORB010000081.1 GCA_021108325.1 Bacteroidales bacterium | reverse complement strand
GTGCAATGTTTTTTGATCCTTATTTTCGCAGAACGGACAATATATCCTTTGGCTATGCCACTCGTGGTCACAAAAGCTGCAAAAGAAGAACCGCTCTCCTTCACCGCGGAGTATGGATATGGCTGGAGGACTGCCGCAAACAGGACAATAGCCTTTTTCCCATAGTGTGTCCTTGTTTAGATAAGTGGCTAATTGTTCAGCACAAAGAGAAAGGGATGGCCTTATACTTCCATATGCCATAAAAAGGAGGACTTTCTTGTCAATTTCCAGGCTTTTTGCCGTTTCATCAAAATAGATGTCATTTTCGCTCAAAGTTTTTGACAACAGGGTTGGGGCATCAACCGTGCCCCTATCAAGGCCGTCCATAAGCTTCAAGCCGGCAGGAGCCAGAACTTCGTTAGCTTCACCTGCAAATCTGCAAATCTCTTTCAGCAGGGTTTCGGATGCTTTTATATCTACTGTAAAGTCTGCCCTGGTGATCAGAGGGAACTTCTTTTTTCGCTTGACTAAAAGGAGGTCTTCGGAGATCTCTATTGGTTGCAGGTGAATGTGTTTTTTTGAGGCTTCCTGGGCCAAAAAAAGCTTTTCATAAAAAGCGAGAATACCTTCATAGGCGGGCCTCAGTGCCTTAATATCTCTTATAGCCTTTTTAATTTGCTCGGCAGTTTCATTTTTAGCCATTATTGTTACCCACTATCTCAGTTAATCATAACACAGAATGGATAACCCCCCTCCTGTATTTTTTCTATTAACAGTTCACGGTTCACACAGTTAACGGTTGATCAAAATGTATCAGCCAGAGGCTGACAAGAAGCCAGAGATTCAGTCCTGCCAGCGACAGGCAAGTGTGAGAACTTAAAGTTTATATTTCATGTGGGGTTACGGTGTTTTCTGACTTCATTGCTCCCTAACCGTGAACCGACAACTGTGAACGGTTACTTTTTCTAAGAGTGTTCTGTCACAAATCGGCTGTCAAACGGGTCAGTGGTTTCAAAAGTTTATTTAGAGCCATTTTTCTTGATATATCAAAGGCCGAATTTGACGCCACCGCAAACGAGTGATAGAGCAGCGGATCCTCTGTGACCAGGTATATAACACGAACGTCATTCGGATCCAGGAGTTTTGCCTTCGGGCAGGTCTTTTTGACAGTTGCCAAACGCTTTCTCGCCATGGCAAGTATTTCCTCCCTGTCGCCAAAGTTCATGGCACCCGTGGGGCAGGTCTTCACACAGGCAGGCAAAAGTCCGTTTCGGACACGATCGTTACACATGT
>JAIORB010000155.1 GCA_021108325.1 Bacteroidales bacterium | reverse complement strand
ATTGATGAACTTCACAGAATTTTAAAAAAAGACGGTATAATTTCTATAGTTAATAATGGATTAGGTTCTAAATTTAAAAACAAGCAAGTAGCAGAAAATTGTCTGACAGAATTATTTTGTAAAAACAATAACTTTGTGCTGTCAGAAAAAATCAGGAATAATTTTAACTTTATAAAGAATTCATAATCAATAGTCAATCATTAAATGAAAGTTTTAATAATTGAAGATGAAAAAATTGCAGCAAACAACCTTGAGAAAATGCTGCATAAAATCGATAAAAGAATATTTGTTCAGGATAAAATTGACTCTATCGAAAGTGCTGTAAAATGGTTCCATAATAATAAAACCGATTTAATTTTTCTTGACATTCATCTTGCTGACGGACTTTGTTTTAAAATTTTCGAGCAAATAAAAATTAAAACACCGATTATATTTACTACTGCTTACGATCAATATGCAATTAAGGCATTTAAAGTTAACAGTATAGATTATTTATTAAAACCAATTGAAATTCAGGAATTAGAACAAAGCTTAGAAAAATTCAAAGAATTAAATCAAGTACAAAATGCAAATACAATTGATTTTGATGCACTAATTAATTTTTATAATAAAAAAACAGAATATCATGAAAGGTTTATTGTTCGCTATGCACAAAAGATAAAAAGTATAAAAACAAATGATATAGCATATTTTTATATTAATGCCGAAAATGTTTTTCTTTGCACAAAAGACAACAATAACTACTCTATTGATTATTCTCTGGATAAATTGGAAAATATCATCAACCCAAAAGACTTTTTTAGAGTTAACCGTCAGTTTATTGTAAATATATCTTCTATTGAAAATATGTATTCATTATCAAAAAGCAGAATTAAAATTGAACTAAAACCAAAACCTGATAATGAAATAATTGTGAGTTACAACAGAATGAGTGATTTTAGGAAATGGCTGAATATATAAAAACAACTTATAAAATTAAAAAAATAACATCTAATTAAGTCAACCATATTCAGGCATTGACACAATTCTATTGTAAACTTTAAACTATATACTTTAAACCTGAAACTATTACTATTTCCTGCTCATTTTTTTATATTTTTGCATTTCGTTTTAAAGTAATATACAATGAAAATTTCATACAACTGGCTTAAAAATTATATAGATACTGATTTATCAGCGGAAGAAGTTTCTAGAATACTTACAGACACAGGACTTGAAGTAGAAGGAATTGAGCATTTTGAATCGGTTAAGGGAGGTTTAGAAGGATTAGTAAT
>JAIORB010000063.1 GCA_021108325.1 Bacteroidales bacterium | reverse complement strand
GGGGGATATTGAAACGCGGCGAAAACCCGCACAGCTTCAAACCCGCGGACCGTTATAAGTAAAAGGGCGTGAAAAAAATATTACGAATTAGTTTCCTTTTTAGGAAACTTTTTGTATTTTTGTAAAGTAAAATATAATGAATGTGAAAAAGTTTGAAATAGTAATTCTTGAAACAGTAAGACAGTTCTTGAAAAGTTTGGATAAGAAAGCAAGCACCAAGATAGTTTTCAATATGAGAAAGGCTCAGGTGACTGTTGACCCTGAATTATTCAAGAAATTGACAGATGAAATTTGGGAATTTAGAACGAAATACAATAAGAATTACTATAGGCTCTTAGCTTTTTGGGATAAGTCAGATAAAAAGGAAACTCTGGTCATTTGCGCTCATGGATTCATAAAGAAAACCAAGAAAACTCCCAAATCGGATATTGAGAAAGCTAAATTGATAATGAAAAAGTATTTTGACCATGAAAGCAAATAAAGAAATGAAAGAAGAATTAAAGCAATATTCATTAGACGAAATAACTGATGAAATTGTTGGAAAAGTAGGAACAGAAGAAAGAGAGCAATTTGAATTCGAATTGAAACTTGATTTGCTTGGTGATATTGTTAAGCAGACAAGACTTGAAAGGCATTTAACACAGGAACAATTAGGAGAATTAATTGGTGTTAAGAAAGCTCAAATTTCAAAGATAGAGAATAACATTAAAGATGTTAGATTCTCAACTATCATGAAAGTTTTTAATGCTTTGAAAGCAAAAATCAAATTGTCAGTTGAATTGGACAATACAGAATTGAATATTGCTTAAACTTCACGCCCTTCAACTTATAACATTGGGTCATAAAGCATGCGGGTTTTAGTATTGGTTTGACAATTTTTGCTATCTTTATGTTTTCCGTGTCCGGGGACACTGAAACACGGCGGCAATCCCGCACAGCTTCATACCCAAGGACCGTTAATGGTAATAGCTCGAAAATTTATTTTGCCTTCCCTCCTAATTTCTTAAAAAAGCTTTTTTCTTAACGGTTAGATAATTTATAACTGTCTGACATTTTTTTAACGGCGGATAAAATTGCAAGGCGAAATTTCCTCCAAAAAGCGAGTCTTTGACAAGACTTTCGTTTATAATTAGAAAATTACAACTAAGCCCTTAATTTTTTAAAATTAGTTTGCTGACCCAAAAAGGCATTTCATTGATAAATATGTCGTGAAATCTTATTTCACGTGGTTGCTTTGAATCTTATCTGCATCCTGCAAGTTTTTCAACGGCGGATAAAGTTCC
>JAIORB010000116.1 GCA_021108325.1 Bacteroidales bacterium | reverse complement strand
CTGGCGAGACCCCGCCCAAGCAATGACATTCAGCTTTGCCTTCACAGGTGAAACCATAAGCAGCAGCAGGACACCTGTATTTCAATGTGTTGCGGGAATCCTCAAACCCCTGAAATGCCAAATCACGTTGTATCCCGGTCTTCGGACATACGCAGTGAACTGTACCTTTTTCCGTATAAACTATGGTATCTACCCGGTCAGGAAACAAGGAACGGGTAACGGGTTTTGAAGGATCATATTGGGGATCGTTTTTTTTCTCCTCACGCCAAAGTTCCCGGCAGGGAATCATAGGACGAATCTTATACTCATCCCATAAAATAGCTTTGATCTTACCGCTATCAAGACCACGATCAGCACAAAAATCCTGACACTTCTCAGGAAGGGACAGCGTTTCTTCCAAGGTCTTTTTAATAAGTTTTTCCATTTCGATATATTCAGACACGGATGCCGGGGCTATGCTGAAAAATACTGGAATCTCATACTGTGTGTCTGCTATTAAATGAAGGGTATAACCAAACCATGTCTTTGTTTTTTTCCAGATTTTACCTGTCCTGCTGTCAATTCCCGCTGTTTCATGTTTTCCCCAATCAGCATCCGGATCAGATGTTTTTTCGATCTTTTTGTTTACCTGACCTGTGCTGTGACTTTTAATCGCTTTGCCGTCATAGCCGAGATGCTTGCCGAAATCGGGTAAGACTTTCATTAACTCTTCACGTAATCTGGGGACCATATTTGAAATCAGTCCCTGATTTTTCTCCAGCTCAATCAGGTTTTCCAAAAAGCGGGAGAAATTCCAACTGGATGGTATTTTGTAGCGGGGCGTTTCAGCCTCAGGGTAAACCACCTCTGCCTTCCCGGTCTCCTGGTTTCTCTCAATCCTTGCTGTCGGTTTCCGCTGTACAGGAATAGGATCAAAACCGCAGGTAGTGAGAAGCTTGGGGTTGCGTGATAACTCACGTATCAATGACTCTATAGATTCATGCTGAAATACAATTCCAGCTATAACAGCATTCCACATTGGACGTACAGGGAAGTCGTCTCTTCCGTTACCGCGTTTCTTCTCCATAGCTTGTACGATTTTTTCATCAGGAATGTAATTAAGCACCAGGGAGAGGCGCTTAAGATCAGGAAGGTTTTCTACATCATCCCAGGAAAACAATGATCGGTTTATGGCTACCATATGCTATATCCTTTTTTTAGATTCACTACATATTATACGAATGGCAGCTTTTTTTCAATCTTATATTAAAGAAAAAACTAATTTTTAATTAGTATAATATTCTTGG
>JAIORB010000070.1 GCA_021108325.1 Bacteroidales bacterium | reverse complement strand
TCGCTTGATTCAATATAATCAGGAAATGTAAGTCCATTTAATGTGGAAATCAACACCTGGTTCCCCATTGTGGCGAAGGCAATGATCGAGAATAGGATACAAAAAAGACTCTGTTTTACCTGATCCGGTTCCGGTTGCAACAAGTGTAGAGTTAGGCTTAATGCCTGAAAGACGGTCAAAGGCTTGTACTTGATGAATATAGGGAGGGAATTTTAAAGGCACATCCGGAAAATAATCAGATTCACCTGAACCTTGTCTGAAAGGGAGCTGAATGGATAAATACGGCCCCTTGAAAACACCTTCACTATCTGTCAGCAACCGGTCGATAATGCCGTGAAAAAAAGGCGTTGATACCGGAAAAGTTGTCCGCAGAAAATCTTCGACGCCTTGCCTAAGCTGTTGGGAGAGAATAGATGGGATCATTTTTTATTCAATATTGAACCACGAAATACACGAAGCACACGAAATTAGAACTCAGGGTGAGCTGTTGAGACGCTCAACTTACCCGTCTGCGCCTGCCTGTGCGTGTCAGCACGCAGATGCGAAAGCTTCACGTATTGGTCTGGCCTGGTCAATTCGTGCCTTCCTTTTAGGGGTATGCAAAGCTTTCCATATATCATTACGTCTTTGCAAATTAAGCCAAAAATCAGGAGTATTATTGAATACCTTTGCCAACATTAAAGCGGTGTCAACTGTAATCGACCGTTTGTTTGTACATATCTCATTGACAGTTCTGCGACTTACCCCCATTGCTTTGGCAAGTCGCCCTTGAGTAATTTCTAAAGGAACCATAAACTCTTCAATTATCATTTCCCCTACGCTTACGGGCTGACATTTTGTGATAATCATTATTTCACCTCATTATTTGTAATCGTGATTATCCAGGTAAACGCCGTTTGCTTCGCCCCGTTCACCATCCCATGTAAATATTAAACGCCATTGCTTGTTAACCCTGATACCTGACTTTCCTTTCCGGTCGACGAACTCGTAATATTGTTTGGAGAGCATGTATTTCCGCCCGATACGTTCAACGACTCCGGACTTGAGCAGAGCCGGCATGCGATCACGCGCCCATTGGGGGAATTTTTCTTCCCTGTTGATTAAATCAAGTGTGATAAAATCGAAGGTAAAAACTACCGGTCAAATGCTGCCTTGCAAAAGCGGCACGGCTTTGCCCAGTCCATCTCAACCTGGTTGGGTGGTGCCGTTGAAAATCGTTGTGGTTTGTTATAATCAGACTTCATGCAGCAGCGATTGCCACTGATTGTAGCGATATGATCGGAATGGCT
>JAIORB010000088.1 GCA_021108325.1 Bacteroidales bacterium | reverse complement strand
GCCTCTTCCGCAGAATCTGTGGTTAGAGGTCGGTGAAAAATAGAGCATTGCCTTCCATGGATGGCTAAGATGGTTTTTGCGGAAACTATCAAACCCAGCCAGAGGAAAGGCAATGCTGATTAAGACTCTACTGAACAAAGTCGAACGATTCAAGTCGTTCGTTTATGGCTCCATCTGTGTCACGCTGATTGCCGGTGTTGAAGCCTTGGTCATTGACATCGAACCTCGTCGCAATAGTCGGCCGATCTGTCCCGAATGTGGCAAACGGCAGAGAATGTATGACCGGCAGCCACAGCGCCTGTTTGAGTATATTCCGGTCTGGTCGTTCAAGACCTATTTCCGCTACGCCCCGCGCCGAGTCAGGTGTTTGGAGCATGGTGTTAAAGTTGAAGCTCTACCCTGGGCCTACGGCAAAGAACGGATGACCTTTTCGTATCAGGTCTATTTGTCCCGCTGGGCGAAACGGCTGTCTTGGAAAGAAACTGCCGATATTTTCGAAACCAGTTGGGACACGGTGTTCAGAGCCGTCAAGTTCGTTGTCGATTATGGTCTCGCCCACAGAAGCCTTGATGACGTAACCGAAATTGGCGTTGATGAAATTTCCGTCTTCAAGGGCCACAAGTACCTGACCTTGGTCTACCAGATCAATGCTGGCTCAAGGCGGCTTCTCTGGTGCGGTCCTGAGCGCCGGACGAAAACCCTGTTGCAATTTTTTCAGGACTTTGGCAGGGAACGCGGCGCTCAACTTCAGTTTGTTTGCAGCGATATGTGGGCACCGTACCTCAAGGTTATTGCTAAAAAAGCTCCGCAGGCACTGAATATCCTTGATCGCTTCCACATCATGCGGAAGTTCAACGAAGCGATTGATGAGATCCGGCGCGGCGAGGTCAAACAGTTCAAAGCCAACCAGCAGGAAAACGTTCTCAATCGAGGTCGCTGGTTACTTTTGAAACGGCCAGAGAACCTTTCGGCGAAGCAAACTGCCAGAATGAGTGATCTTCTCAGGCTCAACCTGGCATCCATTAAAGGGTACCTGCTGCGCGAAGACTTCCAGCGATTTTGGGACTACCAACGTGCCGATTATGCTGATAGGTTTCTCGAAGACTGGGCAACCCGGACGCTGCAAACCGACTTGGAACCGATGAAGAAAGTGGCGCGGATGTTACGCAAGCACAAACCGCTGATCATGAATTGGTTCAAGGCCAAAGGGCGACTCTCCAGTGGTGTTGTGGAGGGTATGAACCTCAAGGCAAAACTCACTATGAGAAAAGCGTACGGTTTTAAGACGCTAAAATGCCTGCAAATTGCGCTATATCATGAACTTGGCAAGTTACCGGAACCTGAATATCTCCACAGGTTCTGCTGACGAGCC
>JAIORB010000096.1 GCA_021108325.1 Bacteroidales bacterium | reverse complement strand
TTAAGATTCTTATATATTCCGCATAACCGCTCAGAAATATCATGAAGCCTTCCCATGGCTCTCGGCGGCATAACCAGTTGAGCTGTACGTTCCCTTGCCTTTATCATCCATTCCCTGTCAACCGGTACAATACCATCTATAATTTCATTGAGCTTAATTTCTCTATCAATCAATTTTTTACCCCCCTAAAACCTGAAAAAAATCCTCACCTTCCCAAACCCGATGTTCCACGCACAAGCACCATATAGTGCAAACCGGATTGCACTATATTTTATTTAATAACAACGGGTTGTCAAGACTTTTTAGTTCCTTATTTTCCTACTGACAACCCTTTGTTTCCTTGCTTGACACACAAACCTCATTGCGTTATATTTTATTGAGGACATACAGGCAACTCATCTTAGCGAACAGGTTGGAATTAGGTGGTCGGCTCTTTTAGACCTCCGTGAAACAGTCTTGGACGAAATAGAAAAAGCTGGGATTTTTCTACGACTCACCCAAAAGGGGTAACCTAATGAAAATAAAATTTTGGGGGGTAAGGGGTTCCATACCCTGCCCCGGCCCTTATACCATAAAATATGGCGGAAACACCGCTTGTATTGAATTAAGATTTGAGGACTCGGATAGGCTTATTATTATTGATGCGGGCTCCGGCATCAGAGAGCTGGGCAACTATATGATGGCCAATGACCTTCCCAGGGGTCCGATAAAAACAGAAATTTTTCTGACCCACACCCATTGGGACCACATTATGGGATTCCCATTTTTCAAGCCGGGTTATGTTCAGGGGACAAAGCTTAAGATCTACGGGCCGGTCAGCTATGAAGATGATTCCCTTGAAAATGTTGTGGGTGGACAGTTGACCTATCGTTACTTTCCTGTACGCCAGGCAGAACTCGCCTCAGAAATAGAATACATCAATCTTAAGGAAAACCGGTTTGATCTTGGCGAAGGGATTACTCTCACCACCAAGTATCTCAACCATCCTGTCCTTTGCCTCGGCTATCGTTTCGAATATCGTGACAAGGTTTTCTGCACTGCCTATGATACGGAACCCTTTCAGAATGTTTTCTGTACCGACCATGATGACCCATCCTATAATGAAGCCATGGCCCACGAAGGCGACAAGGCAGCCAGGGCGGAAAATCAGCGAGTGGAAGAATTTACTGCAGGAGCAGATCTCCTCATTTACGACGCTCAATACACCCAGGAAGAATACGAATCCTCCAGGATCGGCTGGGGGCATTCTTCATGTGAATATGCCATCGCTGCGGCGAAGCGGGCCGGGGCCAAACGTTTGGCCCTGTTTCACCATGAGCCCTTACGAACTGATGACCAGATGGATGAGCTGACCCAGAAATATTGCAGCCGAGATCATACCGGTGACACAGATATCTTTTTTGCTCGCGAAGGAATGGAAATTGAACTCTAAGGGATTCACTCAAGACGGCTACCAACTTAAAGCGGGACACTTTTCGCCATTTTGGCTCTATGGCAATTCCA
>JAIORB010000158.1 GCA_021108325.1 Bacteroidales bacterium | reverse complement strand
GAAATGTCCATTCTTTTAGAATAATCATCAAGGAACTTTGTTCTCTCAAGGGCGGCGTCCATTCCATCGAGATTTAGAAATGGAGGTTTTTCTTTTTCAGCAAATAAAGCGGAATTCCCATTAATTCCCCTGAACAGGTAAATAAATTCGAAAAGGAATCCCTCACTGATATTCTTGGGTACCCTGTTTTTCCTTGCAATGATATACAAAGCCCTGAGAGCCGAGAAATGTGATTGTTTTTCATTCTGGGTCCGTAAAATCGTCTTTAGAACCCTGATGCAATCCCGCGCATTCTTTTTTTCCAGGATGTTCATATCCTGTTTAACATGGGAATATATTGTGAACAATGATGCATCTATACCATTTAAATAACGGAAAATCTCATTCCTGGAATCATGGAAGTTAATACTATTCTTCAGTATCCTGTGAATAGTGGGATCAGATTTCCATAATAATCTTGTCAATTCTTCCCTGGAGCTTGTAATTATATCTTTCATGTTAATTAATTTTTCTTGATTGTTGTGCTCAAAACGCATCCGGACAATCACAATCGTCAACAAGTGACTACTTGCCTGAATGAATGTTGTCTCTAAAAAACATTTCGAGTGGTAATTTTACAGAAGGTCAATAATTTTTAAGAAAATTGCCTGTTTGCAGAATAGCTGCAAATCTCAAGAATTCATTTATTTATAGTTTTATTTTAATAATAGCATTCAATTATAAAATGCTTATGGGTTAATCTCGATCGTTATACCCCGCAGCTCTGCTGCGGTTGGGTGTGCCGGAGCAACGTTTGACTATCGAGAAAAGTAGGGGAAGTCAGACTTGACTTTCAAAGATGTGGTGAAAAACACAATCAAGCAATCCAATAAATGTAGTCCCTACCAAAATATTAATCCGCTAGCAATCGATTTTTCTATATTCCCATAAATTTCCCCAAATCCAGCAGAGAGAACAACCTGGCCTGTCTTAGATCCATCTCCTCAACAACCAACTCAACCTTGCCCCCGTCCTTCCCCTACACAAGAGCAACATGTATCCCCCCAACTCCTCCACAAGCTGTCTTAGATTCAATCCAGGATATTTGCACTTCCATGCCAAATATCTGTAAACAATCATCCCAATAATACACAAGAAAATGTGTGCTCTGATATTAAAATCCTTGTGATGATTAATTGGACAAACCGGAACAAGAAGTCCATCATTCAGCAGCTTGAAATCATCCTCCACAAGATATTGAAGGTATGAAAAGTCATACAAGGGGTGGGTCAAAATTGGTGGGAAAAAGGGTCAATTTTCAACGGGAATCTTCAAGGTTAGATGAGCTAATGGCATTTTATCCAAAATGCCATTAGCTCAATTACCCACTCAATGTTGGGGAGATCCGATAAGTTCATTCTGGATAAAACTGGGTTAATTTTGAGTGGAAATTTTTAGAAGGTAGCATCCACACCACCATTAGTCCCAACCTCCGGTCCTGGAATATAGCAGATAGCCCAGGGACATGGCAAGATGATGCAAGTCCGATGGGGTCCAAGACCGTAGCAAGGTATCAAACGGAGACGATTGAATCGTATCCGGTCAATCCTGTTGATTCTGTCCGGAATTTTCATTTTCCCGAATTTTACCTGCCGATTGGAATAAACACCCAATGGACCCGGCGGGATTCGAACCCGCGGCCTTCACGTTGCGAACGTGACGATCTAC
>JAIORB010000002.1 GCA_021108325.1 Bacteroidales bacterium | reverse complement strand
CAGGGTGTTGCAGATTCATTTAACTTGTTATTTTACAGTAAATTATGTAAATTACGGTCATTATTCAGCTAAAGTTAATCAATAACAAAAGTTCCTATAGGAAATATCATTATGGGTTTTATTGTTGCAGACCGTTCACAACAAGATTTACTCGGTTACAGCTTAGATGATTTTGTTAGCAAGGATGATAAAAGCCGTTTCATCATAAAAATTATCTCCGAGTTAAACTTAAATCATCTAAAAGCCAGGTACAGTTCTCAAGGCGGCGAGGCATTCCCGCCGGACATAATGCTTGCTTTATGGTTTTTTGCCTATACCGAAGGTATTACCACTACTCGCAAGTTAGAAAAGCTTTGTTGTTATGATCTTCGTTTTATATTTGTTTCGGCTAATTTGCGTCCTGATCATACCACGCTTAGTCGTTTTCGTAAAAACAACTTAGACCTTATGGCCGAGTATTTTATTCAGATAGTAATGTTGGCTCATAAAGCCGGTATTTCTGATTTCAAAGAGATTAGCATAGACGGCACTAAAATAAAAGCCTCGTGCAGCAGGAAGCAGAGCTTTAATGATGATCAGTTGGCTCGTAAAATAGAAGCCGTACGTAAAGATATTGCTGAATATATGAGACAGTGCGAAATATCGGAAGACGGTGAATTGGCTGAAACAGATTTAGACGCCATTCGCGCTGAAAAAGAGAGATTGGAAAAATTAGAGAAAAAATTAGTTAAACGTCGTTCCCAGTTAAAAGAGCGCAGCAAAGAACTAAAGCCGGAGCATCGCAAGAATCATAAAATTAACATTGTCGAGCCGGATGGACGTCTTATGCCTAAATCAGATGGGCCGAGTTATAATGCTCAAGCTGCCGCAGAAAGCAAAACTAACTTCATCGTTTCCAATGATGTTGTTACTGATCCCAACGATCAGAATCAATTTACTAATATGCATCAAAAAACAGAGGAAAACATCGCTTGCGATCCTGAACGTAAGTATAATGCTGATGCGGGCTATCATAGTACAAATCAATTAGAATACATAGAAGAAAAGAAAATAGACGCTGTTGTAGCTGAGCCTACGCCAAATAATCGTTCAAATAGAAAATCACCTACAAGCGTTGAAACTATACTTAAAGAGAATCGAAGAGTTGAGCGGTCTGATTTTACCTATCATTCTGAAGAAGATTATTACGAATGTCCTGGCGGTGAAAAGCTTAAACCTTCAAAGAGCTATAAGAATGGCAAAAGGAATATAAGAATATACCAGGCTTCAAAATGTAATAAATGTCCTTTAGCTGATCTATGCCTTTCAAAACAAAACGAATCCGGCTTAAGGAGGATTCACAGAGACCAACGTGAGATACTGGCAGAGAATATGAATATAAAGCTTCAAACAGATGAGGCTAAAACCAGATTGAAAACCAGAGCCACAACCATAGAGCCGGTTTTTGGGAATATAAAACAGAATCTCGGCTTTAGACGTTTCAATCTTAGAGGTCTATTACAGGTTAAAGGCGAGTTTAACATGATATGTATTGCCCATAATCTTAATATCCTCTTCAATCTGGCTATGAGGGGTCATATTCCCTTTTTTATTTTCGCCCAATATTTAAGCTATTATCAGCAAATCTTAATGTCAAAGATCAAATGTATGCTATTGATACAAATATTATTCAAATGTTTAGATACCCGAGCCGGAATACAAGTAAACAGGCCAGAGCTTTAGTTAACCTCTCTGCAACAGCCTGTT
>JAIORB010000031.1 GCA_021108325.1 Bacteroidales bacterium | reverse complement strand
GTCCTTCAAGATTCCTGATGCAAAAGAAATTCTTCAAAAAGAAAAGCTTCAGTCCCTTGAACTGATTGCATCGTTTCGAGGGGACCTCCAAAAGGAAAAGGAAAAATGGCGGAGCCGACTGGCACAACTGCCGGATAAAAACAAATTAGGAGAATATCAAAAAAAGATCAATCGTTTAAAATCCGGAAAACAACGAGGCATTGAGGTAATTCTTGGCGGTGTTAGTGAAGTGTTGACCCTCCGGAAGGAATTAAGCAGGGATTTGGACCTCATTAAGACTGCACAAAAAGAGCTTGTCCAAAATATGACTTCCCTCCGAAAACGGATGGCTGAGGTGAAAAAGGCACCACAGGAAGATCTCCGTCGGCTAAAGGAAAAGTACAGCCCTTCCCCGGAGGGCCTGGCGAATGCGAGCCGGCTGTTCTTTGGAAAGAAGGTCGGAAATTGGATAGATACCTTCCTGAACTGGCATAAGAAATTAGGGCCCATTCTGGAACGGGTGAAAGAAAGAAGGCATGGTAGAGAAGTAGTTAACCCAACACGTGGGAAAGGTGTCGATGTCAGATTCAAAGAGCAGGATGCGTATCCTGATTTTCTCATTCGAATAGCCCATGTTGCAATAGAGATCCCGGCAGGTTTGGTTGAGGGTCAGGTACGAAATATTACACCCGATCAGGATATTTTGGGTGTGCCCCTTATGTACAAAATTGCAGGTGTGAACTTAACGGGCATTGCCTCATTAAAAATTGATGGTTCATTGAATCACGTAGATCCTTCCTCCGCGAAAGACACGGCCAATATTTTGATTCGAGGATATGACATATCTGATATGGATCTTTCTTCTGATGCAGAGTTGCCTATTGTGTTAAAAAGGGCGACAGCAGATCTTGAGGCAAGGGTGACCATTGCCGGAGAAACACTCAAGGCGAACTTTTTGACTATTCTTCAATCCGTGAATATGGGCACCCCGAATGAGGAGGAGACGAATAGTTTGATGAAAGCCCTCACCTCTGCAATTTCTGACATGAAAGCCTTTGACCTTAAGGCTGAGATTTCGGGTACAATACAAGATTATGACTTGAAACTCAGCTCAAACCTTGACAACGTGCTAAAAGATGCTGTGAAAAAACAAGTGAAGGCGCAAGCTGTCCAATTTGAAAAAAGACTCCAGTCAGTCATTCAGGAAAAAGTGGGTGGGTCCATGGCTGATTTGGAGACCTCTCTAAGCGGCTTCGGCTCCATTGGCAGCGAGCTAATGGCACGCTCTCATTTTGGAGCTGAACTGTTCAAGCGCTCCCGGAAAAGTGGTTCGGGTGGAATGAAGCTGCCTTTTTAGGAGTACAATTCTGGGAAGCAAAAAAAAAAAGAAATTTCATGGCAAAAATCAAGATAAAGGGGATGTCCTGCAATCACTGTGTCATGGCCGTTACCAATGCCTTGAATGAGATTGAAGGAATCAGAAATGTCAAAGTAGATATTGCAAAGGGCGAGGCTGGTTTTGATGAATTAAAGCCCGTTGACATGGACATTGTAAGAAAAGCAATCAAAAAGGAGGGCTACGAAGTTGTCTGATAAAGCCACACTCAATATTAGCGGTATGACTTGCGCAGCATGCGTGGTGCGTATAGAGCAGGGGCTGAAAGACCTTGAGGGTGTGCAGAATGCCTCGGTCAATTTTGCCACAGAAAAAGCAACCGTTGAGTATGACTCGTCCGTCCTTGGGCTTGATAGTATAACCAAAAAGGTCAAGGATCTGGGTTATGAAGTCGTGGGTATGGAGAAGTCAAGGGGTGGAG
>JAIORB010000036.1 GCA_021108325.1 Bacteroidales bacterium | reverse complement strand
TTTTTATCATAATGATGTTCATTTTTGCAATCCTAATTGTCCTTAATTAAACCTCGAGCTCTGCCCGAGCGACCCTAAAAGTTTGACAATTCCAGTGTGAATGATTTTACCCATAATCAGTTGAGGTGAAGATACAAAAAAGTATTGTTGTTTTCCGTTGCACTTCCCTTAACCGGTTCACGAAAAAAATTTTGCACAACGATGTCTTCAGACCCTTTCAAGGGATCTTCATCAAACCACGTCATAATAAATGCCCCCAAATATTCCATTTTATTTGGGGCTCTCTCCAAATTATCACAAATAATTTGACTTAAGGTGAATTTCATCATATAAATCGTTCATGGAAATGGACAAACCAATAAATCGAATTCAACTGATTGATTTGCCCTCAAACCGTTCCGCTTTTTTGTGGGGTCCCAGGAAGACTGGAAAAACAACCTTATTAAGACAACTGTTTCCCAATGCATATCTCATAGATTTACTGGATTATGAGCTGTTTTTATCATTGAGCCGGAGACCTACTCTATTGCGTCAGATTCTTGAAGCACAGCCTTCAAGAACGGTGATTATTGATGAAGTCCAGAAAATTCCTAATCTGATGGATGAAATCCACTGGCTTATAGAAAATAAGAGCTACCAATTCATTATGTCCGGCTCCAGTGCAAGGAAATTCAGGAGAGGAAAGGCTAATCTATTAGGTGGCAGAGCGTGGCGTTATGAACTTTATCCTCTTGTAACAAAGGAACTGGAAGATTTTAATCTGGACAGAGCCCTTTATGCCGGCCTAATGCCATCCCATTATTTTTCATCCGATAGTGAAATGGATCTTAAGGCTTACGTTAATGACTATCTTAAAGAGGAAATCCAGGCTGAGGCACTAACCAGAAATTTACCTGCCTTCTCCCGATTTCTCCAGTCTGCTGCCATTACTAATGGAATGCTGCTTAATTACTCCAATGCGGCAAGAGAAAGCGGGGTTTCTGTAAAGACAATTCGGGAGTACTATCAGATACTCGAAGATACATTAATCGGCAGGCAGTTATTTCCATGGAAGAAATTAAAAAAAAGAAGACTTATTGAAACTTCTAAATTCTTTTTCTTTGATACGGGAATTGTTTCCGCCCTTTTGGGGTATAAATCCCTGATGCCCGGCACTATAGAATATGGCAGGGCCTTTGAACACTTCATTCTTCAGGAATGCTGGGCTTACAGACATTATAGCAGGCTGGATTTTCCCATTACTTTTTGGAGAACTGCCAGTGGCTCGGAAGTCGATCTTATCCTTGGAGATGCGGAAGTCGCCCTTGAGATCAGGTCTTCTGAGAATGCAGGGAAAAGGACTAAAGGACTTCATCTGTTTTATGAAGAACAAAAATGTCGAAAAAGCTTTATAGTATCAAGAGACCCGTTTCCAAGAAAATTGAGTCTAAATGTCAGTATTTTGCCATGGAGCATATTCTGTAAAATGCTATGGGAAGGTGAAATTATATAAGATAAGGAATATTGGTATCCTATTCAAATTCCGTGGTAATGGGCAGTCTGTCGAAATATAACTATGTGTAAATAAAGTCTTTTTGTAAATTGAAAATGAATTTTACCATAGTTTTTGAATAGGATACCAAATTTTCTTGATTATAGCTATAATAAATGAGAATATAACTTAGGGCTCGGTCAAAAATAACTTGGCATTTTTGCATCCCGACTTCACCATATCTTTAACCGATCTTCAATCGCACCTGATCTTAGTAAAATTGGCCTCGAAATAGCTCGCTATTCCTGCGGTTTTGCTCAATCAGATC
>JAIORB010000065.1 GCA_021108325.1 Bacteroidales bacterium | reverse complement strand
TGCTGCATTAACAAACCAAAACAATGGTGTGGAAAATGTAAATCAATACAATATTATTTATCGTAATAATGTCATCTGGAATTGCGAGTATTCTTATGAATTTTGGAATTATGATGAAACTTCGTTTATGTATGATATTTCTTTTATTAATAATACTTGTGTCAACGCAGGCAATGGTTGGGGGCATAGCCAAAGACCAGATCCTTTGGGCGTACATGTCATGAATTGGGGTAGCATAACCGAAGAGGGTCAAATACAGATAACCAACAATATCTTTTATGAATCGACAGATATTTGTCTTTTCATACCATTTGGTTATAATGGATTGGAGAACTTGAATTTGGACTACAACTGTTGGTACCAGATAAGTGGAGATATGATTAATTTTCAAGGTAATGAATATATAATGTCGCAATTCTCAATATATCAATCAGAGACATCACAAGACCAAAATTCCATAACAGAAAATCCCTTATTCGTAAACCTTTCGGAAAATAATTTTCATCTGACTGAAAATTCACCCTGTATAGATGCAGGCGATTCTACAAATATACCGGATTTTGATTTTGATGAAAATTCCAGACCACAAGGTACAGGGTATGATATTGGTGCTTATGAGTATGTTAATCCTACAGCAATTTATGAAAATATAAGCCAAAATTCCAATTTATTAAACATCTATCCCAATCCAACTAATGGGATAATTCATATTGAAACCAAAAATATACAAACAATTGAGATTATTGATATGACAGGAAAAATTGTAAAGCAATTACAAGAAACAAGTAACAAAATACAAATTGATTTAAGTAAAGTTCATAAAGGAATCTATTTAATCAAAATAAAAACAGGAAAAGGAATAGTAACAGAAAAGATTATATTAGAATAAACATTAAAATCAGTACTTAACGTGAACTAAAGTTTGGAGTGCTAAAGTTATAGGAGTCTTTAAAAATTGAAAATTAATTTTTAGATACCCCTTATTTAAAATGAATAATGCGGATTTTACAAATAAAATTAAAACTCTAAGTACTTTAAGCACTTAGTAGTTACAAACAAGGAGGTTTTTATGGGAAAAATAAAAAATCGTATTGTAAGGATGGGGACTATATTCTCTATATCCCTGATTTTGGTAGTCTTTGTTTTAATGCCAGCACACGGGACCACTTATTATGTTGATGCTTCAAATGGGAATGATAGTAATCAGGGAACAGAAGCACAACCTTGGTTAACTATACAGAAAGCAGCCAACACATTGATTGCAGGTGATACAGTTTTCATTAAAACAGGAATTTACAATGAGATAGTTACTCCACAAAATTCGGGTACTTCTGGAAATTATATTGTATATCTTGCGTATCCTGGCGATACTGTCACGATTGACGGCACCGATATACCATTGCCGGAATGGTCTGGAGTGTTTGAAATTTACTTGGATAACTATATTAAGGTTTCAGGATTAAGAGTAATAAATTCTGACGATACTGGAATTCTTATATGGGAATCAAGTCATATCATAATTGAGAAAAACTATACCTACAATACCTATTCTTCCGGTATTGCCAGTTGGTATAGCAGCAACATAATTATTAATGGCAATGAGGTTGAACTTGCTTGTAATGATGGTCTGCAGGAATGTATTACAGTAGCCGGAACCGATACATTTGAAATCAGTAATAATCATGTTTACAACGGAGGACCTGGAACTAATGGAGGTGAGGGAATAGATGCAAAGGATGGAAGCTCAAATGGAAAAATCTATAAAAACTATGTACACGATATGGATATGAGCAGGTTGGGTATTTATGTAGATGCCTGGGACAAACATACTTATAACATTGATGTTTATCAGAATATTGTACATCATTGTGCTCATGGTATTATTGTAGCCTCCGAGGCTGGTGGTTTTCTTGAAAATGTCAGAATTTATAACAATATTGCCTACAATAATGAGGAAGTTGGCATCTGGATTGC
>JAIORB010000010.1 GCA_021108325.1 Bacteroidales bacterium | reverse complement strand
GGACATATTTCGAAGAGGGGATCACCTCAACTTCGGAGTGCTTTGTTTATGGCAGCAAATGTGGCAAGACAGAATGATGAAAACTTAGGAGCTTATTATAATGGGAAAGTCGAGAATGGGAAACACCACAAATCAGCATTGAATGCTTTAGCAGCTAAGCTATTAAGAATTGTATATTGGGTGTTGAAAAACGATAAGGAATATAAAGTTCAATCAGTCTAAGCAATAATAACGGGAGTGAACCAAACAAATTCTGTTTTAGCGATAGCTGTCGATTTTTATGAAATGTCTATTTCGGTGTATCCGTGTCGGTCGCAGCCCTGCCTATTAGTGACGTTAAGAAATCAACCGCCATAATGCTGTCGGGCGAAGCGAACCCCGAAGGGGCGACAGCTTTATGAACGGTTGATTTTAGTCACGTTGTCAGGGGTGACACGGAATACAGAACAACAACATGTATATTTCGGGCATTTGGGGAGGGAGTTGCCCTGCCTCGTGATGAACAAACCGAAAGGTATAATAGTACGTTTCTCCATGGTGTTTTTATCCTAACAGATTGTTTGATTTAGACTGTCAAATTTCTCCATATTGTCCTGAGAGCCTTACACCCCGCATTACTGCTGACGCATATCTCAGTAGGATTACCCCAAATGGAAGGGGCAGCATATAGCAATTTATGATGTAACTTCTTGTCGCACCGAGGTATAACGATTGAAATCAATCATACCGCCCTTTCAAAGTAAAAATAATTAAAATTGATAAGATCGCAATCATCATTTCAAATCCAGGTGTGGATTTTTCATTTGAACTATCATTTGATTCAGCGATAATAGAAATATTTTCAACTTCGCCCTGCATATCAATATCTGTCCCTTCGATCTTTATTAACCAGGCACCGGAATTGAAAAAGCCAGTTACATATGAATCTGTAAAACCAGAAATAATATATCCGCCATCTGTGGTTTGGAAAATAGAATATGCCCAGTCATTATTATCTCCACCTACTGTTATATTCCATTCTTCATTTCCGCTTGAATCGGTCTTGATTATAATGGCATTACTCCATTGTGTATCACCTGAATCACCTATAAATGATCCAATTGCTCCGGCAAGAATATATCCCCCGTCAAAGGTTTGTTGACCATCATATGTCCGAATATTCTTTGTCGCATTTCCAAATGTTTTAACCCATTCCTGATTGCCATCAGAATCAGTTTTTATCAGCAAAGATTCAATAAGTTCATCACCAGATGAAGTTTCACCAACTATTATATATCCGTCATCCTTTGTCAAAAAAACTGATGATGCCCATGAACTATCTTTGACCTCATAGGTCCGATTAAATATCTGATTTCCGTTTGAATCAATCTTAATAAGAAAGGCTTTAGTATCATCTTTTGCTATAGATTTTCGTGTGGAACCTACTAATATATATCCCCCATCTGATGTTTGGCGAATGGATTTAATAAAATCATCTGTAGTTCCAGTAAATGTAGTGTCCCATAAATTGTTACCTTGAGAGTCTATTTTGACCACCCAATAATCAATATTTGAAACATCGTATGTACCTGAATAGCCAGTTAAAATATAACCTCCATCTGAAGTTTGCTGAACAAATTCAGCAACATAATTGTCATCTCCTCTAATCGTTTTGTTCCATATTTCATTACCATTGGAATCGGTTTTTACAAACCACCCCGATGAAAGAAAGTCACCAGATAGATAAGTATAACCCGCGGTTATATACCCGCCATCATTAGTTTGTTCCACATAAGAAAAATCATCTCTATTCAGACCACCGAATGTCTTATTCCATAATTCATTACCGTTAGAATCAGTTTTTACAAGCCAACCATCACTCCAGCTAGCACCATAGGATTTTGTATGACCTGTAAAAATAAATCCACCATCTGAAGTTTGCTCAACAGAATATGCATTTTCCCATCCATTTCCACCGTACGTTTTATTCCATTCTTCTAATGGTTCTGCACTTGCATTACTTGAGAACATTATAATCATCAACATTACTATAACTGTTGAATTTATGAAATGTTTTATTATAGGGATTTTATTAGTAACCATATAAATCACACACAACTGTCAATTTTTCATGAGAAATGAAATCATTATCTATTAATTCAATATGATGTGAATTGTATAAATATTTTGGTATTTAATCATCTGATTTACCATGGCGTCAAGTTAGGCTTGCAACTTCGTAAATTTCTCCATCTATTTTTGGCTCGAAAAGCTTACTCAG
>JAIORB010000137.1 GCA_021108325.1 Bacteroidales bacterium | reverse complement strand
CCCTCTATATTTTTAATGAGTACTATTTTTTAGTATCCACTTTCTAGTTTTTCCATTTCTTTATCGAAAGTTTCTTTATACTTTTCGTAGTCATAGTCAACTTTTAATCGTTGATCTTTAGAAAGCTTGTTGTTTAAAGCTTCTTCTAAAGCATCAACTGACATTTCAATAGCCATGTAACACTTATAAGTACCTGATTTGGTTTGCGTAATTTTCTCACAAATTGTTATAACATTGTTTAGTTGTTGGTTAACAACCTCTCTGTTAAGCACCTCAAATCTTTCTTCAACTTCTTCAACATTGTTAAATTCTCTTGAATTAACATAATTGTCAGTTACACCTTTAATTGTAGTTTGAATTTGAGAAGCTAAAGCAGCTTTACAATTGCTACTTGATTTTTTACGAGCAATTTCCATGTCAGTACTTTCTCCTGTTGCATTTGCTCTAAAAGTACTTTTATCACTCCTGTAATCAGGTCCAGAACAGAAAACTTCAATAAGAGTTTCATTTTTTACATCTGTAACTTCCTTTGAGGATTTACAGCTAGTAAATGTGCTTCCAAAAATAACAGCACCTGCTAATAATAAACCTAATGGTTTGTAAATTTTCGTTTTCATAATTTCGAATTTTTGAATTTAGTAATTAATTGTAATTTAATTTTATAAATTTATTTTTCTGATATTTGGTATTATCTCACTTTTAATTTTTAGTTCTGCCTTAGAAATTGCATCTTGGGCTGCTATCTCAAAACTCCCTGATTTTATTCCCTTTACATTGTTTAGTACGTCATTATAAATTTCCATTTCAGAATTTGCATTGGTAATTGAAATATTACAATTCAAAAATGCTGTGTGTAAATTATGCTTATCAAGTTTTGTTCCTTTAACTACTTCAGAATTTATTCTAATAAAAACATCAGCATTTTCTTTATCATTTGTAAACGAGAAAAAGTTTTCCGATAATTCTTCTTTAAATAATTTTGTTATTGGTTGATTTGAGTTGATATTACCAAGAAATATTTCTTGCGACTCAAGATAAGCAAATATTTCTTTAACTACAATATTTAAATTGCCATAAGGCTTATTTCCTCTTTCATTAAATAAGTTCTTTAACAGATTATCCGGAGCATCTTCTCCAAAATAAATATTTGTATTCAGTTCTGCTTTAACAACTTGGGCTCTCCCTTTGGGAGCCATATTGGCTATAGTGCATTCAGCTTTTCCATTATTCAAAGAAATAACATTTTCTGTTTCATTTATGTTTAAATCAGGAAACGAAAATGTAATAGGTAAATTAGAAATATTTTGTGTTTCCAAATTAGTCTTTAGTTTAACTTTAACATAAACAGGTTCATTGTTGGAGGATAGCGCTTGTAATGTGTAAACCTCTTTTTCAGGAACAATACGTATTCTGCTAAAAACACCCTGAACAGATTGATAAACAGTATTATCAAGATAGATTTTGCCATCCAAAGTGAATACCGATAAATCTTCACCGATATGTTTTTTTATTGCATCAAAAGCTTTCACGTAATAAATTAACGCATTATTAATATCGTATTCTTTTTCTGCTTCCTGCGCTTTTTCGTAAAAGTCCTTTGATAGATTTTTAGCTCTATCTAATCTTTCCCGCTTTTTCCTTTGATAATCGGCTTTTGATAATCTGTAATAAACCCAATATTCTTCTTTATCTTCCCACGAATCAACTATTTCATATCCTTCTATATCATCTTTTGCCGCCATTTTTATTTGGGCCTCATAAGTTTCTTTATATCCTGAATTATCTTCAAACTGGCTTAGAATCGAATTGCTTGATATTTTAACTGAAATTTCGGAAATGATATCTGCTAATGCATTGTTTTTAGCTATTTGAATATAATTTGCATTAGATTCAACTTTACTTGATTTCCCGATTCCAATATAATAGTTATTATCTACCGGACGATTGGATATCCATTTAGGTTTTCGTTTCGATCTGGCATCTAATTCACCTGACCCTAGCACGAAAATTACAGAGAGAAGAAGTGTAAATGATATTTTAAACTTATGAATCATTTTGTTATAATCTATATGTAAAACTACTTAAATCTTTTCAAAATGCTTATTGATTATACTTTTCAATAATTGTTGAAACCATATCAAATACCTTGCCATTTTCAAATCCTCTTGAAGTTGCAAATCGCACAAGCTTAGATTTTATGGTGTATTCATCCTTGTCTTTTATTGTTTTAAGTTTTTTTATTAACTCGCTTTCTAAAAGCTTAT
>JAIORB010000118.1 GCA_021108325.1 Bacteroidales bacterium | reverse complement strand
TAGGAAATTAATAAAAAAGAAGCCATCTCAAAACAATTTGAGATGGCTTCTTTTTTATTTAATATTAACAGTTTATTATTTCAATCCTCGTTTTTCAAGCAATGCATCAATTGAAGGTTCTTTACCACGGAATTTCAAATATTGTTCCATTCCTTCACCCATCCCATTTTCAGCCAAAACATGTTTTCTGAATTTTGCAGCTAATTCCTGGTTATATAAATCACCACTTTCCTTAAATGCATTGAATGCATCAGAATCTAGTACCTCAGCCCATAAGTAAACGTAGTATCCTGCAGAATAGCTACTACCGCTAAAAATATGTGAAAAATAAGTGCTTCGATATCTAGGAATAATTTCATCAATTAATCCGATTTCATCCATAGCCGCCTTTTCAAAAGCATTAACATCTATGTTTTCAGTATTTTCAATAGTATGCCAGTCTAAATCGAGTAAGGATGCTGCCACATACTCAACAGTTGCAAATCCCTGGTTAAAGTGTCCGCTCTTTTGAATCTTTTCAATTAACTCGTCAGGAATAATTTCACCGGTTTCGTAATGTTTAGCATAAGCTTTTAAAACCTCGGCTTCACCTGCCCAGTTTTCCATTACTTGAGCAGGTAATTCAACATAATCTCTTGGAACGTCTCTAGAGGTTCTTCTGTAATGACCATCAGCAAAGAAATTATGTAATGCATGACCAAATTCATGGAAAAAAGTTGTTGTTTCATCCCAACTTAATAATGCCGGTATATCTCCTGTCGGACGCGTAAAATTAGTAACAATATATACTACGGGATAAATCTTTTCACCATCTTCGTACGCACCACTTCTCATAGCACCACACCAAGCTCCTCCCCTTTTTCCAGGACGTGGATAGCTGTCAATATAAAGAATTGATAAGTGAGATCCGTCAGCTTCTTTAACTTCATATACTTTTACTTCCTCATGATAAACAGGAATATCAGTTCTTTCCTCGAATTGTAATCCATACAATTTATTTGAAACATAGAAAATCCCTTCACGCACATTATCTAATGAGAAATATTGTTTTAACTCCTCTTTGTCTAAATCATATTTTTGTTTACGTAATTTCTCGGTATAATACCACCAATCCCATGATTGGAGTTTAAAGTTTCCATCTTCGGCATCAATTATTTTTTGTATTTCATCACGTTCTTTTTTCGAAACTTCTAATGCCGGTTCCCAAACTTTATGTAAAAAGTCATAAACATTTTCCGGGGTTTTTGCCATGTTATTATCAATTACATATTCAGCGTAATTTCTATATCCAAGTAATTTTGCACGCTGGTCACGTAACGTAACAACTTCTGCAATTATCTCTTTACTATCATTTTCATTGTCGTTATCACCCCTATGGTAATATGCTTTATAAATTTTCTCTCGAAGTTCTCTTTTTGGCGAATAGGTAAGAAAAGGAATCCAACTCGGTTTTTGTAGAGTAAATACCCATTTACCTTCCATTTCATTTTGTTTAGCCTTCTCATTTGCAGCAAAAACAACTCCTTTAGGTAAGCCAATAAGGTCTTCTTCGTTTTCAATAACTAATTTAAAATCATTAGTTTCAGCTAATAAATTTTCTCCAAAATTTAACGAAAGCATCGATAGTTGTTCATTTATCTTCTTTAGTTCTTCTCTTTGCTCTTCGGGAAGTGCAGCACCATTTCTTTCAAAATCACGATAATATTTCTCAACCACTCTCATTTGTTCCTGGTCTAATCCCAAGCTTTCCCGTTTATCATAAACTGCTTTTATTCTTTTAAATAAATCTTGATTTAATCCTATCTCATTTCGGTGAGCCGACATAAGTGGAGTTAATTCACGAGCAATTTTCTGTAGTGTTGGATTCGTATTAGCAGAATTTAAGCTATAAAATACTCGTGCCCTACGTAAAATCTCTCCCGATTGATCGAAAGGAATAATTGTATTTTCAAAATTTGGTTCTTCCGGGTTATTAACTATAGCATCAATTTCTGCCTTTTCTTGCTCAATACCTTCCTTAAAGGCCGGAATATAATGAGTAGTATCAATTAAATCAAAAGGAGGTACCTGAAAAGGAGTATCAAATTCAGCTAAGAAAGGATTCTCAGTACTTATTTTCCCTCCTTGATCGGTACAACTAAAAATTACCATACTGGTTACGATTAAGAATAATGTAAGTTTCTTCATATGATTTATTTTATGGTTAAGATTTTAAAAATGTTTTCAAAGATAATAAATCAATTAATAAGTATAAAATCTTATAAAACAGATTATAATAACAACATTTTTTTAGATGGTGATTTTTGTAAATGGTATAACTTAAAAAAAGGATAAAAAAAACATCCCGGCCCCCCGGGATGCTAAC
>JAIORB010000052.1 GCA_021108325.1 Bacteroidales bacterium | reverse complement strand
AATCCATATTTGTTTTTCACAAATATGGCATTTTGAATAATAAACGGTATTAAAACTTAGTTCTATGGAAGTAGAACTGGTTAAATTTGAAATTTCCTCACAACAGGCATAAATTATTTCTGTTTAGAAAATTATATGCTTAAAAATTTCGAAAAGAAGATAATAAAATACTAAATTTGCGAGTTAATATTTTTGCCTTTTGGCACTAAAAATAATTTAAATTAGTATATTCGAACCTTTAAAAATTTTGACAAAAACAATATTCAATGGCAACATTAGAGAAAATTAGAAATCGCGCAGGAGTTTTAGTTGCAGTAGTTATAGGTATGGCACTGCTGGCATTTATTTTAGGAGATTTTTTAAACTCAGGAGGAGCATTATTTTCAAACTCTCAGTTTGAAATTGCCGAGATATCAGGAAAATCAATTCCTTATCAAAAATATCAGAAAGAACTTAATGATATTATAGAAATTACTAAATTTAGTACTGGTCAGACTGCACTGGATGAAGCTTCTGTTCAAAGAATTCAAGCACAGACATGGAATCAACTGGTTAGAGAATATGTTTTGGAAGACGAATACGATGAAATTGGCTTAGATATTAGCAGTCAGGAATTATGGGATATGGTTCAAGGAGAAAATATACATCCTATAATTCAAAATCTATTTACAAATCCAGAAACGGGTGAATTAAATACAATGGCTGTAATCCGATTCTTAAAAACATACGATCAAGATCCCACAGGTCAACAAAAAGCTTACTGGTTATTTGTTGAAGATCAAATGATTCAGGAAAGAATGTTTGCCAAATATTCGTACTTAATAAGTAAAGGATTATATTCAACTAAAACAGAAGCTCAAAACGAACTTAACAGCATTAATAAAAAGGTTGATTTTGAGTTTGTTATACAAAATATAAATACAATTCCTGATAGTTTGGTATCAATTAAAACTAGTGATTTAAAAAAATATTACGATAATCATCAGAATGAATTTAAGCAAGAAGCTTCCAGAAATATAGAATATATAACTTTTGATGTTGTTCCTTCAGAAGCTGATAAAAATACTACCGAAGAGTGGATTAACAATATCAGGGAAGATTTTTCAAATACAGAAAACGATAAGGAATTTGTAAGCTTAAATAGTGATTTTTCTTTTGATAATAACTATTATAAAAAGGATGAATTACCTGAAGGGTTAAGAGATATAATATTTGATGCTGAAGCAGGATTTATGCATGGCCCTTATTTTGAAAACGAAGCATTTCTTTTAGCTAAACTTTCAGAAACTAAATATTTGCCTGACTCTGTTAAAGCAAAGCATATTTTATTACAACCAACACAAAATCAAAGCTCCAACCAGGTTTTTGCAATTGCTGACAGCATTAAAAATCTATTAGAAAATGGCGCTAATTTTGCTTCATTATCTGCACAATTTTCAGCCGATAAAGCTGCAAACGAAAAAGGTGGCGATTTAGGATGGTTCAGAGCAAATCAAATGGTTTCTCCATTTAGTGATACAGCTTTTACAGCAAAAGTTGGTGAATATAAACTTGTTGCAACCCAATATGGATTACATATTGTTCAGGTAACAAATAAAGCCAGAAATGAGAAAAAAGTTAAACTTGCTATTTTGGGCCGTAAATTAGAACCTAGTTCAGAAACTTACCAACAAACATACGCTCAGGCAAGTAAATTTGCCGGTAATAATCACACATACGAAGAATTTTTACAAGCTATTGAAGAGGAAGGATTAACTAAAAAGATTGCTGCCAATATTAATGAAGCAGATCAACAACTTGCAGGTTTAGAAAATCCAAGAGAATTAATACGATCAGTTTATAATACCGATAAATACGATATTATTAAGTCACAAAATAATCCGATTTTTACACTAGGCGATCGTTATGTAATTGGATTTGTTAATGAAGTTAAAGAAGATGGTATTGCTCCATTCGAACAAGTTAAAGCACAAATAACAGTACAGACTAAGAAACAGAAAAAAGCTGAATATCTTGCAGAAAAATTCAATGAGGCTTTACAGGAAAATAATGATTTAGAATCTTTAGCCACTAAATTTAATACCGTAGTACACGAAGCTACTGATATTAGTTTTCGTTCCTATTCTGTTCCTAATGCCGGCATTGAGCCTAAACTTGTTGCAGTTGCAACATCTTTAGATGCTAATCAAATTTCAAGCCCAATAAAAGGGGACAATGGTGTTTTTGTAATAAAGGTTTCTTCTGTAAGTACAGAAGAAAATACTAATGTTAAACTTCAACAAATGCAAACCATGACACAATATCAAAACAGAGCAAGTTACGAAGCTTTCGAAGCTCTAAAAGAGACTGCTAATATTGTTGATAAAAGAGCTAAATTTTATTAGAAAATAAATTCGCATAAAGAAAAA
>JAIORB010000016.1 GCA_021108325.1 Bacteroidales bacterium | reverse complement strand
GATAATATTTTTGTAGTTTTCATGTTATAATTTATTTTATATTACGAATTTTAAAATAATAATAAATACAAAAAATAAAATAGTAATCTGCCAAAACGCCTGGCTCTAACTAATATTTTTAAGAAAGAGTTAGGTAAGTTACAAAAAAATATGGTTTGTAAAGATTGTTTGTAACAAATCAGTAGCGATATTCATAATTTGAACTTTACAAAAAAGCCACAGATTCACAGATTAAATAAAACTAAAAAATATCCTAAAAATTATTTCTCAAATCTATCCTAATGTTTGATAATTATTATCCATTGAAAATCTGTGAATCTGTGGCAATTATTAGTTAAAGTAATACTAATAAATCATTATCTTTATCATTATGAATATTAAAAAGGATATTCTGGTTGCCATAATAATACTCCTGATTTTAGTTCCAACAGGCTTTTATACTAAGATTTATTCGGGAGCAGGGCATGAGTGGATAAATAATAAATTAGGTGGAGTACTTTATGAAATATTCTGGTGTTTGGTTTTTTATATTATTTTACCAAAATCAAAGCCGGTTAAAATTGCAATTTGGGTTTTAATAATAACTTGCATTTTAGAGTTTGTACAGTTGTTAGACAATGCTTTTTTAGAAATTATCAGATCAAATTTTATTGGACAAACAATTATAGGTAATTCATTTACCTGGAACGATTTTCCATATTATTTTATTGGATCAGTTTTAGGATATTTGATATTGAAAAATCTTGAAAAGTATAAATTACTCCTTGGTGATAAGTAACATTGTTCTGTCATCATCAAAGTATGATATATTAAAATCGTTAATGTAAGTTTCTTCGAATTGAGTAATATCTAATTTTTTATTATTGCCCAGCTTTTGTAGTACTTCTATAACCGAATCAGTTGATAACATTTCATTAGTTTTGGAGTTGTATGTTTCCGTGTAGCCATCGGAAAAAAACAGAAGCTTGTCAAAGGGTTCTAATTCCAGTTCTAACTGATGATATTTTGAATCTTCGGAAATACCTAATAACATGCCGGTAATATTCAACTGGCTTATGCTTTGGTCTTTATACTTATAAATCAAAGGTTTCATGGCACCAGCTGTGGCAATGGAAATAGGTTTTTCTTTATGAATGATAATAATAGAGAGCGTTGTAAATACTTCGGCAATTTGCAGATCATGAGAAATTTGTTTATTCAAATGTTCAATAATTTCTGAAGCCGTCAATTCTGAAGAGGGAGTATTATTTAACAAAAATCGAATCGCACTTCGGATATAAGCAAGATATGCATTTACAAAAAACCATGCTCCCCATTTTTTACCCATTACATCACCAAGAATAATAATTTTAAGATCATTCTCGGGATTAGATAGTATTTCATAAAAATCACCTCCCGGAATATGCTCGAATGGTTCATGAATTATTGATATCTGGTAATTTCCGAAACTTTGTTTTGCTTTACTTTCAAATCGAATTGGTGAATTATCAACAGCCAGTTTGATTGCATTAATATATTTGTTTTTCACCTCAATTTCGCGAGCTATTAAAGTATTTACCTGGTGATAAAATAATTTTTCGGGCAAAGATTTTGACACAAAATTGCCTATCCCATTATCGATCTGTGTTTCGATTTCATTGTTATTATTTGCCAGCAATACAATAGAAAATTCAAGATTCGATGATAGTTTAATTTTGTTAATATCAAATTCATTTATTGCATTTGAATCGATTAGTAATAACCAGATTTTCAGGTTTTCGTTAATTTCAAAAAGTTCATTGCTATTATACACAGTTTTTACTTTTGCATAAAGTAGTTCTGTTTGTAATTGAAAATCGCTATTTTTTGTTGTACAGAAAATAATCAAGCCTTCACGAAGATTAATATTGTACTCCATATTACTTTTTAGCAGCTCTTTGCGTAAAAAGTGTTTTTTAATATAACTTTTAAGTTTTAAAGCAAGGATTTTTTTATCATAAGGTTTGGTAATAAAATCATCGGCCCCGGCAGTTAAATTTTTTATCCATGTTTTACGTTCATTGGTACCTGAAAGAAAAAGAAAAGGAATGTTTTTATATTCAGGCATTGTCCGAATATTCTTCACCAATTCATTTCCATCCATTTTGGGCATATATAAATCCGAAATAATTAAATCGAAAATTTCTTCTTGTGCATATTCCAGGGCTATTCGACCATTTTCTGCCAATGTAGTTTTGTATCCAAGTTGTTGAGCAATTCGCTTGACAGAGTCTCTAATGAAACCATCATCATCAACAATAAGTATGTGTGGCTGGCGATGCATATGATTTAATTATCAATTAATAATTAACAGAATAATCTTTACTAAGTTAAATCATTATTAGAGTTAAGTCAAGTTATACATAAAATACAGTTTAAACCGGGAGTAAAAATTAGAATATAACAATCAGGAATCATAGAATAAAAATTGCCTGGTTCTAGTAGCTATAAAAAAAGCGCAGCCAAAAAGCTGCGCTAAATATATTATATCATAAATGGATTTATTCTT
>JAIORB010000011.1 GCA_021108325.1 Bacteroidales bacterium | reverse complement strand
ACTTAACGTTGCATTAAGAAAAAAGATAATTAGATGAAAATAATTAATATAATAAAGCCAAAGTATTCTCCTAATCAAGATACATTTATAGCATTTGGATTAGGGATATTAGCAATAGTGTTTAGTTTATTAATGATTTATTTTCCGACTGATTGGGGTCATTGGATATTTAGAATTATTTTTCAGATAAGCATTGTAGGAATTATTATTCCGCTCTACTTAATGTCAAAGAATAATGAATTAAAAGAAGCAGGTTTACGCTTTAATAAACCACTCATATACATATTGATTAGTATTGGAATTGCCGGATTATTATTACTTCAATTTTGGATTGAAAATAATGCACTGTTTTCTCAATTTTCAAAACAATCATTTAAACCGGCATCTTATATTGTAGTAGGGAATATTTATGAAGTTATTTTCTTTGTTGTATTTTTAAGGTACAGTTTTGAAAAAGCCTTTGGGATTATACCTGCCATAATCCTCTCTGCTTTGTTTTATAGTCTTCATCACGCAGGATTTCAACCTGAATTTTTAAAACTTTTTATTGTTGGATTAGTTTTTATTTCAATTTTTAGAATTGCAAATCATTGGCTAATTTGTTTCCCTTTTTGGTGGGTTGGGGGAACTGTTGATGTTTTGACAAAAGCAAAGGATATTTCTGACTTATCCGGATTGGATTGGTGGAAAAGTATTTTTATGCTAACCATAATAATTGCATCCTTATTTTATTTTCAATATTTGGATAGGAGAAAAACTGATTTTAAGAAAAATATGCAGAATAATCTGTAATCAAATCAACAAATATGAACAATATTTAAGAATGAAATAAAATAGAAAAACGCAAGGTAACAATGTAAACATTAACGATCTCATTGGCAGTAATAAAAATACTAACATAAAAAAAGAGAAATTATCATGAAAATTTTTACGGTTTTATCGAAAACAAAATTGACAATAAAAGAGAATTAGACAATAATAGTGAAAAGAAAGTAAAAAAATAATTTTAAACTAAAAGGAGATTTTTATTATGAAACAAGTAACATTATTATTAACAGCAGTTATTTTATCAGTTTTTATTTGGTCATGTGGAGGTAAAGAAGGAAAAGAATCATCGAAAAAAGTAGAAATAATAGTTCAAAAAGACTCTTACAAGCCTGGTGAAAAGGATGCATTAATTGTATTGAAGGCATATGCTGACAACGACTTTGAAACGCTTAAGTCCTACGCAGGAAGCGCCCAAAGGATGGTTATGAAAGATGATTTTTTCGAGAATAATAGTTTTATTAAAGGAATAACACATTGGAATGGATCGTTTAAGGAAATCAGATATTACAAAGAAGAAATCAATTTTCAAAACAATTATTATTTAAATGCTATTGTGTATGAAAGCCCAGATTCTGATCAACTTACAGTTTTAAAGTTAAAAAGTGCAGATAAAAAAGTGTGGAAACTTTCTGGGTTTGGCACAGCATACCCAAAAAAGGATGAATTTAATCAAATGAGTTTAGAAATTCCGGAATAGAGTATATGAACTTATTGCAAATAATCATAGCAGGATTGTCAATTTTATTGACATCCTGCTATTCTGATTATGTGCATTTGAAATTGGAACCAAAATATTATCAACCTCACCCTGTTTATCAGCATGGCGATTCAACTAAGATTGCCTTTGTTTCTATTCAAAAGGCATATCTAAGAGCAAAAGGAATAACAGCATTTCCTGATGGTGGGCAAGCAAAGGTTATTTATATGAAAACCGGACTTTATATTTTTGATTTATGAAAAAAGAAGTATGAAATTTATTCAGAAAAAACCTATAAAAGCATTCAAACATTATTGTAGTTTAACTTTTAATTTAAAAACAGCAAATTATGAAAAAAACAATTATTATTAGCATCGCCTATTTATCGCTGTTGGTTTTTTATAGCGGTTGCGAAGTAACTATCAAGGATGAAGTAAAAGGATACTATAAAAACGGACAATTAGAATATGTAGGTAAACAAACAGAGGAAAAGAAACGAACTGGAGAATGGAATCTTTATTATGAAAATGGAAAGCTAAAAGGAACCGTAAATTTTATTGATGGAGTAAAGTCGGGCGAATATAAAAAATATTATGAAAGTGGGGGAGTTGAAGAAATAGGAACTTATACCAATGGGACGATAAGCGGAGAACATAAGAAATTTCATGAAAACGGACAACTATATGTAAACGGTAAATTTGAAAATGAAAAACAAGTCGGGAAATGGGAGTATTATTACGAAAATGGACAACTTGATAATGCCGGTGTGTACATCAATGGATTGCATTCAGGGGTTTGGGAAAATTATTTTGAAGATGGGAAATTGCAGAGTACTGGCAACTATGATAATAACAATAAAAATGGTGAATGGAAGTTTTATTACGAGAATGGACCGCTAAAATCAATTGAGAATTATAGCAATGGGAAAGTATTTGGAAAAATTGAAATGTATCATGAAAATGGAAAATTGGCGAATACATCAAAATATATTGATAATAAACGAACGGGCAGTTATACGTCATATCACAAAAATGAAAAACTTTACCAAAACGGACAATATAAAGATAATCTTCCAACAGGAGAATGGGAATCATTTCATGAAAATGGAAAATTAGAATTTAAAGGGAA
>JAIORB010000004.1 GCA_021108325.1 Bacteroidales bacterium | reverse complement strand
AAACACGGATAAGGAGAATTCTAAACGGGCACGTAAAGCGGAAACGCCGAAACAGACAAGTATTTTCCTAAGTTGCAGTGCGCCGTATTTCTACCCGACAACCGGTGCTTCTACCCGGAAACGAACGCAGGATGAATATCACGAAGTGCGATAAATGGAGTGTTTTGTCGCGTCCATTGCCGTTTAACTCAGATATTAGGCCAAAGAAAAGAAACATGAAAATTATGAGTGGATTATGAGGATGGATAGCGACAATAAATTGTCACAATTTATCAACAGATTTGTCTGTTTTACTCAAAGAAAGGAGAACAATGATGGCGAAGGGAAAAAACACTTTAACCAACAATTTTGGTGTACCCGTTGATGACGACCAGAATAGTATAAATGCAGGCGATCCCGGTCCTGTCCTGATGCAGGATGTTCATTTGCTTGAAAAGTTGGCCCATTTCGACCGAGAGCGTATTCCCGAGCGCGTCGTTCATGCCAAGGGAGCGGGCGCCTATGGCTACTTTGAAGTGACTCATGATGTCACCAGGTACACCAAGGCCAAATTTCTCTCCGAGGCAGGAAAACGGACCGAACTTTTCATTCGTTTTTCCACTGTTGGCGGCGAAAAGGGATCGGCAGATGCCGAACGTGATCCACGGGGATTTGCCGTAAAGTTTTACACTGAGGAGGGAAATTACGACATGGTGGGGAACAACACACCAGTTTTCTTTATTCGTGACCCGCTGAAGTTCTCTGACTTTATTCACACGCAGAAGCGAAATCCAGCCACCAACCTGAAAGATCCTGACATGTTTTGGGATTTTCTCTCTCTGACACCGGAATCCATCCACCAGGTCACCATTCTCTTTTCCGATCGTGGCATCCCAAAGACCTACCGTCACATGAATGGCTACAGCAGCCATACCTTTAAATGGTATAACGACAAAGGAGAACACTTCTGGATAAATTATCAGTTTGAAACGGAGCAGGGTATTGAAAATATTACAGGAGAGGAAGCTGTGCGGTTGAAGGGCGAAGATCCGGACCATGCCACGCGTGACCTGTTCTACTCCATTGAGAAAGGCAATTATCCGTCATGGAAAGTCTATGTTCAGATCATGACTCCCCAACAGGCACAGGAATATCAATTCGATCCCTTTGACATCACAAAGGTTTGGTTTCATAGTGACTTCCCACTCATTCCAGTGGGCCGTATTGTGCTCAACAGAAACCCGGAAAACTACTTTGCAGAGGTCGAACAAGCGGCCTTTTCTCCGGCCAATTTTGTTCCCGGTATTGGTGCTTCCCCGGACAAGATGCTCCAGGGACGTTTGTTCAGTTACCACGACACCCATCGCCATCGATTGGGATCCAACTATCACCTGTTGCCGGTAAATCGGGCGAAAGCAGCGCCAACGGAAAACTACCAGCGGGACGGATCTATGCGCTTTGATGCCAATGGTGGAGGCAACCCGAATTACTATCCAAATAGCTTTAGCGGCCCGACACCTGATCACACCATGGGTGAACCGGCCTTTGATGTTTCGGGAAAAGCGGCCCGGAAACCTTACACCCATCCGAATGATGATTTCTTTCAGGCTGGAGAACTGTATCGAAGGGTGATGAACGACGAGGATCGGAATCATCTGATCAATAACATTGTGGACCACCTCGGTGGTGCAAAAAAACGGATCCAGCTCCGCCAGGCAGCGATTTTTACCTTGGCTGATTCGGATTACGGGCGCCGGGTGTCCGAAGGACTTGGGCTGGATATGAAGGAAGTGGAGCGTTTATCTGCCATGTCACAGGAGGAAAGAGCAAAGGTTACCGACCGTGGCGCTTTTGGAGATGAGTGATAAAATACTATTATGCACGAAAGCAGGTGTTCTTATGAATAAAAAACTTAGTAAATTTTTCAAACATCAACTCATTTGGGGAACAGTGGTGATGGTTTTTATGCTTTCCTGTTGGCCTATAGCCGCCGGAGCAGAATCTGCCTGGTGGGAAAAAGGGAAAAATCTTTTCAATAGTTTTGAGAGTAGCGAAAAAATAGAGACACCCGGGACTGAGGACATTGGTGCGGCCCTGAAAGATGCTTTGCGCGTTGGAACAGAAAGTGTGGTGCACCAGCTGGGAAAAGTGGATGGCTTTCAGGGGGATTCCGCTGTTCATATTCCGTTGCCTGAAAGCTTTCGGCCTGTACAGTCAGTGCTGGCCAAACTGGGTGTGTCTTCTCTACTGGACAACCTTGAGTTAAAGCTCAATCGCGCTGCGGAAGCCGTTACACCAAAGGCCAAGACCTTTTTCCGGCAAGCAATCAAAGAGATGACTTTTGATGATGTTCAGGCTATTTATAAAGGGCCCACCGATGCAGCCACAAAGTACTTTCAACGCAAAATGTCTCCGGCATTGGCCCAAGAGATGCGCCCGCTTGTTGAGGACAGCCTGTCAGATGTGGGAGCTATCAAAGCCTATGATAACGTGATGGGACAATATCTTTCTATACCCTTTGTACCCGATGTAAAAGCAAATATAGCCGGTCATGTTATTGAAAAGGGCATGGATGGAATCTTTTACTATTTGGCCCAAGAGGAAGCAGCTATAAGGCAAAATCCTGCCAGACAAACGACGGACTTGCTAAAACGCGTATTTGGGAAAAAATAGAAAACCAACCGTAAAAAAACAGGAGGAAAATACTGATGATCTATTTCAAGAGACAGATCTTTTTTGGTATAGCAATCGTTTTTTACTTTCAATTCATGGGCGGAGATGACACCCGGCTCGTTCAACTTTTCTCCTTCCATCGGGGGGTATGTATTTGAGGGAAACCAGAATTTGGATAATGGGCCCACCTTTGGATTGACAGGGGGATATAGCTTCGATAAAATTCTCGGAGCTGAAGC
>JAIORB010000092.1 GCA_021108325.1 Bacteroidales bacterium | reverse complement strand
AAAATTAATAAAGATTGTTTTTTTCAGGTATCACAATCCATAAAATAATATATACAATTATTCCCGGGAACGCTGCACTAAAAATACTTATGACCAAATACAGTATTCTAACTAAAGCTATATCCCAACCCAAATATTCGGCTATCCCGGCACAAACGCCAGCAATAACCTGATCCTGTGATCGTGTAAGTTTTCTTTCGTACATTTTTCTTATAATTTATTTATACAATGTGAACGATTTTATACAAATTTTGTTCAAGAGTAATATTTTATTGAAAAACAATAAACAAAAAATGTATTTTTACAAATCAAATTTAAAAAATGAATTTAATATGAGAAAAATTATTTCAATTAAAAAAACTGTATTAATTATTTTAAGCTTCATGCTTATATTATCTTGTACAAATAATTCTACCATGATTCCACCTGTTGCAAAGAAAATCCCCAAAGAATTAACGATTCATGAACATACTCGGGTTGATAATTATTTTTGGTTAAATGAGAGAGAAAATCCTGAGGTTATAAAATATCTCGAAGATGAAAATGCCTACACTAAATCAGTATTGAAACCTACCGAAAAATTTCAGGAAGATTTATTTCATGAAATGAAATCAAGGATTAAAGAAACTGATCAGTCAGTACCTTACGAAAAGAATGGATACTTCTATTACTCACGTTACGAGGAAGGCAAGGAATATCCTATTCATTGCCGAAAGAAAGCTTCGTTGGAAGCCGAAGAGGAAATCATGTTAAATGTAAATGAAATGGCTGAAGGCTATGAATATTATCGTGCAAGTGGTTTAAGTGTCAGTCCTGACAATAAACTTTTGGCTTTTGGTGTCGATACAGTTAGCCGAAGAAAGTACACAATACATATAAAGAACCTTGAAACGAGAGCAATTTACAAAGATGAATTGCCTGTTACTACAGGTTATGCTGCTTGGGCCAATGATAATAAAACAATGTTTTATACAAAAAAAGATGATGAAACATTAAGATCGCATAAAATTTTCAGACACATTTTGGGTGAAGATTATACGGCCGATAAAGAGATTTATCACGAATCTGATGAAACATTTGGAACGGGTGTTTGGAGAACTAAGTCTGATAAATATTTGATGATAAGCTCATATAGTACCCTGTCTGATGAGTACCGGTTTCTTGATGCAGATAACCCAACCGGGGATTTTAAAATTATTCAGTCACGCGAAAGAGGACTTGAATATTCTGTTTCTCATTTTGGAGAATATTTTTATATTAAAACGAACCTGGATGCTAAGAATTTCCGTTTAATGAAAACATCAGTTAAGAAAACGGAAAAAGAAAACTGGGAAGAAGTAATTGCTCACAGAGATGATGTTTTTCTTGAAGGTATTGAATTATTTAAAGAGTTTTTAGTAGTGGAAGAACGTGAGCAGGGATTAACTAAAATCCGAATGATTAACTGGGAAACAAAAAATGAGCATTTTATCAACTTTGATGAGGAAGTTTATATGGCTTATATATCAACCAATATGAATTTTAATAGTGATTTATTACGATTTGGTTATATGTCGATGACAACTCCTAATTCTACTTTCGATTATAATATGAAAACTAAAGAAAGAGAATTGAAAAAACAACAGGAAGTTCTCGGTGATTTTGATCCTGCGAATTATGAAACTAAGCGCCTTTGGGCTACTGCCGATGACGGCACGAAAATCCCAATGTCAATTGTTTATCGTAAAGGAATTGAGTTAGATGGAAATAACCCGGCATTAATTTATGCTTATGGCTCTTACGGTTCAACTATGGATCCTTATTTTAGTACTGTTCGTTTAAGTTTGCTCGATCGTGGTTTTGTATATGCTCTTGCGCATGTTCGTGGCGGACAATATTTGGGTCGCCAATGGTATGAGGATGGTAAATTGTTTAATAAGATTAATACTTTTAGCGATTTCAATTTTTGTTCGGAATATTTAATTGAGCAAGGTTTTACTTCAAACGAAAAATTATTTGCAATGGGTGGTAGTGCCGGGGGATTACTAATGGGTGCAATAGTAAATATGCAACCTGAATTGTATAAAGGAGTCGTAGCTGCTGTACCATTCGTAGATGTTATAACTACAATGCTTGATGAGAGTATCCCTTTAACAACGAGTGAATTTGATGAATGGGGAAATCCTAAAGAAAAAGAATATTACGATTATATGCTTTCGTACTCACCTTACGATCAGGTAAAAGCTCATGGCTATCCTGCTATGTTGGTTACCACAGGCCTGCATGATTCTCAGGTACAGTATTGGGAACCAGCTAAATGGGTAGCTAAATTACGTGATATGAAAACCGATGATAATGTTTTATTGCTTCATACTAATATGGAAGTGGGGCATGGTGGTGCATCGGGACGTTTTGAAGCATTAAAAGAATATGCAATGGAATATGCATTTATTTTCCAGCAATTGGGAATTAAAAAATAAATTAGAAAAAATAATATTTGACCTGCCAGGTTTTTAAAATTTGGCAGGTCTTTTTAACATATTTTTTTGTTTCTGTTAAGTATTAAAATAATTCCAAAAGATATTATTAGAAATCCTGATAGAAATAATACCCAGTTAAAAGACACAGGAATATATTTTACTGAAAGATCGAAGAGTTTATTACTAAATGATTTATTTTGAAGCTCATATAAAGAAATGTTTTTGAAAAGGAATCGACAATAATCCCAAATAAAGGATATAAAAACGATAAAGGAACCCAGAATTAATATCATCCACTCTTTTCGTAATATTTTTAATTTAAAATTACTTTTAAGATTAAAGTGATAAATAATTAATGCCAATAAAATCATTAACACAGAGATTAATACCGGTGCTAAAACAGGTCCTGTCCATGTTATGGGTAACAGGAATAAAATATCCCAGGTTAGAAGGCTTTCGGGCCACGCTAAAATCAGCCACAAAAATATATAATAGATAATATCCCAAACTGCGAATGAATAAATAAACCAGGCAAATCGTTGCGAGAAATTTTTGCC
>JAIORB010000103.1 GCA_021108325.1 Bacteroidales bacterium | reverse complement strand
GCATAGCTTTTGCCATTCTCCCCAGCATAGCTGGGGGTTTAGCTCTGGAATTAAAAGCTGAATACGATCAGGAACTGCAAAACGCCAAAGAATATGGGGCACCTGAACCGGAAAAGGTTCTAAAGGTAAAAGAGGCTAAAGCAAAATATGAGACTGCGTCGCATATAGAAAGCACTGAAGGCGAAATTTATGACCATCTTTATCGATTTTTTGAGCGTTATTACGATAATGGTGATTTTCTTTCCCTTCGTTATTACACCCGCGAAACATCGGACAAGGCGGCTCCCTATGCAATTCCCTACAACGGCGAAGAAGTCAAGCTCCATTGGGCCAATGCGGATCAGTATTACATCAAAACAGCAGAATATTTTACAAACTTTACCTTTGATCTGAATCTGGCAGTGAAAAAGCAGCAGGAGCTGAATGACAGAAATAAAAAAGGCCATAAACAAATAGATCTGCTTACTTTCACTGAAGCAACAACATCACCACTAAAGGTTAATTTCCGCATCATAGAGGCTGCCGAAGGCGAGCACGGCAATATCAAGGCTGGCAATTCCACAAAACGATTCTTTATTATCCACAAGAATAATCCAGTTGAATTCAATAAGAACGGCGAGCTGATTGTCAATTTTGAATACAGGCCGGACCCAAAAAAGACAGGCCAGGAAAAAATATGGCGGGATAAGCGGAATGACGAAGCAGTAGAAACCATATTTAAAGAATTGGAAACCACAAAAGACACGAAAAGCGCTAAAGAATATTTACACCTGCTGGAATTTCCGGCTCCAACAGAGAAGCATAAAAAACGTTCGCTGCTGGCAAAGTATGTCAATCAGTACACGGCCCGTAATACCTGTGATTATTTTATCCACAAAGACCTTGGCGGATTCCTGCGGCGCGAACTGGACTTTTATATCAAAAACGAGGTAATGCGGCTGGATGACATCGAAAACGCCGATGTTCCGGCCGTGGAATCATACTTAACCAAAATCAAGATTCTGCGAAAGATATCCCACAAGATTATTGATTTTCTGGCCCAACTTGAAGACTTTCAGAAAAAACTATGGCTCAAGAAAAAGTTTGTTGTTGAAACAAATTATTGCATCACTCTGGATCGGGTACCTGAGGAGCTGTATCCTGAAATTGCGGATAATGAGGCGCAAAGGGAAGAGTGGGTAATACTGTTTGCGATTGATGAGATTAAAGGGGATTTGCATAGCCGGAAATATTCCGAACCACTGACAGCGAAGTTCTTAAAAGAAAATCCGTTTTTGGTTGTGGATACCGGATTTTTTGATGAGGAATTTAAGGAGAGGTTGATCGCATCTATTGATGATTTGGATGAGCAATGCGATGGTCTGCTGATTCATTCAGAGAATTTTCAGGCGTTGAATCTGCTGCAGGAGCGGTATAGGGAGCAGGTGAAGTGTGTTTATATTGATCCGCCGTATAATGCTAAGTCTAGTGAAATTATTTACAAAAACACCTACAAGCATTCTTCTTTTTTGTCACTCTTACATAACAGATTTGCATGTTCTATGGCATTACTGGATAAATGCGCTCTTTTTAATGTAGCAATTGATGACTATGAGCACCGTGGCACATTGATGGTCTTAGATAATGTATTTTCTCCTGAAAATTTTGTGGCCAATGTAGTTGTACAGCATAATCCTCGAGGAAGAAATGACGATAAGTTTTATGGAACATCTCATGAATACATGATTGTTTATGCCGTCAATAAGAGCATCGCCACTCTTGGTCTATTTCATTTGAGCGATGAGGATAAGTCAATATATAAGGCCAATGATGAAGTATCAGCGTATCACGAAGTCTCATTTATGCGTACAGGAAACAATTCTGATAGAAATACTCGACCAAACCTGTTTTATCCAATCTATGTAAATGTTGAAACATTGGAATTATCACTTGAACAAAAACATGATTTTGTTGAAGTGTTGCCTATTAACTCAAATGGAGAGGAGAAAACATGGAGATGGGAAAAACAAACTTTCTTAAAGAAATGTAGTACAGAAATATCTGTAAAGATAAAAAATGGAGTTATTAAACTTTATAAAAAGCGACGATTAGAGGGTGCTGGAAAAAAGCCAAAGACAATATGGTATGAATCTAAATATGATGCTTCTAGTAACGGCATTATGTTCCTGAGAAATTTTCTTGGTAAGGACAATGAATTCAGTTACCCAAAATCTATTTATACTGTGCAGGACGCTTTATTCATATCAACCAAAGATGATGATCTCATCCTCGACTACTTCGCCGGCTCCGGCACCACCGCCCACGCAGTTATCAACCTCAACCGTGAGGACAATGGCCGCCGTAAATACATTCTCGTGGAAATGGGTGATTATTTCGACACAGTGTTAAAACCACGGATTCAGAAGGTCATCTACTCCGAATCATGGAAAAACGGCAAGCCCACGGCCCGCCACACAGGCGTTTCCCATTGTTTTAAATACCTGCGTCTCGAATCTTACGAAGATACTCTGAACAACCTTAGTTTCAATAATAATTCCAAGGCATATCAAGATAACCCTGACCTTTATGAAGACTACATGCTCCGCTATCTGCTTGATGTGGAGACCCGCGGCAGTCAAAGTTTGTTGAATATTGATGCTTTTGCCGATCCTTGTGCTTACAAACTTAAAGTAAAACAACCCGGCAGTGATGAGTATGTGGTTAAAAATGTTGACCTTTTGGAGACATTTAACTATCTCATCGGCCTGCGCGTTGTCCACATTGCCGCGCCCCTGGCATTTACCGCCAAATTCAAACGAGAACCTGATCCGGAACTGCCCGAAAATCAGCAAATGCGCCTAATCGTGAATGGCCGCATTAAACAGGATAAAAACGGACCGTGGCGGTTCAGAAAAGTGGAAGGCTGGATACCCTCAGACCCGAGCAATCCCAATAACGGTCAAAAAGAAAAAGTACTGATTGTTTGGCGGAAACTCACCGGCAATCTTGAGCAGGACAACCTGATGCTGGATGAATGGTTTAAAAAAAATCGCATCAGTACCCGTGATTTTGAATTTGACACCATATACGTCAATGGAAGCAATAATCTTCCGAACCTGAAGCTGGATGATGAAAACTGGAAAGTCCGCCTCATTGAAGAGGAGTTCATGAAACGTATGTGGGACGTGGAGGAAGTGTAGGATGGCTAACCACAAACCACACGAAAATAACGAAAAAAAGCTGATCCGCAATAGTACAGCGGAGTTTTTGATTTTTACAGGTCAAGCCGGCGAGCAGAGCATTGAGGCCCGTTATGAGGATAAAACCATCTGGCTGACCCAGAAGCTGATGGCCGAACTATTTGCCGTGGATGTCCG
>JAIORB010000047.1 GCA_021108325.1 Bacteroidales bacterium | reverse complement strand
CCATTGATGGAAAATTTACATGGGCAGGAGGATTAAGATATACACCTGTTGATATTGATAAATCTATGGAGAACGGGCAGACAGAACTTGATGAAGAAAATCCTTTTTCAAAACAATTTGAAGATTATATCAGACCTGATATAAATATAGCTTTCAGGTTAGACGGAAAAAAAATCTCACATGAGTTATCTTTTGATATTCAAAATTTCATAAACCGTAAAAATCCGTATATGATGACATTTAATACCGAAACAGGCGAAGAAGAAATAATATATCAACTCGACATCTATCCGATGGTACAATATAGAATAGTTTTTTAGTAGATTTGTTATATAATATAAATATGAAATTCAACAAAAAAATATTAATTGCCTGTATTGTAATTGCATTACTTATGCCTGCATTTTTTTATCTGAAATTTTATTTAACAGATAATAATAAACCTATGCATAATATAGCATTAGGGATGTTGTATTCATTTATTGTTTCAGTATCAATTTTTACAGTTAATATTAAAATTTTTAATTGGTTGCGCCTAAAATTTCCCTGGGATAAAAAATTTATTCAACGGATAAGTTCTGAAATATTATTGACCAATTTTATTGCTGTAATAATAATTTCAATTTGTGCATTGATATTCTCTCTAGCATTTAATCATTTTGGAAATCAAAAATTAAGTATTGTTTTATTTAATAATATAATTGTTGCAATAATAATAAACACAATATCTATTTCTATACTTGAAGGATATTACTATTTTAAACAGTGGAAAACCTCATTGATACAAACAGAACAACTTAAAAGAGAGAATATTCAGTCGCAGTTTGAAGCATTAAAAAATCAGATTGACCCTCATTTTCTTTTTAACAGCATGAATACGATATATTCTTTAATAGATACACATCCCGATAAAGCAAAAGAGTTTATTACAAAATTCTCAAAAACATACCGCTATGTATTAGATGTAAAAGAAAAAGTAGTGGTTTCGCTTAAAGATGAGATAGAATTTCTTAAATCCTATATTTTTTTACAAAAAATAAGACATGAAGGAAATCTTGAAATCTCAATTAATATTGATGCACAAAAATTAAATAATTACATTCCTCCTTTATCGCTTCAAATGCTTGTTGAGAACGCAATAAAACATAATATAATTTCAGAAAATAAACCACTGAAAATTAAAATATTTAACAACAGTAATTCTTTGATAGTCAAAAACAATCTACAACCTAAGGATTCTATAAATGAATCAACAAAAATAGGACTGAATAACTTAAGCGAGAGATATAAATATATTTCTAAAAAAGCACCCCGTTTTTATATTAAAGATAATGAGTATATTGCAGAAATACCAATCTTAAAAGAAGAATAATATATATTGAATATTGTCTATTGTATAATTAATATTTATTCTAATGAAAACTATTCTCTCAATAATCGCACTTATATTCTTATTTCAAATAAGTAGTTCACAGGAATTAAAACGAAGAGCATATCTTGGGGTTTACGGAACAGAAATTACTGATTCTGTTGCTGATATTTATAACATCAATTCCGGAATTAGTATTGACAGTTTGAAAAACACTAAGCTTGCGAAGAAGCATAAATTATTACCTACTGATATCATATTAAGCATTAACGGTAATGATGTAAAAACTATGCACGACCTGAAACATCAAGTTTCATTAAGTAGCGGAGGCGATAAGGTAAATTATAGAATTATCCGAAAAGGGAAAATAAAAGAAATTACAGGAATATATCCTGCATTTCCTTATGAAAAATCTGAAACTCACGAAATTATATATGATAATTTTAAATTTGACAGTGGACAAATACGGGTAATTGTTGATAAACCTAAAAAGCAGGGTAAATTACCGGCAATTTTATTTATTCAGGGTTACACTTGTAGTTCTATTGATAATGTTGGTAATAAACATCCCTACATACAATTAGTAAAAGGTTTGTGCGATAAGGGTTATGTGGTTATGCGTATTGAAAAACCCGGAATTGGTGATTGTAGCAATATTTCAAAATGTAATGATATTGGTTTTAAGACTGAAACAGAAGCTTTTTTAAAGGGATTACAAAAATTAAAATCATATGATTTTGTTGATACAAGTCAAGTTTTCATTTGGGGACATTCATTGGGCGGAATAGTTGCACCAATAATTGCAAATCAGGAAAAAGTTAATGGCGTAATTGTTTACGGCACAACTTTAAAGCCATGGAGAGAATATCTTATTGAGATGTTTCGAGTGCAAAACCCTCTTCTTGGTGTTGACTATGTAGAAAATGAGAACAATATGCTAGATTATCACAAAATTATCCATGCATTATTTATTGATAAAAATAAACCCTCATTAATCGCAAAGGATACTGCTTTGTCAATTATTTTTAAAGAACTAATGTTTTACGATGGAGAGGAAAGAATTTGGGGGCGAAATTATAAAGCATTCATTGAAATTGATGATTACAACTTAACGAAATGTTGGAGTAAAACAGATGCCAATGTTCTTGTTTTTTGGGCTGATGCAGATATTGAGGCTTTTTCAAAATACGACCATGAAACTATTGTAGATGTTGTAAACCGGTATCATCCCAGCAAAGGTAAGTTTATACATCTGAAAAATACAACACATGCCTTTGCAAAAGTTAAATCAATGCAACACGGAATTGAAAACAGAACCTGGAAATACATGACCGAGAATTTTAACAAAGAAGTGATATTAAAAACGGATGAATGGATAAAGGAGGTAATAAAATAAATTTGATAATTAGAGAAATTAAACATAAAGAAACTGACTTTTTAAGGGAAATACTTTATTTGGCTCTTTATGTTCCGAAAGGCCAATCCCCGTTTCCAAAATCTATTTTAGATAATCCTGATATATCAAAATATATTGACCATTGGGACACTCTTCCAAATGACATTGCACTGGTTGCAATATTCAATGAGGAACTTATTGGCGCTATTTGGGGAAGAACATTTAGCCGTTCCAATGCAGGATATGGATTCATTGATGAAAACACACCTGAAATCTGTATGGCAGTTAAGGAAAAATTCAGAAATCAGGGAATTGGGGCAAAACTAATAGATGAAATTTCCAAAATATATTTCTCAAAGGGAATTAAGTCAATTTCTTTGAGTGTGGATAAACAAAACAGGGCAAAGTTACTTTATCTGAGAACGGGATTTATAATAGTAGAAGATGAAGGTGTAGATTTTACAATGAAAAAGATTTTATAATGCAAACAGAAAAAGCTGTGTCAAACATTCATTTTAGAATGATGGTAAATGTTATGAGTGTAGTAAAAAATATTCGTAACATAAAAAAGGAAATTACCCGAAGTGGAATAAAAGAAGGAAATCATGTTTTAGATTATGGCTGCGGACCCGGTTTTGTTACTATCCCTGCTGCTAAAATTGTTGGCTCCCAGGGAATGATATATGCTTTGGATATACATCCGTCGGCAATAAAAGTTATTGAAAAAAAGATAAAAAAACATAAACTGAAGAATGTAAAAACAATAATATCCAATAACGGGACGGGATTACCGGACGAAAGTATTGATATTGCACTTTTATTTAATGTTATATTTATGATAAAAGATAAAGAAAAGCTCATTGATGAACTTCACAGAATTTTAAAAAAAGACGGTATAATTTCTATAGTTAATA
>JAIORB010000033.1 GCA_021108325.1 Bacteroidales bacterium | reverse complement strand
GTAAGGCTTGCATTATTTCAAATAGTTCCATCGATTACTTATAATTTTAAGTTTTAAATGTTTAAATGATAATAGAAAATTATGACAGAAAAAGAAATATTTATTGAACTTAGCGAAGCGTTCTCATGAACAAAGTGAATAAAGATTAAAAAAAGAAGCAAATGAAATAACAAAAGCTAAAAATTCATCTTATGGAAGTAATAAATAATATTTACACATTTAATCATTTATGAATTTAATCATTTATGAATTTAATCATTTTTACTAAAACCGTAGAATCTTAAACTTAATAATAAATGAAAACAACAAAAATAATAATAGCAATACTTTCATTATTCGCATTTAATTCTTGCGAAGATGTGATTGAAATTGATTTGGATAATATTGACCCAAAACTGGTTATTGAAGGAATTATAACTGATAATCAAGGTGCATTTACCGTAAAGCTTTCTAAAACAGGTGATTATTTTGAGCCGGGTATTTATCCTTATGTTTCAGACGCAGTTGTAGTTATTTCAGATAATTCAGGAAATATCGAAACACTACAAGAAACAGAAGCAGGTATTTATAAAACTGAAAACACGCAAGGCATTACCGATGTAACTTACTTTCTTTCTGTTAATTCTGATGGTACGGAATATACGGCAAAATCTTTAATGCCCGAAAAAGTAAATATCAATACTTTAAGTTATGAATATATCGAAGCCACTCCACGTTTTGACGAGGGTTATATAATACATTGCCACTTTATTGACCCCGTAGGTGCAAGTTATTATCGTTTTAAAATATTTCTTAACGGAATATTATTAAACGACAGTGAAAATCTTCTTATACGAGATGATAAAATATTTGAGGGCAATGAAGTTGAGATACCACTAATGACAGAAACATTTTCTGTTAATGATACTATTACTGTTGAGTTATTGTCTATTAATAAAGAAACTTATAATTATTACAAAACTCTGATTAATATTGTAGGAGGCAATACAGGCGGCGGCCCTGCCGGACAAATGTCGGGCTCAACTCCTGCCAATCCCGAAAGTAATTTAAGTAATGGAGCAATGGGATATTTTAGTGCTTATACAGTTAGTGCCAATACCATTATTATTCAATAAGTTTATTATTATATTTTCATACTACCTTAAATCCACAAATCACGGGGTGACTAATTAATATAAAAGCAATTAAGTGTACTATCTTTCATCAAGTCACACCGTGACTATCAAACGATTAAATAGTTTACTACAGATTTAAGGTACCACTTATACCATTTTAACTTTAAATTCAATTAATATCTTTCATCGATAACTGAATTCTTTTTCTTGCCAGATCAACTTCAGTAACTTTTACATGTTGTTGTAATTTCATGAATTTAAACACATTGTTATTTGTTTATAAAACGTTATTTAAATTGATTTGAATAATATATTGTTATATATTTGTTTACAAAGTCATTACATCAGAAATCTGTCGAAAACCATTAAACCTAAAAATCATGACAACACGTATTTTTAATAAACAAAAATTTCATTTTACGTTTATTATACTATTCCTAACCCACTTACTGCATGCTCAATATAATGAAATACCTTCATCAGTTTTTATTGATGAAAATCATTCACTATCATTACTTAATGAAGATAATATATTGTACATATTAATCATAAATCCTAACACAAGGCAAGCTAATGCATACACATTATTTGAACCAGCAAAAGATTCTTTACCAGCCTTTGTATTTAATACGCCATCCCCAACTTTAATTCTTAAAAAGAAAGACCTGGTATGTTCGAACAATTTAGAAATAAAGCAGTTCAATGATTTGCTCGATGTTGATAAAAGTTTATTGAAAAATCAGTTTAAAGCTAACAATTTGGATATTTATGAACCATTGCATCATTACTTTGGATATTATGGTTTACGCGAAAAAAATATATACCAGGTTGGAACAACTTGTTTCATTGGTACTATTGATGATTTAAAAAAAGGAAACTATAGTGTTATAGGTATTAATACATCAAACAGTGAAGTGATTTATTATCTCGCATTCTATGAAAAGAAATATTTACAAAAGGTTTTTCTTTCAAATGGTTTAACTATTGGGAATTTTATTAATAAATATCAAACATATTCAATTGCAGCATCAGATCTTAACGAACAAACCTATATTTATGAAACATATTCCGGAGGTAAGAATTTATCTGCAACAATAAGCTCTAAAAGAGACGATTTCTTTGTTAAATATGATCATGGAGGATATGATCTATCATACCTTTTTCCTCCAAATAAACAAACAAATTTTAAAATATATCAAAAACCAGATGAGATTTTTATATATGATAATTTATTAGGGGATTATAAGTATTATAGCACATACGGTCGATCTATTGCTCCCATACAATTTCTTGGAGATCCTGGTGAAAAACCAATAACTTTAAATTTTGCGAAATATAACGATCCAAATGGAACTAACGTCACCATAGGAGAATATAAGCCCAAAATAGTTATGCAAGAACATGTTGAATATGACATTAAGCGCGATTATAAAATAAATATTGCTCAATTTGATAACACTCATGGTATTCCAATTACATTTTCGTTATTGGATAAAAGGTATGTAGCAATTGGCCAAATAACAGAAAGTGGTTGGGTTAACCGGCATATAAATATATCTGATAATTTTAATTTTTTAATGGGAAATAAACCTGTTGTTGAAGATGGATTCTTAAGAAACAAGCTTCATTTAGCAGTATGGAATGAAAATGAGGACAGTGTTCAAATATTATTAAAACAAGAAGAACCTATAAACATAGTAAATATTGATTGGCAAACTCCACTGCATTTGGCTGCTTTTAAAAATAATCATTACATAACACGACAGTTAGTAGATTCGGGAGCTAAAGTATATTTCCCTGATCATTACGGAAATACTCCATTGCATATTGCAGCTGCTTTTGGTGATAATGAAACCATTGATTTTTTAATTGATGCCGGGAGAAATGAAGTAGATGAGTTTGGAATAAAAGGAATAGATATTTCAAATAAATGCATGGAAACACCATTGTTTCTATCTGTATTAAATAATAATTTATCAACAGCGAAAACTTTATTAAACCTTGGTGCTTATACTTATGGTTGGAATCAATATGGTCAGATTCCTTTAGATTTGGCAACTTATAAACTTATTAATTCCATCGACATTTCGGAGAAAAATATAACTTACGAAATTACTAAAGCTTTACTTGATAAAACTAAATGGCTCAATTCAAATAAGATTTCTGTACCAACATTATCTGGATCTGACAGTATAACTAATATGTACGTAAGTAATATAAAGTTTTATGAATCATCAGACCAAATTACACCATATAATCAAAGAGAATATAAAAGAATTTTCGCATCTACAAATACAAGATATTTGGGATACGAGGTATTATTAAACTATACATTAGAAGAAAGTAAAAAAGATTTTACCCTGAAAGCTATTTGGTATAAAGGCAATGGTAAGGAAATCTATACTGAATTCCTTAACAACTATGTCGATGCAAACTGGCAATCATCTTTTCATACTGGACTATATGGAAATGTAAGATATGGCGCAGCATGGAAACCGGGTTTATATTATATTGATATATACCTAAACGATCAAAAAATGGCTAATGCATACTTTGTAGTATATTAATCTCGTAATTTAAAACCTTACTTTTGAATATCTTTCATCGAAAGCTGAATTCTTTTTCTTGCCAAATCAACTTCAGTAACTTTTACTTTTACATGTTGATGAAGTTTAACTATTTCGTTCGGATCTTTTACAAACCGGTTGGCAAGTTGCGAAATATGAACCAGACCATCCTGCTTAACACCAACATCAACAAAAGCACCAAAGTTCGTGATATTTGTTACAATTCCGGGTAATTCCATTCCGGCATGCAAATCTTCAATTTTATGGATTCCTTCAGCAAACTCAAAAACTTTTATACC
>JAIORB010000069.1 GCA_021108325.1 Bacteroidales bacterium | reverse complement strand
ATTAATAACCAATTAGTTTAGCTTTTCGCAAACGGTATTTTTCTTCGTTACTTAAATCTTTTTTATTATCAAACACAGCATTTTCCCAACTACCATACATTGGATTTGGCAATACAATAAATATCTCCCCAAATTTTTCGCTGTTTTCTTCAACAACATCAAATCCACAATTTGTTGATCTGTCTTCAAAAATTTCAGAGAAGTCGCCAAGGTTGTCGCCAATTAACAACACAATTTCATAATTTTCTCTAACAATATCTCTGCGAGGCTTTTTACTACTTGTATTTGATTTTAATAATAAATGAGAACTATCGGCAAAGGCGAAATTTTCCTTTTGCAGATTTTTCAAGGTAACTTCAAATTCATCTACACTTCTATTTGAAATATAAAAAACTTCAACACCTTTTGATTCTGCATATTTCGAAAACTCAACAGCGCCGGGAAGAGCTTTAGCATTAATTTGTGAAGTCCAACTGTGCCAGGTGTTTTTAGAATATCCATTACCGGTTCTAATGCAGTTTGTTTCAAAAGGGCTGTTATCTAGCATCGTTTCGTCAATATCAACAATAACCGCCTTTTTTGTTTTGGTATTACTTTCTGCTAAGATCATATCAATCCTTAATTCCGCCCAATTAAAACATTGATAGTAAATAGCTTTCATTTCTCCTGATTTTTGATACCATAGCGTCGATATTATTAAATGATCCTGTGATTTGCTTTCTTCAAAGCCGTTATGTTGGCATGAATGTAGTATAAACGTAATACCCAGGAATAAAAATATTAGCTTTTTCATTGGTTAAGTTTTTCAGATTATAATGGATGATAAAGGTAATTATTAAATAAATATTGAAAAAGTTTAATTTTGCATGTAACTTTTTAATGACTTAAACGTCATATTTTCGAATAAGAGTATTTTTTAATGACTGTAGAGGAATATAACAAGAGTGTTGATTTGTATTCTGATGGTATTTTCCGCTTTATTTTAAAAAACATTAAAGATGAAGATGAAGCTAAAGATATTGTGCAGGACACGTATGAAAAATTGTGGATAAGAGCAAGCGATGTTTCTTTTAATAAAGTAAAATCATACTTATTTTCTACTGCATATCATACAATGATAGATAAAATCAGGAAAAATAAACGTGTAACAAACTTAAGTGACGAAATTGATGACTTGGGCACCTATACAGATACTTATAATGGATTAAGTGAAGTTTTAGATCAGGCGTTAAGGCAACTGTCAGAAGTTCAAAGATCCGTAATTTTGTTAAGAGATTATGAAGGATATGCATATAACGAAATTGCGGAAATAACTGACCTGTCGGAGTCTCAGGTGAAGGTGTATATTTACAGAGGACGACTTGCGCTTAAAAAATATATTGGAAGCATTGAAGTATTGATTTAGAAAACAATTAATAAATGATTGACATTAATAGAAATAATTACGAAGAATATTTTCTTGATTTTCAGGATGGGGAATTATCTCCATCTGATGAGAATTTATTAATGTTATTCTTAAACGAAAATCCGGATTTAAAAAGTGAGATCGAGCTTTTTGAGGCGAATAAAATACCTGTTGACAGTACATTTTTCGAAAATAAAATGGAATTAAAAAAACCCGGAATTTTATCTGGTGTTACAATAAACAATTTTGACGAATTATGTATAGCCAGAATGGAAGGTGATTTAAAAAGAAGAGAAACAATTGAATTTGACAAATTTATTGCCGGGAACAAAAAAAAGAAGAAAGAATATTACTTATATAAGTTAACAAAAATCCAACCGGATAATTTCGCGGTATTTCAGAATAAAGAAAGCTTAAAGAAGAATGAAAAAAAGATTTTTGTTTTACGAAAGAGCTACCAGTGGATTTCTATTGCTGCATCAATAATTATTTTGTTAGCAATATACCTGTTTATTCCCAAAGAAAAAGACAATAACAAATTACCTGTTGCAGAACTTGATAAAAGCATTAATGTCGAAAACTTGCCTGTTACAGACAACGAAGTAAAAAACGTTAATATATTGAGCGATTTAAACAACAATAAAAGAAATATAAATATAGAAGAAAAGAGCTTTGCTTCTGAGAAAATACTAAAAGAAAAAAGAAATGATGATATTGAAGAAGATGAAGTTATTCCAAGAGAAATAAATCAATTAGCATATTTATATCCGGCTGAAATGAAATTTGATTTTTATAAATGCAAAGTGGATAAAAATATTATATATGTGGATATAGATAAAAGTCAGGAAAAAGAAGACGTTGACAAAAAATACATATCATTTAAATCATATTTGGCCGGAACTTTTAATAAGAGAATACTAAAAAAAGAGGATAAAAATAAAATAGAGTTTTTTGATATTGCACAAGCAAGCGTTGAAGGTATAAATAAGTTAACCGGAAGTAAAATGAGTCTGGAACGACTGTATGATAAAAAAGGAAACCCGAATAAAACGGAGTTTAATTCAAGATTGATAGCCTTTTCAGCCCCAATAAAAAATTAATTAAAAACTGCTGTAACAAATTCAGGGTGTTGTCCGTCCTAGAGGAAAGAATTAACAGAAAGTAAAATTAAAAAATTTAGAATCATGAAAAAAATAGCATTAGTACTAGCTACCTTAATTATTACATTAAGTGTTTTTGGGCAAAATGAAGACCCAAATGTTGAAAATGAAGATCCAAATATTGATGAGATGAAAGAGGAGTTAAAAAATCAGCAAGATGACACAACCAATATCAGGTTTAAAAGAAAAACGGTGAAAATTATCGAAGATGATGATGAAACACAAATATTTGTAACAAAACATAACAAAGATGATTGGGATTGGTTTTGGGATGATGAAGACAGGTTTAAAGGTTCTTGGTCAGGATTTTCAATGGGACTAAGTAATTTGGTTGATGAAAATTTCTCATTAAGTCGAGATGTTACAGAACAATACATGGATTTACATTCTGGAAAATCGTGGAACATGAACATAAATTTTGCTCAGTACAGCATTAACTTTGTAAACAATAAGTTTGGATTAGTTACAGGCTTAGGTATTGAGTGGAATTATTACCGTTTTGATAACGACAATTCCATACAAAAAGATGCAACTACAAGGATTATTGAAAATAGAGACATGGCAGTTGACCAACCGACATGGGATATTGAAAAGTCTAAATTATCAACGACTTATGTTACAATGCCGATGTTATTGGAGATACATTCATCATCAAATCAAAATAGTGGTGTTGTTTTTTCTGCAGGTGCTATTGGAGGGTTAAAGCTGGGGTCAAATACAAAAATTGTTTATAAAGAAAACGACAATAGAAATAAAGAAAAAACAAAGGATGATTTTAATCTTTCACCTTTTAGATATGGTGTACATGCACGTTTAGGAGTTGGTGACTGGATGATATACGGAACATATTATTTTAATTCATTATTCATAAAAGATAAAGGCCCTGAATTATATCCAATTTCAGTTGGATTTGCCTTATCGTTTGAATAAAAAAATATTTATAAATCTGAAAAGGGGCTGTCGAAAAGTATTTGATAGCCCCTTTTTAGATTTTATTGACTGCGTCAGCTAAATCACTTCCTGCTTTAAATTTTATTGACTGCGTCAGCTAAATCACTTCCTGCTTTAAATTTTACTATACTCTTACCACCAGTTACATTTTCTAAATCTTTTACATCAATCTCTTTTTTGTTTTTTTTAGGATCTTTTTTTGTTTTTTTTGTTTTCATAATTTTATTTTTATGCTAATTTTAATATAAAAATAATAAAACATTTTTATAAAGCAAGAATGATGTTGAATTTTAACAAATTATTATGAATACAGGCAAACTTAATTTTAAAAGAAAACATTGGAGACACTTTTTAATGGGGTTTTTATTTATAAAATACTGAAATTAAAAAACAAACAATTGTCTATTTATTGCAATAGTTTAATATAAGGAGTTGTAAAAATCAGTTTCCCTCAGATTATTTATTTATTTTTTATTTTAGTTTATTGTAC
>JAIORB010000064.1 GCA_021108325.1 Bacteroidales bacterium | reverse complement strand
CCCGGGTCGTAATTATCACCAGCAGAAATCCAACTATAACCTGCATTGAATGTACTGTCTGTACCTATATCCCAATAATTAAAATAAGCAAAAGCCTGACTACTTTCATCATCAACAAATGTAAAGGTTGGAGCACTGTCATATCTTCCTTCAGTTGAAAGTATGTCACCACCATCGGCATATATACTACCACCGGCAATAAAAGCATACGATGATAAACTGTAGGTGTTAATATACTGAACTCCGTATGATACATAAGTCTTTTTAATAGTAGGCAAAGTTATGTATCCGGCACCATTATTATTAATTTTCACATTGTAATTTAATCTGAAATCATAGTAAATTTCGGCGCCGGTACCACCACCTACATTAAGATCAATTGTAGGTTTTGCAGAGTACTTAGCATTACGTCCATTCCAGGTACCATAGTCCAACATGCCATCAATACTTACAAGTCCACCATTTTTTTCAAAAGTTAATTCAACACGTGCAGTGTCGAGCCCTTTTGTATCAGGAGAAAAGAAAACCCAAACAGTAGTATCTGAACCGGTAATATTTGGGAAATAACCGGATCCGGTTGTAAGAATATCCATATTCCAGTAATTGCCTGTTGCATCAGTTAATAGAGATGTTGAAGTATCAACTTCGGTTGTAAGTTCAAAACCTGAACCTGAAGCAGCTGGAGCGCCAATAGTTATAAGAGCACTTGGAACTGCTGGAATGTCTGTCGGATTAGTGCTTCCTTCAATATCATAAAATGCATTTTGAGTTTCAACAGAGTAAATATTGTTTAGGCTTACTCCAACAGTTCTTGTAGTATCAAGTGAATTAAAACGAACTTGAATATAATCATTACCAGTGGCATTAACAGGTACTTTAATTTCATATTTACCTTCTGCATCTGTTGTATTAACAAAAGCCTTTGCACTTCCGTTTGGTAAATTATAATTGTAAGCTCTTACTTCAGCTCCGGCAACAACTTCTTTAGTTCTGTTTGTAAGGTCGGTTTCAATTGTTAACTGGCCTTTAACTGTAACAAGATTTTCATCTGCTAAAGAATAAATATAAACGCTGGCCGAAACGGTAGCTTGCCTGTAATCAGATGGAGTAGTATTAACTGTAGTAAAGCTTGTAGTATAGTTTTCTTTACTTACGTAAACATTAAGATTACCACCAATTTTCACATCTTCAAAAGTAACCATGCCTGTAGCATCAGTTATTTTTTCAACTGTTACACCATCAATAACTGTACTAACAGTTGCAGCATCTACAGGCTGATCAAAATTTGATTTGTCAGTTACAGCGATAATTAAATCAACTTCCTGTAGTGCTTTCATAGCATCTTCTTCTGTAAATGTGTCTTCTTCACAAGAATTAAAGAAAAGTCCTGCTATTAGAGCAAATGCAATAAATTTTAAAAGATTTTTCATAACATTAAATTAATTTAGATTAAACAATTATTATTTATTATAATATTTTTAAATTAAAATCCGAATCCAATTGTAAAATACATGGTATTGTTTTGGAGATCACCTGTTACCTGGGGTATGCCTCTATAGCTATATCCCTTATAAACCGGCATCATACCATACCTGTAACGTGCATCTATAAGAATATAATTACGAGTAAATACAGGAATCTCAAATCCTAAACCTGCAGTAATTCCAACATTATATCTTTCAATTTTACTGGTAATATTTTCTTCGCCTGTGTATGTGGTAATACTACCTATCTCTGTAAAAACTGTTGTTTCATGTTTTATGCCGGAATGAAAATTAATTCCCAGGGCAGGGCCTGCAACAGCAAATATTTTAAAAGCTCCTAACGGATATGAATATTTAAACATTAACGGAATATCCAAATTATGCAGAGTTACATTCTGGTTATCTATATTTACTATATCCCATGAATAATTGCTCAAATCCCCCGCGTACTCAATGCTTAATAATTGCCCTCCTTCTTGTAAATAATTTAATTCAAGTTGAATTGCCATATTATCATTAAAATTATAACCGGCAAAACCACCAGCTGTAATTCCTTGTTTTACAGTGGTGTGTGGTTGTTGATTTGTAAATTGAGTAACAGTTGTACCAAATTTCCCACCATAATAGATGCTTTCCAGTATAGTACCTTCCTGTGCTATTGTATTAGCTGTAAAATATAAGCAGATAGTTCCTGAAAAAAGTATATATAACAGCTTCTTTTTTAGAAATATCTTCCTAAATAAATGTTTCATAATTTAACGGTTAAATTTATTTGTTTTTTTAATAATGAATTTAATTATCTTCTTGATTGAATAATCAAGATTATTTAGTGAAGGCGTAAAAGTATATAAATATCTTTTAGTTAAAAAAATAATTTATTGTGATTTATTAATCGCCATGGTTTTGTAAATTATCGTCACAGTTTTATAAATTAACGTTTTTAAAGCATATGAAAAATAAAAAATTATTCATTATATAAAGTAATTATCTTTTTATTTTAACCTTTACTTTACTTTGAAAATATATTATTTTGAATTTCTAACATTTTTTATTGGTCTTTGATAAGTATAATTTCTAACTTTGATAAAAATAAAATTATAAATTTTAAACGAATAAAATTATGCCTTTTGAATTACCGGAATTACCGTTTGCATATAATGCATTAGAACCTGCAATATCTAAACAAACTCTCGAATTTCATCACGATAAGCACCATGCAGCTTATGTTAATAATTTAAACAATTTAATTGTAGGAACTGAATTTGAAAATGCTGATTTGCTTACAATTATAACTAAGGCTGATGGTGGGATTTTTAACAATGCTGCTCAGGTTTGGAATCATACTTTTTATTTTGATCAGTTTGGAAAAAATAAAATTGAAAAACTGAGGGGTCAATTATTAGTGGCAATTAATGCCAGTTTTGGTTCTTTCGATGAATTTAAAGAGAAATTTTCTACAGCAGCAAAAACTCTTTTTGGAGCAGGTTGGGTTTGGTTAGTTAAGAAACCAAATGGGAGTTTAGATATTATACAAACTTCAAATGCAGCAAATCCATTAACCGATGGTTTAATTCCGATATTAACCTGCGATGTTTGGGAACATGCCTATTATTTGGATTATCAGAATAAACGTCCTGATTATATTGAAAATTTTTGGAGTATAATTGATTGGGAAATTATTTCGGGTCGATACTAAAGGGTAAGTTTATATCGTATCGAATATTAAACCTAACAGGTTTTGGAAACCTGTTAGGTTTTCTTAACTTAATATAGTATTTAAAATCATTTTAAATTGACTAATCGGGTAATTAATTACCTATTTTTATATCTCATTTTTTTATCTTCGGGATCAATTAATTATACATTGACATATAAAAATAACTCTATAAAAACCAACCTGATTTACCCCAATCCCTAAAGGGAGTAGGTTGATTTTTCTGTTTTTCACCCTTTAGGGATGGGGCGAAAAAAACTGAAAAATTCTAATCTATCAAAGTAGAATTAATATTAAAAGTAATTACAAAAAACAATAAATTATAAGCTCTTTAAAAGGAACACGTACAGAACAAAACCTGCTTAAATCATTTGCAGGTGAATCGCAGGCAAAAAACAGATATGAGTTTTTTGCAAAACAAGCAAAAAAAGAAGGCTATGAGCAGATAATGGAATTCTTTATGGAGACTGCAGCACAGGAACAGCAACATGCAAAAACATTTTTTAAATTCCTTGAAGGAGGAGTGGTGGAAATTACTGCTTCTTATCCCGCTGGTGTTATTGGCACAACTGCAGAAAATTTAAAAGCTGCAGCTGAAGGTGAAAACGAAGAATGGACAGATCTTTATCCTGAATTTGCAAGAATAGCAGAAGAGGAAGGATTTTAAAAAATAGCAATAGCTTACAAATTAATTGCTAAAGTGGAAGCCGAACATGAAAAAAGATATTTAAAGCTTCTTGAAAATATCGAACGAGGAAAAGTTTTTGCACGCGAAGAAAAAGTGCGTTGGGTTTGTCGTAAATGCGGACATGTTCACGAAGGTACTAAAGCTTTAAAGAATTGTCCTGTTTGTGGGCATCCTGAAGCATATTTTGAAATTGAGAAAACAAATTATTAGGGCGTAATTACCTAATAGATTTAATATTATAGCATCCTTCGACAGGCTCAGGATGACTTGCAGGATTTACCAATATAAAAGTTGTCATGCTGAG
>JAIORB010000117.1 GCA_021108325.1 Bacteroidales bacterium | reverse complement strand
CCCTTTTTTATTTTTAGTTATTTCCACCAAGAATTAAAGGTAAACCATCTTTCCCGCTTCCAATAACAATTACTTTAGAATTAGGAGATTCAGATAACTTGATTGTAGCTTCTATTCCACGCATTTTAAGTAATGCCTGAGTTAAACTACTATTTATAATTTTATTTGCACGAGCTTCACCTTCAGCTGCTATACGTTTACGTTCAGCTTCAGACTTCTCTCTTTCCAATTTATACTGATAAGCTAATGCTTCTTGTTCTTGTTTCAATTTATTTTCGATAGCTGTTCTTATTTGATCAGGCAAATTAATTGAACGAATAAGAAGAGCTTTCAGTTCAATTTCATTTACGCCAAGCACTTCCCTGGCTTCAGTAATAATAGCTTCTTCAAGTTCACTCCTTTTTGTAGAATAAATCTCTTCAGCAGTGAATCGTCCGGCAACTCTTCTTACAGTTGATCTAACTTCCGGAGTTATTAATTGATTTATATAGTCTCTTCCAAATTTTTCATGAAGATATCCAATCCTATCATATTTTGGATTAAATCGAATAGAAATATCCACATTTATTGACAGTCCGTTTTTGTCCAAAACATCCATTCCTTCTTCACTTTTTTGTTCTTTCACGTTATAAACATATATTTCATTCCATGGGGCAATAATGTGAAATCCAGGATGAAAAATATTCTCTTTATCCAGCCCACTGGTAAATTTTCTAAAAATTACACCACGTTCACCTGGTTTAAGGGTTATAAAAGATGAGCTACTAATAAGGATAACAATAAGAAATCCAACAGCAGCTACAATCCAAAATGTTGTTGTTATTTTTTTCATAATATAAATTTTAAATTATTAATTTTCTGAGTGAATAAAGGTATAACATTAATATTATAAATGGAAACTTTAAAAATATCAGCTTGTTTTTTATTTACAACAAAAATTAATAAGCAGGTTATCAACACACACTGCCTTAAAATATTATGGTTATGTTGATTTTTCTTTATTGCGCTTTTAATTTATTTTAAATAAATTTGAAGTCCTAAAAAATCAGAGAGGCGGAAATTATGGAATTCAGAGAGTCGGAATTAATAATTAACAAAGATGGAAGCATATTCCATTTACATCTTTTACCGGAAGATATTGCTGATGATATTATCTTAGTTGGTGATCCGGGAAGAGTAGAAGTTGTTGCATCTTATTTTGACAAAATTGAACTCAAAAAACAAAACAGAGAGTTTTATACTATAACGGGTTCATATAATAGTAAAAGAATTACAGTTGTGTCTACTGGCATTGGAACAGACAACATCGATATAGTAGTTAATGAGTTGGATGCTATTGCTAATATTAATTTAAAAACACGCACACTTAATAAACAACATAAAACCTTGAATTTAATTCGAATCGGAACATCAGGATCGCTTCAAAGAGATATTCCTGTTGATTCATTTTTAATGAGTAAAAGATCTATAGGTTTTGATGGTTTGCTTAATTTTTATGCGAATAGAGATTCTATTTCTGACCTGAAGTTTGAAGAAGCATTTAAGAAGCATGTGAGTTGGAATAAATTATTACCATCACCTTATATTGTTGATGCGTCCGAAAAATTAATCGCGAAATTAGATGGCGATAATATTATAAAAGGTATTACTATATCGGCCCCCGGATTTTACGGACCACAAGGGAGACAGTTACGATTACCAATTATTGATCAAAACATTAATAATAAGATAGAAGCTTTCGAGTTTCAAGGGCAAAAAATAACGAATTACGAAATGGAAAGTTCAGCAATATTTGGGCTTTCAAAATTACTAAGTCATAATGCAGCTACAATTTGTGCCATTATAGCTAATCGTACACAAGGTGAATATAGTAAAGATTATAAACCTGTAATAAAAGAGTTAATAAAAACTGTTTTGGAAAGACTAACTAAGTAGTTGTAAAAATAAAATAAGAAATAGGTGGCTGACGATAAAGAAATAAAAGCATTATTACAATTATTAGATGATCCTAATGATGAGGTGTTTGAACATGTTTCAGAAAACATCCTGAAACAAGGGGAGAATATAATTCCTGAATTAGAAAAAGTTTGGGAGAAGTCTTTAAATGCTATTTTACAGGAACGTATCGAAAATTTAATTCAAGAGATTCAGTTTTCATCAACTCAGAAACAGTTAAAAGAATGGAAAGAATCCGGTGCAGTAGATTTGTTAAAAGCAGCCTATTTAATAGCAAAATATCAATATCCCGATTTAAAATACAATGATATTATTGAAGCTTTTAATAAAATTAAGCGGGATGCCTGGCTTGAAATAAATAACAATTTAACAGCTCTTGAAAAAACAAGGATATTAAATCATATTTTATTCCAGGTACATAAATTTTCGGGAAATAGTTCTAACTTTTTCGCACCACAAAACTCCTATATAAATCATGTTTTTGATACTAAAAAGGGAAATCCATTAACGCTTGGCATTATATATATATCTTTAGCTCAAGAATTAAATATACCAATCTATGGTGTTAGTATGCCTCGTAATTTTATTCTTGCTTATATTGATGAATATAATATTCACGATCCTTATAAGGATGATGTTCTTTTTTATATAAATCCTTATAACAATGGTAAAGTTTTAGGAGAAAGAGAAATAGACTATTTTTTAAAACAACAGAAAATAGAATCAAAAAAATCATACTATAGTCCTTGTTCTAATATCGAAATTATTAAAAAGTTAATTTTAAATTTAATATATTCGTACGAAAAATTAGGCTACCCTGAAAAGGTAAACGACATGAAAAAATTGTTTAATATTGTAAATTGATATATGGTGTAAGATGTTGTAATTATAAACCACGTACCGTATACCACATACCGTAAACCATAAACCGTCTAAACCATAAAAATATGACTACTGAAAAAAGAAACGACGAAATTGATTTGATAGAAGTATTTCAAAAAATGGGTAATGGAATTAAAAACCTACTTAATAGTTTTTTAAATTTATCGTATTTAATCCTATTGTTTTTTATTAGAAAATCTATAATAATTTTTGCAATTATTGTATTGGGCTTAATTTATGGATTTTTTCAATACAAAACATCCCCCAGATACTATTCATCAAGCATTGAAGCATATTCAAATGCTATCTCAAGTATTGATATGATTAATTATGTTAATAATATTCATGAATTATTTAAAGAAAACAATAATGTAGGTTTAGCATCCAAATTAGAATTGGATACTCTACTATTAGCAAAAATAAAAGATGTTAAAGCATTTAAAGTTATCGATTTTAACGATGACGGAGTTACTGATTTAATAGACTATAATGAAAAATATTTAACTTCTGATACAATTGTTTCTGAAACCAGGTTTGTTGTTAAAGTGGAAGTATTTGATCCTCAAGTTTTCCCTCTAATCCAGGAAAGTATTTTTAATTATATCAATCAGAATAGCTATATTAATAGATTAAATAGTATTCGAAAAGATCAACTGCAAGAATTAATTTTAAAACTAAATACTGAAGTAGCATCTCTTGACAGCTTAAAAAAGGTAGAATATTTTACCACAGGAGAAAAATTAAAAACACAAGCAGGCCAATTACTAGTAATGAACGAAAAAGAAACACAATTGTATCATAATCAAATAATTAAACTATATAAACAAAAACAAGCTTTAGAAAGAACTCTTGAATTAAGAACAGAACCAATAACTATAATCCAGGATTTTTCTGCATTATCGACTATAGAAAATAAACTTATGACGTATCTTAAGTTTTATGGAATAGCTGGATTAATTTTGGGTATTTTTATTTCAATAATACTTGAAAATTTTAAGGGAATTCTTAACATTATTAGAGAATCAAAAATTAAAAAGTAAATTTTACGGTATCATATATTACAACATGTATCGATTAGTTATTATTACTATGCTCAACACTATTGTACATAGAATATAATAAGCTGTAAAAAAATACTACAAAAGAGACTCCGGCAATAGTATTTAACATTGCTTCAAAGAAGAAGTTAATAAATAATATTAAGCCAAAATAGAAAAATAGAAATTGTTTTCTTCTAATTGCAATTACTAATATAGTAATAATCCAACCAAATATTAACACCAAACCAACAAGACCCAATTTAACAGCAACATCTAAATATTGGTTATGTGCATTAAAGTTATGCTCTTGAGCCTCAGTCAAATCATAGTCCTGATATTTCTTTTTCATTACTTCATCAATATCTCCTGTTCCTACTCCAAACAA
>JAIORB010000112.1 GCA_021108325.1 Bacteroidales bacterium | reverse complement strand
GAATAAATTAATGACCATCCAATAGCGCAAGATTGTCTTGTCAGCAGACAAGTGTTTTTCGCTTGTGCTTTTTTTGTTTATCAAATTTCATATTGTAAGCAAACAATATTTTAGTAATTATCAGTTGGCTTGATAGTTTTTAAAATAATTTATAGATTCACTACATAATTAAATAGAAGGAACTTTTTACTTCTATTTGTAGTTACACAACATTATTATTTATGAAAAAGCTGTTAGTAATATTTTTTCTTTTAGGTTCAGGGTTGTCATTTGGACAAGGAATTTATGATGAGTCTGTGAGAGTGGAGTCTGCAAATGAAATGATAGTTAAAACTTATAATTTGCGTAATTCAAAATGTGACTATTGGCAAAAATATGTATTTGATGATAATGGAAGAGCAATTAATGCAAAGTATTTTTTCAGGAGACAACTTAGAGCAGAATATGAATTTAAATATGATGAAAATGGTTTCTTATCTCATGAAATACAAATTTTTGATGCCAATCATAAGGGAGAAATTGATACAATTCTAACTAAATTTATACTTTCAGACGATAAAAAAGTATTATTTAAAGAAACAATTTTAAGTCCAGAAATAATCTTTATAACGGAATATCAAGAACATATAGAAAATAAACTCCCAATTAAATTTTAAAATTATAGTATAGACAAATCTCTTTCTATTCAGAAAAAATTATTTTCAACATCGACATATAAATACGATTCATTATCAAGACCAGTAAAAATTGTTATTGAACAATCTGACAGTTCAAAAACAGTTGAAACCAGACAGTATAATGATAATAACGATGTTATATATAGTTCATATGAATACTATCCTGAACCTAAAGAACCTGTTACATATATTGGTGGAGGGAGACTGAAACCTACGGAAAATTATCGTTATGTTTATGATAATTTGGGAAGATGGACTGAAATGTACTTGGTTCTTGAAGACAAAGAATTATTGTTGGAGAAAAGAAAATATAAATAATAACGTTGTGTAACATTGGGTCATAAAGCATGCGGGTTTTAATAGTGGTTTGACAAGCATTTATTACATTTGTTTCAGCGTCAACGGGTGACACTGAAACGCGGCGGCAATCCCGCACAGCTTCATACCCAAGGACCGTTGGCAGTAATACTATTTTATGACTCTAATTTACAAATATAGAAATTGGGAAAGTGTTATACAACGAAGATTTATTACGAATAATGAAGTATATTTCGCTTCTCCTAAATCATTGAAAGACCCTTTGGAAGTGTTAAATACTTTTCATTATGATAAATTAAGTGAAGATGATAAATTATACTTTATATCTGAAATTATATCTGTTAAGGAACATTGGCGTTCGAGGGAATCAATAATTGACAAGGCGAAAAGGTGGTTGGAAAATGACAAAAAGAATGGTTTTGAAGCTTTAAAGCGTCACGGTCGAAGAGTTTCAATAAATTTGAGAAAAGAAGTTGGAGTATTTAGCGCAGCTAATTCAGCTAATAATAACCACTTGTGGAAAAATTATGCAAATGACTATAAGGGTTTTTGCATTGGATATAATTTTGAAGAGTTAGTGGAGTATATTTCGAAAATAGGAAAGGGCAGTTTAGGTGGTGACGTGGATTATTTTGATACTTTACCAGATATAATTCCGAATTTAAAAAGTCGTATTGAAGATGCATTTCTTTTATGTAAAACTAAGCTGAAAAAGTGGGAAGAAGAAGATGAGAATCGTATAGTGAAATTTCAATTTGTAAATAAAAAAGTGTCAATTAAATCATCTATTATCAAAGAGATAATTATAGGTGAAGAAATATCGGAGAAATCAAAAAGTGAATTAATAAAACATGTTCAAAGAAAATATATTGATTGCAAAATATATAAAGCTTTTAGACCAAGTTCTTCGACTGAAAAGGAAGCAAAAGTAATAGAATTAAAATAGTAACAATTACTAACATTGCTTCAAAAAACATGCGGGGTTTTGGTGGTGTTTTGACAGTTTTTTTATCTTTAACTTTCGGTATCGGGTGACACCGAAACAATGCAGCAATCCCGCACAGCTTCAAACCCGCGGACCATTATACATAATTATTTTTTAAAAATTGGCGTAAATTTGCGAAACTTAATTTATGTACGTATATTTGTACATGAGTATGTACTAAATTATATAATTATGCTTACAACAACGATTTCGGATTTTAGAAAAGATATTAAAAAGTATCTTGATAGGGTGACAGAGAATTTTGAGACTTTGATAATTAATCGGGGAAAAGATACTGGTGTAGTTATTATATCATTAAATGAGTATAATTCACTATGTGCAACTCAGCATGAATTATCATCAAAAGTTAATGAGAACAGACTGGACTCAGCAATTAAAAAATTGAAAAAAGGTTCGTCATTTGAAAAAGACATCACAGAATAATGAAATATATATTTGTAGATGAGTCCTGGGATGATTATTTATATTGGCAAAAGATTGATAAAAAGATGCTGAAAAGGATAAATAACTTATTAAAAGATATTTCTCGGACTCCTTTTGATGGCATTGGAAAACCTGAACCTTTGAAATATAAATATAAAGGTTTCTGGTCGCGTAGAATTGATGGAGAACATCGATTAATTTATCAAGTTAAGGAAGATGAAATACTAATTGCTAAATGCAGATTTCATTACGATTAGGATGTTAAAACGGGGAATACTGAAACAGGGCGGATAAAACCCGCATGGCTTCAAACCCGCAGAACGTTGCCAGAATATCTTTCCAGGGGATTTAATGAAATGGCATATTATACTAAAACATACTCGTATGCAAAACCTAAACCACATGAAAAAAGCCTGTCTGCAGAACAGGCAGGCATTAGCAATACCAATGCAAAAAGTTACTTTTATATTTATTTTTACTATAATATGCTCTGCATATTTGCATGCTGCTAATATCCACAAAACCGACAGTCTTGAAAATCTGTTAATAACCGTTAATAAAAACGAAAAAGCAAAACTTCTGAATGAACTAGCAAAAGCATATTTACCTGATTTCCCACAAAATGCAAAAGAAAATGCAAGCCTTGCACTGCAATACGCTAAAAAGCAAAATAATAGAACCGAACAAGCATTTGCTTTAGAATATATAGGTTTAGCATTACATTATCAATCAAAATATGAAGAAGCATTGGAATACTATAATAACTCTATACATATATTTAAAGAACTTGATAATAAACCTGAAATTGCAAATTTGTTAAATGATATAGGAAATATTTATAAAGAATTAAACAATTATGATAATGCTTTGGAATATTTACAAAAGTCATTAAAAATAAAAGAAGAAATTGGTGATAAAAGTGGAGTTGCAAATTTGACAAATAGTATTGGGATTATTTATTCCTATTTAAACAATTATGAAGATGCTTTGGAATATTTACAAAAGGCATTAAAAATAAAAGAAGAAATTGGTGATAAAAGTGAAATTGCAAATTTGTTAAATAACATAGGAACTATTTATAAAAAGTTAAACAATTATGAAGATGCTTTGGAATATCATCAAAAGTCATTAAAAATAAATGAAGAAATTAAGAATAAACGAGGAATCGCATATTCGTTACATAATATTGGAAATATTTATCAAGAATTAAACAATTATGAAGATGCTTTGGAATATTATAAAAAGTCATTAAAAATAAAAGAAGAAATTGGTGATAAAAAAGGAATTGCAAATTCGTTAAATAATATTGGAAATATTTATTTCTATTTAAACAATTATGAAGATGCTTTGGAATATTATAAAAAGTCATTAAAAATAAATGAAGAAATCAAGAATAAACGAGGAATTGCATTCTTGGTAAATAATATTGGAATTATTTATTTCTATTTAAACAATTATGAAGATGCTTTGGAATATTATAAAAAGTCATTAAAAATAAATGAAGAAATCAAGAATAAACGAGGAATTGCATTCTTGGTAAATAATATTGGAATTATTTATTTCTATTTAAACAATTATGAAGATGCTTTGGAATATTATAAAAAGTCATTAAAAATAAATGAAGAAATCAAGAATAAACGAGGAATTGCAAATTCGTTAAATAATATTGGAGAACTTTACAACAAACTCGGCAACTTCAGTGAAGCATTATTTTATTTTGACAAAAGCCTTGAAATAGGGAAAACTCTAAATATAAAAGATATTTTTATATATAATTATAAATCTTTTTCAGAAAGCTATTCAGCAATGGGCAATTATAAAAAAGCTTTTGAATATTATA
>JAIORB010000146.1 GCA_021108325.1 Bacteroidales bacterium | reverse complement strand
AATGCATCACGAAGTCCGTTTCCAACCAGGGTAAACGATAAGACCATAAGCATAATTGCAATTCCGGGAAGAATCGCCAAATAGGCTTTATCCATAATGATATATCCATAATGTTCTTTGATCATGGTACCCCAGGATGGTACAGGTGGTTGTACGCCAATTCCCAGAAAACTTAATCCTGCTTCGAGAAGAATTGCTGTAGCAAAATTGGCAGCCGAAATAATAATTACAGGACTCATTACATTAGGTAAAATATGACGAAAAATGATTCTTGCATTACCAAAACCCAGTGCCCTGGCAGCTTCGACATATTCCTTTTCACGCACACTTAATACCTGCCCACGAACAACACGTGCTACTTCAACCCACATGGTTAAACCAACGGCAATAAATATTTGCCAGAATCCTTTTCCTATTACCAAAGTAATGGCAATAACCATAAGTAAAGTTGGAATTGACCATATAACATTAATAAGCCACATTATTAAATCATCAACTTTTCCTTTATAATAACCGGCCATGGCACCCAGTGTAATGCCAATTAATAAAGAAATAAAAACGGAAATAAATCCCACAGAAAGAGAAACTCGCGCTCCAATCAGTAAGCGACTTAGCATATCCCTGCCAAAACGATCAGTACCGAGAATGAAAAGTTTTGTTATTATATGATTCGTTTCTATATCGGTTTTAACTTGTACAAAATATATCTCTTGTTGATTTCCTTTAATGTCGGTGTAGTAATACTTATTATCCTCAAAAGTTATTTCTGATCCGTATTGAACTTTAGCTATAACATCTATTGGATTTAACTTTTTGTAAAAAGGTTCTTCGCCGGAAATATCGTTAAATTCTTCGATTATTAATTTTTCATTTTCGAAATAGTAATTGTTTATAGGGATATAAGTGAATTCATTTTTTCTGCCAAAAATCATTTTTTTTAAAAATCCGATATCTTCTTGAAGTTCATTTTTTCGAACTTTTAACATAAGGCATTTAAATCCTGGTTTTTTAGTAGATATTTCCAGAATTTGGGTATTGGCAAAACCTGTTTTGTCGGGAGTTATTAAATAGCCAAGTATTCCTATAATTAAAGTAAATATTATAAAAAACAATCCACTTAACGATAGCTTGTTTCTCTTGAACCTCTGCCAGGCAAGATAATTAAGGGAGCCGGTTATTTCAGTTTTCTGTTTTCGGAATAGCATACTTGAATCAAAATTATCCTTTTTCTTGAAAATATCGGTCTTTCCAGTTAAAATTTCCTATTAATCCAAAAATTACGGTAAACACAATATAAAATGGATAGATAATTTGTAAAGGAAAAAACAACCAAAGTAATTTTAGCGGATAAAAGAATTTTGTAACAGGAATAAGAATAAGTAAATCAAAAATAGATTTTATAATGAATAATAAAATAAAAGTATTGAGGAAAGAGAAATCCCAAATAGTATAAACAAAACCTAAAGCTAAAATCAGATTCGTAAAAGTAACGATAAGGGCCGTAAAAATAATATCAAAATCACGATAAGTTTTGCTTTTTGATGTCCATCTAATACGCTGATTTAAAAACTCTTTAACAGATTTAACAGGTTTCGTATAAACAATGGCTTCTTTCGATCTAATAAAATGGATGCTCTTTTTGTTAATTCTTTTTGCATATAACATCAAAAATATATCATCGCCTGAAGCTATATGATTTTTTATATTACTATTTTCATATAATGATTTTTCGAATAATAAATTAGCACCATTACACATTATTGGCTTATTTATACCAATTGCACCTGCCCCCGATCCTATTAAACTTAAAAATTCAAAGGCTTGAAGTTTTTGAAATATATTATTATTCCTATAATTAAAGGCCACCGGACCGACTAATAATTTAGGTTTGAATTGAATGTAATAACTCACCAAAGTATTTAACCAATTTTTGTTCGTTGTACAATCGGCATCTGTTGTAATAATTACATCCGAATTCGAATTTTTAATTCCATAAGCCAGGGCTTCTTTCTTGCCTGTTTTATTACCGGGCAATTCGAGAAGTTTTATAAACTTATTTTTTTTAATATATTCTGCAATAATTTTTCTTGTATTATCTTCAGAGTGATCGTCAATTATTATTATCTCAGTATTCTCGTTAAGATAAGTTTGATTTATTAGTGATTTTAAAAGAAACGAAATATTATCTTCTTCGTTTCGGCAAGCAATAACTATGCTTATGGGAATTGTGTCGGAAATACTGGAACTGACAAAGGTTCTAAGTTTTATCCAACCAATGGAAAAAACGAGAATTGTTAAAGAATAAATTCCAGTTATTGAAAGTGCTATATATTCTGCAATTGTCATATCTATCAAAAGTAATAAAATTCGTTATGAATTTTGCTATTGCTTTAAGCCGTCAATTTTTATAACTTAGCTAAAATCATATTATCATGAAAAGGATAAGTTATTTTCTAAAGCCACTAATTGTATTTCTTTTAACCATAATAGTTGTTGAATGTAATTCGCAATCGGGTGATTTACAAAATCAAAACTGTATTGACAGGGAGCCTGTTGTTGCGGGATCGTTTTATCCCGATAAACCAGAGGCCTTAAAAAACCAATTAGAATCATTTTTTGCACGAGCCGAGTATGTAAAAACATACGATGATGTTTTGGCCATAATTGCGCCACATGCAGGTTATGTTTATTCGGGAAAAGTTGCTGCATCGAGTTATAATCAGATTGATCCGTACAAAGAATATGAAAATATTTTTGTTATAGCTTCCAGTCATAGGGTAATGTTTAAAGGAGCATCAATTTATAATAAGGGAGATTATATTACTCCTTTGGGAAAGGTAAAAGTAAACAGGAAACTTGCCAATAAACTAATAGACGAAAATGAAATTTTTGTTTTTAATCCTGATGCTCATTCTGCGGAACATAGTCTTGAAGTACAATTGCCATTTTTGCAATATAAAATGAAAAAGGATTTTCAGATTGTCCCTATTGTAACTGGCACTCAAACTCTTGGCGAAGTCAAGAAGATTGCAGAAGTGTTAGTTCCGTATTTCAATGAAAAAAATTTATTTATCATAAGTACAGATTTTTCGCATTATCCAAATTATGAGGAAGCTAAGATAGTGGATAAAAAAACAGGAGATGCTATTGTGGCTAATTCCGTGGTTAAAGTTGTTGATGCCATTAATGAAAATGCATCTGCAAATGTTGAAAACCTGGTAACCAGTTTATGTGGATGGCCGGCTGTTCTTACTTTATTGAATATAACAGAAAGAGATCCCGGAATACGGGTAATTCATATTGATTATCAAAACTCAGGTGATGTTTTAGGCGACAAAAGCCGTGTTGTTGGTTATCATGCTATCATTTTTACAAAGAAAAAAGTACAAAATATGTCAGAAAATCAGTTTAAACTAACTAATCTGGAAAAGGAAAAACTTTTGCAGATTGCCCGAACTACTATTGATGAGTATTTATCTACAGGGAAAATTCTGAAAATTGATAAATCAGAATTAACAAGTGCTATGGAATCCGACTGCGGTGCATTTGTTACTTTACATAAAGCCGGAGTCTTACGTGGTTGTATTGGTCGTTTTGTTTCCGATGAACCATTGCATGCCATTGTGCAAAAAATGGCCATTGCCGCAGCTACCGAAGACCATCGTTTTCCTACAGTTGAAAAAGATGAAATGAGTGAAATTGATTTGGAAATTTCTGTATTAACTCCTTTAAAGAAAATAGATTCGATTGATGAAATTGAAATGGGCCGACATGGAATTTATATAAAAAAAGGATTTGCTACAGGAACATTTTTACCTCAGGTAGCAGTTGAAACAGGATGGACTAGAGAAGAATTTTTAGGTTATTGTGCCCGAAATAAAGCAAGAATAGGCTGGGACGGATGGAAAGATGCTGATATATATATTTATGAGGCTTTGGTATTTAGCGAAAAAGAGATTAAAAAAGAATAATTATGAGTGCTTACAGATTTTTACATATGAATGGATATTTGTCACTGATTTCTTCTTTTTTCAATTTTTAACTTTAGGCATTCTAGGCATTTTAAGTATTTAAAATTTCATGACAGATTAATTACATTATATATTGTGTTATCGATGTAAATTGAGAATGAAAGATTCAAATAAAAGATATGTTAAACCCGGAGTTATTTTACTGGGTTTTATTGCTTTAGCAACACAGATTATTTTATTAAGGGAGTTTCTTACTTTCTTTAATGGGAATGAGCTGGTTATTGGAATTATTCTTGCCAACTGGATGTTACTTACAGGTTTGGGAGCATATCTAGGCAGATTTATTGGTAATAATGAAAACAGGATTCATTGGATTTTAATCCTGTTGGGTTTATTGGCATTCTTACCAACTATTACTGTTTTAGCCTTACATATTTTTTGGTATACGTTTTTCCCACCGGGAATGATGGCCGGAATCATACATGTATTTTACTATTCATTAATAATTTTAAGTCCATTCTGTATAATTTCAGGAATGCTATTTACTCTTTTTGCTAAAGAAGAATCATTCAAAACTGAAGAAAATAAGAT
>JAIORB010000082.1 GCA_021108325.1 Bacteroidales bacterium | reverse complement strand
TTGTTTCAGAAGCATTTTTATTGAAATAGTTTTTATAGATATCCATTGTAAAAATAGTAGAAGTACTGTTTATCATCGAACTTAATGACGATACAACAGCTGCAATCAGAGCAGCAAATGCTAATCCTTTTAGTCCTGACACAACAAAAGTGTCTAATAGCCACGGATATGCTTCATCGGGTTTTGTAATGTCGGCATTAAGTGCAAAAGCTGCGATTCCCGGTATCACAACAATTAATGGAATAATTATTTTTAAAAATCCCGAAAAAGCTAAACCCCGTTGTGCTTCTTTTATGCTTTTAGCAGCTAAAGCTCTTTGAATTATATATTGATTACATCCCCAATAACTTATATTTGCTATCCACATACCACCTAATATAACCCATATACCCGGCAATTCAGGATAGTTTGAATGTGTCTTGTCGAGTATCATATCGAATTTCTCAGGAACCTGATGTAGTAAATTTCCAAAACCGGTAATAGCACCTTTTTCACCACCTAAATAATCAAGCGCAAGATATGTTGTAACTAATCCTCCTCCAATTAAAAAAATTACCTGAACAACATCAGTCCATGCTACTGCTTTTAGCCCACCATAAATTGAATAAATTGCCGAAAAAAGTGCCAAACCAATGATACCGTATATTAACTTTATTCCTATTATTGTTTGTAGTGCTAATGCTCCTAAATAAAGTACCGATGTAAGATTTACAAAAATATATACTAACAACCAAAATACTGCAAGACTTGTTCTAACTCTGTTGTCGAACCTTAGTTCCAGAAATTGTGGCATGGTATAAATTCCTTTTTCAAGGAATATAGGTAAGAAATATTTTGCAACAATAATTAATGTAATTGCAGCCATCCATTCATAAGATGCTATTCCTAAGCCAATAACATATCCAGAACCAGACATTCCAATAAATTGCTCGGCAGAAATATTTGCTGCTATAAGCGATGCTCCAATTGCCCACCATGGTAACGATTTACCTGCCAGAAAATAATCTGATGAGGTTTTCTTTTCACCCTTTTTTGTTCGTGATACCCACAAACCAATAAAAATAATCAGTAATAAATACGATGCAAATACTATGAAATCTATAGTGCTAAAATCCATAATTGTTTTTTTAAATTATTAAGTCTGATTCGAAAAATTGTAAAAACTAAATAAAGCCACAGATTCACAGATTATTAAAGATATATTATTTTGAATAAATATTTTTTCGAACTGAACTCATTATTAAAAATTTATATATCGTTTTTTGTTTATATGTTTTCCCTGCCTGAAGTACTGTTGATGGAAAAATTTTATGATTTGGAGAATCAGGGAAATGTTGTGCCTCCAGACAAAATGCAGTTCTGTGATTATATTTTGTGCTGTCTTCTCCAATATCGGAACCGTCAAGGAAGTTGCCAGAGTAAAATTGCAATCCCGGTTCTGTAGTAAATACTTCCATTTTTCTTCCCGAAACAGGTTCACGAACAATTGCAGCCAGGCTTAATGAATCTGATGTTTTATTTAAAACCCAGTTATGATCATAGCCATTTCCATATTGAAGTTGTAAATATTCATCGTTAATTCGTTTGCCTATTGTTTCAAATTCCGTAAAATCCATCGGAGTTTCTTTTACTTTTAGTATTTGTCCTGTAGGAATAAGTTCATTGTTTACAGGAGTAAAGCTATCGGCAAAGATTTTAAATTCATGTTCAAGAATATCAGATTTCCCTGCATCTTTAAGATTGAAAAATGAATGATGAGTAAGATTTATAATTGTGTTTTTATCGCATGTAGCATTATAATCGATTATTAATTCATTTTCGTTGGTAAATGAATATTTCACATAAACTGTTAAATTGCCCGGATATCCTTCTTCGCCATCTTTACTAAGATATTTGAATTTTACAAAATGTTGATCATCATCGTTTTTATATTCTACTACATCCCAAATTACATTGTGAAAACCATTTGGCCCACCATGAAGATGATTGTTGCCGTTGTTGGTAGCCAAAGAATATTCCGTGTCGTTTAAAACAAATTTCCCTTTATTAATTCGATTCCCATATCGTCCTATTATTGCTCCAAAGTATGGATTTCCGTCGATGTATTCTTCAGGAGTATCGTAGCTTAATACAATGTCATCAATGTCACCATTCTTATCAGGCACATTTATTGACATAATTTTTGCCCCGAAATTTGTAATTTTAACAGAACAATTGGTTTTATTCGACAGGGTAAATGTTTTTAATTGTTTTTTCATAATGTTGTTTTTGTTTTCTCTTCCACAAGAAAAAACGATTATTAACATAAAGAATAATGTGTATTTTAAAATGTTTCTTGTCATCATATTAAAATTTAAGGTTTTTTTATGGAATCATAGAGGGTAATCAAATTTGCTACTAATTACTCTCAATGTTATTTATTTTAACAGCATTATTATATTACCAAGTTCATTTATCAAATTATGAAATAGAACAGGAATAAGCAAACTTCCGGTTTTTTCCCTTAACCATGCTAATGTAAATCCAGCCAGTAAAGTCATTAGAAATGGTTCAAAATTAAAATAAAAGTTAGATGTGTTATCAAAACCTATTCCGTGCCATAATCCAAATAATAATGAAGTAACAACTACACCCCAGCTTAATTCAGCTCCAAAAATTCTACAAGATTTCTTGAAAGCATTATTTAATAATCCTAAAAACAATCCCCTAAATGCCAATTCTTCTGCTATTCCCGGCATTGTTAATTGAAATAAATGAGTTTCCAGTGTAGGATTGCCCTTTGAACTAGAAAACCAAAGAACAACTGCACCTATAATTACTAAAATACCAACTGTAATTAAAGTAGGTTTTAGAGAACCCTTTCTCTGTTTAAGTGTAAGGGCAAAATCAATCTGGAACTTTTTCCTTAATATCAGTATAACAAACAAGGAAAATAATGCACTTGCAATTTTTCCTGTCCAGTTCCATGTTGTTCCAATAGTTATAAATTCAGGAAAATAAACATTTCTTGTTAAACACTGGTCGATGAAGAAAAATACAATAAAGAAAAATAAATATTTTCTTGAATTATTTTTTCTAATAAAACCGGGAATACAAAGAATTATCCCGATAACTGACATTAATATTATAGTATTCATAAGCTCACTATTACATTATATATAACATTTATTGTTTTTGTTTTCTCTTCCACAAGAAAAATTGATATTAACAAAAAGAATAATGCGCACTTTAAAATATTTTTTGTCATAACTTTAAATTTTACGGTTCTATGTTATAGGTGAATGATTAAATGCGTAAATGTATAAATGTTATTCTGTCATTTTATCATTTAATCAAGTTTCCATTCCAAAATACCTCCTGAGAAGTTTTCCTGTAATTTAACTTCTAACCTCATCGATTTTGTTTTAACATTTGATATTTCGATAGAAGTAAATTCATCTTTTAAAACCGGATATTCACCATGTGTTGATATTTCTTTCCATTCACCGTTTTTCAGATATAACATCTTCCATGTTTCCGGAACTCTGCAACCACCATCAGGGCCATCATCGAACCAATATATATGAATATTACTAATTGTTGTTTCTTCTTTAAAATCATATTGCACCCATTCTGTTGTTCCTTTATGATCCCAAAATGTTAATCTTGGAATATCATGATCGTTAGAGTTTTTAGGATTAATCTGGTCGTTTACTGCAAGAATTTGATCATGAGTATATGATGCAGATACTTTGCTTTCAGATGTAATAGTTGGTGGTGGAGTCGGGCTAGCTGCCGATTTTTCGTATGGAAACCAAACTGTCATTTCGCCATTTCCCCTGTGTGCCCATGCGTAATATGGAATAGCAATAAAGTTTTGTTCTTTTTCTATTGTAGAATTACCTGATTTATCAATGGATAACGATTTTGATATTCCTTTTAAAATGTTAACTCCGTTAATTAGGTTTTCTTTATATTCATACGTAAAATCAGTATTTTTATCTAATAACAAATTTCGTACTTTCCCTCCGTTATCAACCCATTCCGCACAATATACTAAAGGGCCTCTTTCAATAGAAAATTTCCCTTTATCTTCCTCAACTTTTTCATTTGCAATAACTTTTCGTACAGGCATCGGGAAATTAATTTCAATAATATCTCCTTTTTCCCACTGTCTGTTTATTTTAGCATATCCTTTGCTGATATCGTATTTTGTTTCTTTGTTATTGACTTTAATTACAGGTTTCTGATCCGATTCATTCATATAATAGTATAAATCAGATGGTACGGGTTTATTTTGAACCCATCCCGGAATCCTCAATGAAATAGTAAATTCTGATTTGGTTTCAGGTTCAATATTGATTTCGACATTCCCATCCCATGGATAATTGGTGTTTTGCGATATAATAATCTCCCCAAAATTCATATTTATATTTGCCTTATTCCCAATATATAGATTTATAAATAAATCATCTTTTGTGTGTGCATATACATATCCGGGTAATGATGGTAAAAAGCGAACAACATTTGTCGGGCAGCATGAGCAACTAAACCATGGTTTTCTTTCGTGACTACCATCAGATTCTAGTGGATTTGGATAGAAGAATTTATCACCATGAATTGAAACTCCCGAAAGGAATCCATTATAAAGAGTACGTTCTAAAACATCAATATATTTTGCATCTCCGTTTAATAAGAACATTCTTTGATTCCATAGCATATTGGCAACAGCAGCACAAGTTTCGTTATAAG
>JAIORB010000008.1 GCA_021108325.1 Bacteroidales bacterium | reverse complement strand
TCGTCGCCAACTTTATATAAGCCTCATCCGCCTAATGGCGAATGAGGCTTTTTTTGTTATACCAATAGGTTATTAAAGTATTCTGGCAAGTATAATTTCTTCTTTATAAATTCGTTTTAATATAACTTTTTAAATAACAGAAGTTTTTTACGAACTGATTTTTTATCTTTGCGTTCATGAAATTTAAATCTTATATTTTATCTATCGTATTTGTATTAATTGCAATAACTACATATAGTCAAATAGATAGTTTGGAAAGTAGGAGGATTTATAATTGGAAACTTGATCCATACGATTTAAGCCTTCAATTAGTGGAATTGGATACCTTGCTGGCTTCATTTCAGAATTTTAACCCATTATTGAAAAATACGATTTCCAGCAACTACTTGGGAAATCTTGGAAGTGCTGCACAATCAAAGATATATTACGATCGGAAAGTTTACAAAACAGGTTTTGTTTTTAGTGAACCTTATGCAATATATTTTCATTTACCAAAAGACCAATTATACTTTAATACGAAAAGGCAATTTACACTATTTAATTATGGTAGTGGTGGCCCAAAAAATGAAAGTGAGCAGGTGCTAGGAGTTTTGCATACACAAAATGTAAATAAAGATTTTAATTTTGGATTTGATTATGATATGATTTCTTCAGATGGACGTTATCAAAATCAACAGGTTAAACAAAATAAAATAACATTATTTTCAAGTTACCAAAAAAAGGGATACAGACTTCATGTAAATGTTGGTTTAAATAGAGTGAAAGCACAGGAGAATGGAGGAATTGACAGTTTGCATTACCTTGGAAGTGACGAATATAAGAATCGCAAGAACATCCCGGTCAAATTAGATGATGCTAGAAACCAGGTGTTTAATACGGGATTTTATTTAGCACAAGAATATAGATTTGGGAAGACGATAGAAGAGATAACGGTAGTAGAAAAGAAAAAAGTTCCTCTTGAAGATTTTTCTTTGAATAAATCAAAGAATGGATTTCAAAAACAAAATAACAGCACTGATTCTATTGCTAACAATATAGATTCAACTACTGTTGAAATTAATAATTTATTATCAGATACTACTTTGTCTGATTCTATAACTATAATAAGTAATAATTCTGTGGATACTGTAGGTATAGACCAGAAGGTAGAAATGGACACATTGAAAATTCTTAAATTAAGTGGATTTAGCTTGTCTCATGAAATGATATATAACAGTGATGTGCGGAAATTTTTTGATGACAATATAAATGAGGCATTCTACGATGACAAAGATATTTTTATAGATTCATTAAAAACTCATGATGAAGTTCGACAAAAACAATTTGGCAATAAATTCTCTTTAAATTATAAATATTTAGATAAATTTAGTTCTCGCTTGTCATTTTACAACGAGCAAATGACTTACAAATATAATATTCGGCCAGATACTTCGTATTATCGGTTGCCAATTGCAGATACAATTGTGAAGACTAGTGTTGATACAAGCATTAGTAATAGCAATGTTTCAATTTATTTAAAAGCTATTTTGTTTAATCATGTTTTATTTAGTGGTTATGGAGAATATTATATATCCGGGTATAAAAAAGAAAATTCAAAAATTGATTTGAAATTTGCGTATATTTTGTGGAAAAATACAGAATTAAGCTTAGAGGGAAATTATACTAATGCCAGGCCTGATTATTTTTATAAAAACTACTCATCGAATAATTTTAGGTGGGAAAATGATTGCCTCAGAAGAATTGAAGAATGGGATGCAGGTTTTGCAATTCGAAGTACCAGATATAAACTTCAGGCTAAAATTCAATATGGACAAATAACAAATCATGTGTATTTAGATACTACAGCATATGTAAAACAACATCAAGGTCAAATAAATATTATTTCTGGAGAATTATCAAAGAAATTAAAGTTAGGACCAATACATTCTGTAACTCGTTTTGTTTATCAGCAAAGTACTAATGATAGTATTTTAAGTTTACCCAAGTATAGTTTATATCAATCATTGTATTACGAACGATTAGCCAATTTTAGTGCTACTGGAGGAAAGCTGTTGTGGCAGGTTGGTGTCGATTATCGTTATACAAGTAGATATATGTCCGATGGATATATGCCAACTACAGGTTTATTTTATCGACAGTTTGATCACGAGCAAATGGATCATCATTGTTTTGATGTATTTATTAACTTTACGATAAAACGAGTACGACTTTATTTGAAATATAATTATTTAAATAGTGCTATAAACAAAAATTACTATTTTACCGGGCCATATTATCCTTCCCCTGAGCCTATATTTAAGTTTGGATTGGCCTGGACATTTTATGATTAAAAAAATATTGTATTGATAAATAATACATTAAGGTTTTTTTAAAAAAATCTTAAGAAAAAGTATTGTAAATCGAAAAACAGTATTTATATTTGCACTCCCAAACGGGAAAAAGTTCTTAGATAGTATAAAAGAAACGCTGAATATAATTACGGCAAAATTTTTCAAAAAAGATTTGGAAAATAGGAATTAAAGTTTTTATATTTGCAGCCGCTTTCAGAGGGGATAGAAAATCGATAAAAATTTATTGGAATAAGGGAATAAAAAAGCAATTTTTTTGCTTGCAAAAGCGGAATATTTTATATCTTTGCAATCCCAAAAAGGAGAGATAGAAAAAGTAGGGTAGGAATTGGGATAAAGAATAAGTTCTTTGAAATATTGAGATAAAAGCTAAAGTAAGGAATACTTGAGAATTATAACCAGGTAAACTTAGTAATCTAGAGCACAGACATTAAATTATCTTTTTAATACAACGAAGAGTTTGATCCTGGCTCAGGATGAACGCTAGCGGCAGGCTTAACACATGCAAGTCGAGGGGTAACAGGTAGAAAGCTTGCTTTCTATGCTGACGACCGGCGCACGGGTGAGTAACGCGTATGCAACCTACCTTTAACAGGAAGATAGCCCCGAGAAATCGGGATTAATACTCCATAACATTTTGATATCGCATGGTATTAAAATTAAAGCTTCGGCGGTTAAAGATGGGCATGCGTGACATTAGTTAGTTGGTGAGGTAACGGCTCACCAAGACTTTGATGTCTAGGGGTTCTGAGAGGATTGTCCCCCACACTGGTACTGAGACACGGACCAGACTCCTACGGGAGGCAGCAGTGAGGAATATTGGTCAATGGTCGAAAGACTGAACCAGCCATGCCGCGTGCAGGATGAATGTTCTATGAATTGTAAACTGCTTTTCTACAGGAAGAAACCTACCCTCGTGAGGGTAGCTGCCGGTACTGTAGGAATAAGCACCGGCTAACTCCGTGCCAGCAGCCGCGGTAATACGGAGGGTGCAAGCGTTATCCGGATTTATTGGGTTTAAAGGGTGCGTAGGCGGAATATTAAGTCAGTGGTGAAATCCTGCGGCTCAACCGTAGAACTGCCATTGATACTGATATTCTTGAATGTAGTTGAGGTAGGCGGAATGTGTAATGTAGCGGTGAAATGCTTAGATATTACACAGAACACCGATTGCGAAGGCAGCTTGCTAAACTATGATTGACGCTGATGCACGAAAGCGTGGGGAGCGAACAGGATTAGATACCCTGGTAGTCCACGCCGTAAACGATGATCACTCGTTGTTGGCAATACATCGTCAGCGACTTAGCGAAAGCATTAAGTGATCCACCTGGGGAGTACGCTCGCAAGAGTGAAACTCAAAGGAATTGACGGGGGCCCGCACAAGCGGAGGAACATGTGGTTTAATTCGATGATACGCGAGGAACCTTACCTGGGTTTAAATGTAGGTTGCATGAGTGGGAAACTACTCTTTCCTTCGGGACTACTTACAAGGTGCTGCATGGTTGTCGTCAGCTCGTGCCGTGAGGTGTCGGGTTAAGTCCCATAACGAGCGCAACCCCTATCCTTAGTTGCCATCAGGTAATGCTGGGGACTCTAAGGAAACTGCCTACGCAAGTAGTGAGGAAGGTGGGGATGACGTCAAATCAGCACGGCCCTTATGTCCAGGGCTACACACGTGCTACAATGGTCGGTACAGAGGGTCGCTACCTGGTGACAGGATGCTAATCTCGAAAACCGGTCTCAGTTCGGATCGAAGTCTGCAACTCGACTTCGTGAAGTTGGATTCGCTAGTAATCGCGCATCAGCCACGGCGCGGTGAATACGTTCCCGGGCCTTGTACACACCGCCCGTCAAGCCATGGAAGCTGGGGGTACCTGAAGTCCGTAACCGTAAGGAGCGGCCTAGGGTAAAACTAGTAACTGGGGCTAAGTCGTAACAAGGTAGCCGTACCGGAAGGTGTGGCTGGAACACCTCCTTTCTGGAGCTTAGATTACAAGTTTGGTTATAATTTGTATTCCTTGCTTTTATCTCAATAATTTTAACCCGGAGCAAATAAACTATATTTAATATAGTCCCGTAGCTCAGTTGGTTAGAGCGCTACACTGATAATGTAGAGGTCCGCAGTTCAACTCTGCGCGGGACTACTATTTATTAGTTTCGGGGAATTAGCTCAGTTGGCTAGAGCGCCTGCCTTGCACGCAGGAGGTCAAGGGTTCGACTCCCTTATTCTCCACAAAAGATTTAAAAAATCAAATAGTTCTTTTAAAATAGTATTTGGAAATTAGCTTAAGAAAAGCATCCCACCGATGGATGGGAAGATAATCGATCGTAATTGATTATTTCTACAAGTTCAATTGATTTATAAGATTAGACAATAATCATTAGTAAATAAACAATTGGAAGAAGTTCTTTGACATGTTGTTAATAAAGAAAATTTAGAGAATATAATTGTA
>JAIORB010000121.1 GCA_021108325.1 Bacteroidales bacterium | reverse complement strand
CAATATGCATTCCCATACGTTGAAAAAAAACATTAAATCATCGGACAGGAATGTCCAATGTACAGGACAAGAATGCCTGATGTACAAATACTAATTTGCAATCCTAAACGTGAGTTTTACAAGAAAAACATTGTATGGATGAATATTAAATAAAGCATCAATATCATCATAAAAGGCAAAATTTCCCTGATCTACACTTCCTGTCTTGCTTTGTGTCCAAACTAAATATAACAATGAACCAGGTCTGTATTCCCACCTTACAACTAAATTTGATCTGAATTGCCGGAAATTGAAATCGTAGTCGTTTTCATAATCTTCAGTTGAAAAAGACATGTCTGTACTGTAACGATCTTCAAATTTATCGGCATTAGGGTTTGTTATGTATTTTGGGTCGGAATAATCTACAGCAGTGATAAAAGGAGAACCGTAATACTGAATTGTCAATTCCGGTGTAATGGTGTAGTCAATTCTTACAGTTAAATCGGTTGTAATTTGATCAATTTGAGCAAATATATACCTGTCCTCATTATTGTATTCTTCTGTATTTACATATTGTAGTTCTCTATTTGAGACAGAATAATCGGGCATAAATGATATTCTTAGTGCATCGAAAGGACGATAAACAAGATCAATACCATACCAGGAACTCTTCTTGGAATCTTCGAATCCCCAATTGGATCCAGTATTTCCATGTACTTGTAATTTCTTTCTGCCATCTGTACCAAAGTTTATCCAATAATTGAAACTTCCGGGATATATAATTGATGGCCCTCCTCTTAACATATCATTTTGAGTACTTTCGCCTTCAATACTTGTTCCTCCACCAAACGACCAATGATTTTTGAATTGCATCCATGTATTTATATTCCCACCATAGAAATTATTATTTCCACCAAAATCCCAACCACTCCACTGATTAAAGTTAATGTTCATAGTTCTGAATATACTGAAAGGTTCACTCCATTTGTATCCAGCCCAAAATACCTGGAATATTGCATCGGATTGAGTTAAAAAACCAACATCATTAGTTTCAAATTCCGGAGAACGCCATGTCGTCCAAAAAACCCAACGCCATTTACTGCTTCCTTGTCTTCCTGCCTGAATTGTACCTGCATGTCCGGTCATTGATGTAAGTGTAGAATCAAAAGTTGTATAATCATTATCTGGTCGCTGGAAATATCTTCGTGATGATTCTTGTTGTGATATCATTGCTGTACTGTCGCCTCGAATATGACTCATGGCATATTTTAATGTCAGGTAGTATTTTTTATCTTTTAAATATTGAGTAAAATCAATACCTCCTGTGTATGCATCGGTGTTTAAATAATCAAGATGATCATCGTTAATAAATCTATTTGTTGATGTAAACATTCCTCCAATAATGGTGTTGTTATCGTTTAAATCTTTTTGAACTCGTGTAACAAAATAATTTGTCATAGGCTCAACAGTTTCTTTTCTTCTTTCACCATTATTATCAATCTCAGCCTTTTCTTCAGTTGTTACACTCTCGATAATCCCAATTGATAACCCGTTTTTAGTTTTACCGGTTAGTTTTAGTGCACCTAAAATAGTTGTATTTTCCGGCATATCTACATATTCATTATCACCTAAATCAGGGTAGTGTTGAGGAGAGCGTCCAATACGTCTTGAATAAAACAAGTTGTCACGGGCAAAAGAGTTTCCTCCTCCCGAGATTTGAAAATTTGTAATATTTCTACCTTCAATAAAGAAAGGTCTTTTTTCCTGGAAATAAGTTTCAAAGGCGGTTAAGTTAACATCAGATGGGTCGGCCTCTACTTGCCCAAAATCAGGATTTATGGTAAAATCTAAAGTAAAATCGTTTGTAATTCCAATTTTACCATCAATTCCGGCACCAAAACTAGGTTCAAATCCTTCAGAAAATGGATTATCTTCATCTTTTGTATAAGATTCTGTTTTCGCAAGAATATATGGTGATATTTCAATTTGGCGTTTTGGTTTAATATTTTTTATCCCGTGTAATTCACCAAAATGCCGAACCCATCCTGAAGCATCCTGAGAAAAATAAGACCAATGAGATTTTTCTTCGTTTCTGAAAAAGCGTCTGTTTATCTGAAAACCCCAAACCTGGCTTTCTTTATGATTACTAAATCGTAATTGAGTAAAAGGAATTTTCATTTCGGCAATCCAACCAAGGCTATCGATACTCGTTTTAAGGTACCAAATCGGGTCCCAGGTTGAATCCCAACTATCACCATCGTTGCTTATTATTTCGTCTCCTTTCACTCCTGAAACCGATCCGGTAAATGAAAAGGCCGTACGTTTATCAAAATAACTATCAATATTTACTTCAACCCAGTCGCCATCAAATCCATCGCGACGAGACATTCGCCTGACTATTTTTTCAGGTTCGGTATCGAATGCACGAATTAAAATATACAGGTTATCATCATCATATAATACTTTAAATGCGGTTTCTTGTGAAGGCTCCTCTCCATCGTTTGGAGATCGTTGTATAAAATCGCCAGACCACTCAACAATATCCCAAATATTATTGTCAATTAATCCGTCAATTTTAGGAGGCCCGTTACTAATTCTTTTAGTATTGTAAAATCGTTTTTCTGTAGTATTCTCCTGAGCAACAGTAGTCAACATTAGGAAAGCTAGGGTTGCTGTAATATAAATGTATCTTAATTTCATGATAAATAGTTAATATATAATTAGGAAAATTGCATTAAAGACGAAAGGAATTGCAAAATGTTGTATCATTTCTTTAATTTCTTTATTAAGATTTGTTTTGAGATATATAAAGAGATTAAACAAAACTAATGCCATGCACGGTAAGTATGTAACAGTATGCGGGTTGTGTTTTTGCTGCTAATAAATGTAGTGGTAAAAATGTACTATTTCGGACAAATTTGTACGATTTTGGAATAGTTGTGAAGTTTTGAAATAATTTGTAATGAAGATATCAGAAGATTATTGAAAAAAGAAAAAGATTGCATGCTGAATAGAATATTTATGAATAATTTAACTATTTATGAGCCTAAAATTTCTTTAGGGGAAAATACATACAATCTTTTCTGGTAGCTAAAGTAGGTAAAGTGTTTGGGGCTTAAAAATTAATTCTATAACGGGAGTTTATAAGTGTACTAAAAGCAATTATATTAAATTAACAGGAGTTAATAGTAAACTATCTATTAAAAAAAAAGCAGAATAATGCAGAAAGGCCGATGAAAAGTATTGTTTGTTTTTCCTTGAATGTTGTTTGTATGTGAATATAGGTTGTTCCTTAATTTAAGGTAACAGTATAATTTATTATGAATTATACTGTTATAAATAATCCATTACCGATTTCATTTTAACAAACGGAGCTACTGCCCGTTCATAAATCCCTTGTACATATGCGATTGCCATTCCATAGTTCGTTACTGGAATTCCTGCATCAATGGCCGGACGTAACCTGTTTATCAATTGTTTTCTGGTAATAACACAGCCTCCGCACTGAACAACTAATGCATATTCTTTTATATCGCGAGGCAATTTGTCTAGTCCTGCAACAACATCATATTCAAGCTTTTTACCTGTAAAGTTAGAAATCCAGCGAGGGATTTTTACCCTGCCGATATCATCGCATGATACATGGTGCGTACATGATTCCAGGCTTAACACTCGATCACCATCTTTTAATTCTGAGATTTTAGGAGTGCCTTTCAAGAAATGCTCAAACTCTCCTTTAAATCTTGCCAACATAATACTAAAGCTTGTTAAAGGAATATTCCTTGGAATAGAAGCATCGGCTTTTGTAAAAATCTGGCTGTCAGTTATGGCAAGTGCCGGAGTAATCTTTGTTTTACGCAAAAAAGCATCTACTTCACGTTCTTTTAGAACAATAGCTACAGCATCATTATCCAGAATATCGCGAATAGCTTGTACTTGAGGAAGAATCATTCTGCCTGCAGGAGCCTCAATATCTATTGGAGTAATTAATAAAACAATATCTCCGTACGATAATAAATCACCAACCAACGATGGAGTTTTATATGCTGATTCCGGGATTGTTGTTTTTATTAAACGAATTAGTTTCTCAAGATTCCCGGCTTTTATGGTATCGAATTCTATTATTGTTGCGTTGGTTTGTGAAACAATGGAAGTGCGTGAATCATCACTTAATTGTTTAATGTCAGATTTGTTATGAACGATAAAGAAAGGTGTATCAGCGTTTTTAAATTCTTCAATCAACATTTTTTCAAAATCACCAAATATATTTTCTGTAATAACCAGAATAGCTAAATCGATAGTTTTAATTGAAATTAAAGTTTTTTCAATTCGTTTATTTCCCAATTCACCGTCATCGTCAATTCCTGCTGTGTCGATTAAAATTACTGGTCCGAAGCCGGTAATCTCAAAAGACTTTTTAACCGGATCGGTAGTTGTTCCTGCAAAATCTGAAACAATGGCTACATCCTGACCTGCAAGACGGTTTATTAATGAACTTTTCCCGTTATTTCGTCGTCCGTAAATACCTATATGTGGTTTTGATTCTTTTCCTTTTGTCATTATAACTTTTTAAAATGATAATTGAAAAACAAATATATATCACAATTATAAATTAAAATTGTTTTCTCATTACAAAAGTATAAGTTTTTAGATAGCGCTACTCAAGCTTACAAAACTGTAAGTTACAAAACTGTAAGTTACAAACTTGTAAGTTGTAAATTTATATCTTATATTTGTTTGTAAAATACAACTTATGGAAACGCCTTTTGTTTTTGGGAAAATAGCTTCAGATAAGAATTTTACTGACAGGAAAACAGAACTTAATCAACTGATTTTAAATTTTACATCACTTATAAATACGATACTTATTTCTCCACGTCGTTGGGGGAAATCATCATTAGTAATTAAAGCAGCAGAAGCAGCATTGAAAAAGGATAGATCATTGCGTTTTTGTTTTATTGATATTTATAATGTTCGTTCAGAAGAACAGTTTTATCAATTACTGGCACAAGAAATTTTACGGGCTTCATCATCAAAAATTGAAGGCCTTATGGAAAATGCTAAAAAATTCATGGGGCGTTTTATTCCACGAATTTCATTTAGCCCCGATTCCTCTAACGAATTTTCGTTGGGATTGGATTGGCAAGAAGTAAAAAAACAACCTGATGATATT
>JAIORB010000094.1 GCA_021108325.1 Bacteroidales bacterium | reverse complement strand
CATGTCAATGACAAAAAATAAAGGCTGTTGAAATTTACTTTTTCAACAGCCCCTGCTTATAGAAGACAAACATTCTTATGAATCGAAGGTGAATAAATTATGCCCGACTTTAATTCTTTTCTTTTTTATAAACGATAATTAATAGAAGCAGTTGAAAGTTACTTAAATAAAACGACGTAATTATGCTATCGCTAAACTACGACGAACTGTATGGTGTAAAATGCTTGTCAATAGTTTGGAATAACCGCCATTTTAATGGCGGTTATTTTGTGTTGTGAGAAGTTCTTATTTTAAGTGTTTAGCAAAGAATCCCATCATACATTTATATAATTCAATTCTATTCTCCTCGTGTCCAAACCCATGGCCTTCATTGTATTTCACCATATAAGGCACATCAAAACTTCTGTTTCTTAAATTCTTAACAATTTGATCAGATTCGTTGATATTTACACGAGGGTCATTGGCACCTTGAACAACAAACAGTGGCTTATTCATTTTATCAACGTGAAGAGCCGGAGATACTTTTTTCATAATTTCTTGATCTTCAGTATCATTTTCATCATACCACTGTTCATATATCTGACCTAAATAAGGTTTCCAATACGGAGGGAACGATTTAAAAAATGTAAATAAATTAGACACTCCTACATAATCAATACCACAGGTATATAAATCAGGGGTTTTTACTAAACTACCTAAAGTTGCTAATCCTCCATAACTTCCTCCATAAATGGCAATTTTATTTTCATCAATAATACCCAATGATTTAACATATTCTACACCATCTTCCAAATCATCAAGCATTTTACGGCCGATTTGCTTATTTCCTGCTAAGTAAAATTCCTTTCCATAACCACCGGAACCTCTATAGTTTAATTGAAGTGTCATATATCCTCTGCTGGCAAACAATTGTGTTTCAGGATTAAACCCCCAATTATCACGTGGCCCGTAAGGTCCCCCGTGCGGATTGACAATAAGAGGTGCTTTTTTTCCATTTTTGGCTTCTTTTGGTATAGTAAGATAACCATATATAGTAAGCCCGTCTCTAGACTTAAACTTTATCGAACGCATCTCGGCCATATCTTCTTCTTTCAACTGAGGCATTAAATTCATGATCTCTTTAAAAGAATCTTTTTTGGTGTTATACAAGTAGTAAACGCCATAGAGTTTATCACTTGTAACGTAGATTAAATATTTATCCTCTTCATCTGTTTTATTAGTGATAAAAAACTCTTTATCACCAAATTGATTTAGAAATGTTTTATGGAGTTTATTATACGTTTCACTTACAGGTATAATATGTTTTTTTTCTCCGGTATAGTAATAATAATCTACTTCATAACCTCTTTTTCGGGATCTACTTAAACCTCCTACATCAAAGGTATTATTGTGATAAACTTTTTTAATGGTTTTTTTATTTTCAAAATCATATAGAATGATTTCGTTAGTGTTGCTCTCTATATTGGAAATTACATAAGCGTCATGAGGATTTTCAGTTGTATAATCGAAACCTACTATGTAGAAATTGTCTTTCCAGGTAGTTTTAATTATTTTTTCAAAGGATTTGTCTTCAGAGGTTCTGTAATATAACACATACTCTGTTCCATTCTGTTGTTGGGTATATGCTTTTAAATTACCATCTTTATCAAAATCATATCCTGAAATTGGGTTTGCAGGATCCTTGTTCTCAAATAGTTTAACTAATTCACCCGTTTTTATATTGATTTTATAAGGTTCAAAAATTTGTGGATTATCCTTGTTCATTTGGATAATCATGTAATCAGGTTGATCTTTTAAATCGTTTGAAATTCCTACCCGAACTCCATCAAAAGGAGTTAAATCTACCTGATTATTACCGTCTAAATCAACAGCAAAAAGATGGTAGTTTTCATTACCTCCTTTGTCCATTACGTAGGCAAGACGATTATTATTTGCCCAGAGGTAACCTCTGATTAATTCCTCTTTTTCCTCAATTACTTTTTTTATTTCACCTGTTTCTGTGTTTTTTACATAAACATGACTTTTGCTGTTTTCATCTTTTTCCTTATATGAAAAGTACAATCCATCAGGTGAAAATTTAAATGAATATTGCCGTGGCTTCTGAAAGTAATCTTCTGCAGAATATTTATAGTTGCCTTTTTCGCAATCCATGAGTTGAACCAGTTCTTCTTTTGAAGAAGGTAATGAAGAGTCTCCCGGCAAACTGTCTTTTTTAGTTTGTGCGTTTACCAAATTGAATTGTACAAGTGCCAGTGTTAATAAAATTATTTTTTTCATGTTCTATAAATTATTTGGTTTTTAATTTTTCACGGTTTCGGTGAATGATTTGGCTGGGTTTTTATTCGTTAGCACTCATGAGAATGCTTCGCTTAGTTCGCCCTGTTTCTTTTTTCGCCATTATCAAAGTTTGAAGATAGCAATATTTTATCAATTTGCAATACAATCACCCCTGCTCTTACAAAAGAGAAAAGTCCTGTCTCGCTAATTACAGGGAGCTTTCGGGAGGGGGATGAGTTTTATAAAAATGACGTAACGAAGACGCTACGCTAAACAAAGGAATCAAATATGCAAATATTTCAATATTATTTATACTTTATTTTAAGAAAAAGTATAGTTACTGCAAAAACCAATGTTACTCCATTTGCCAGAATAATTGGCAGGTCATTTTTAAAGACACCATAAATTAACCACAAAACAATACCTGTAGTTAATAAAGCATACATTCCCAGCGATAAATCCTTAGTATGTCTTGTTCTTATTGCTTTTATTGCCTGCGGTAAAAACGCAATTGTAGTGCATGTTGCAGCTACAAGCCCAAGAATAGTTATGAAATTCATAAAACCATGATATAATTATTGTACTTCTATATATTAGGATAACAATATTTTGTTTTGGGCATGAGATTATTTAATCAAGCTAAAGAAAATATTTGTTAAAGCAATTTAATTCCATCTTCGTTTAGTTCCACAATTTTTTGCTTATATAAATTCCCCAAACCGTTTTTGAAGGCTTTTTTACTCAAACCCAATATGCGTTTTATATCTGCCGGAGTACTTTTATCTGTCAAATTCAGGAAACCATTGTTTTCTTTTAATGCAGAAAGAATAATGTCGGAATTTTCATCAATGCTGTTTTTATAACCTGCAGGTTCTAAAATAATATCTATTTTACCATCTTCTCTTACTTGCTTTACGAATCCTTTTATTCTATCTCCGGGTTTAATGTTCTTATGAATGTCCGATTTAAAGATTAATCCTTTATACATATTGTTAACGATTGCATTCATTCCTAATTCGGTCATATTGTAAAGTAACAGATCAACTTCATCTCCTGTATTTACATCTATTTCAGTAGTAAATGTAAACTCATTCACTTTGCTCGAGCCAATTAATCGTTCGGTTTGTTCATCTTCCAGCAGAAAAATTAAATACCAATTTCCCTCCTTCATTTTTTCCGTTTGCTCAGCAAAAGGAACCATTAAATCTTTCGGTAATCCCCAGTCCATAAAAGCTCCGTAATCATTAACTTCTTTTACCTTTAAATAAGCAAATTCTTCAAATTGAACATAAGGCTTTAATGTTGTAGCTACAATACGATCTTCAGAATCTTTATAAACAAAAACTTCAATTTCATCTCCGATTTTTAAATCATCAGCTACGTAAGCATTTGGTAACAGCACTTCGTTGCCGTCATTATCTGTCAGGTAATAGCCATTATCTGTTGATCTGGCAGCAGTAAGTTTATTTATTTTTCCAATTTCCATAAGTAGTGCAAATGTATGAAATACTTTCGTTTAGAAATAATCTGAAACGAATCTTTGAATCTTTTAAATTAATACCCATTAACCCGCATTATTCATGCAAAAACGAGGTGAATTGTGTGAATGAGCGATGGATAGTGGGTTGTAATGCGGGAAACCCCGAATTAGTATAGCTCAGTTTTGAGCTTTTTCAAATTGATCAAAACGTAGCTATACTTAATCGTCAGAAAAATGTATGCATTTTTCGGGTTAGTTATTGTCAGCTATTTTTAATACCCACAATTCTACCATTTCAGAAGCACGCCAGTTTTGGTTTCTTTTTGTTTTCTTAGAAGCTGGGCGAACCTCCTTTTGTATGAATAATTCCTTTTGGAATTGTCCTCCGGCAGATAATTCTTCTTCGATAGGATGAGCATTACTGGCTTTGGTTATTTGTGCCAGATTCGAAAATAAAATTACCATTTTCCCATTGGCGTTAAGGTGTTTTTTTGCTTCGGCGAAAAAACGTGGAAACAGATACTGATCGTAATATATGGCTTTATCCAGTCCGTCTATATTATGAGATGCAGGGAGCCAGGGCGGATTAAATACAATTAACTCTGTTTTTAAATTGCAGTTAGCAAACAAATCGCCATAAATAAGATTTATTTTCGAATTCAGGTTATTTTTATTTAGATCTTCGTTTAAGCCAATTATTGCATTTGGATTGGAATCGATTCCATAGACTTTTTCGAAACTATGCTTTAACATCTGAAAAGAGAGAACCCCACTACCACTACCAATATCTATAGCTGATTTTTTCTCTCCTGTGTATCTTTTCAGCCATTTGTCGAAAAGTTCTAAGTGTTCGAATCGGGTGGGGAAATATGTTCCGAACCAGGGATGTATTTTCCTTTTTAAAACCGGAATAAAAATACCTTTTTCGTACCACTGCCATGAGCTGTTTAAGCCTTGAACCTGAGGAAATGGTAATAAAAATTCATTTAGTTCGAGGTATAGTATTTTGAACCAACCAATTTCAGGTGCTTTTTTTACGCTTAATTTACTGTTACTTATTTTTAATAATAATTGATGTGATAGTTTATGAAAAGCTGAACGGAAATCACGCTGACCCTGAAATGATTGATCGGAGTATGTGTTTTTAATGTATTTCTTTAGCTCGCTCAATACTGTAAGGCCACTGCTATAAAAATCGACAATTAGAACATGGTATCCATCAATAAGAGCATCAATAGCAGTTTGTGGATCCATGGAGTGCTTATATGGAACAACATCAATATTCGTAATAATAGGTTTCGGCCGATCTGCCTGTATCTTATTGCCTGAAATATTCAATTCTAATCCGGATTGGTTTTTAATCATTTCTGATCTTATATAAGTTGCTTGCAAAAATCATTAATTTTCTAAAATTAACTATTAATTTCAACAACAGGCATTCCTGTTTTTAAAAATTGGTTTTTCCTGATTGAACAATCTGCATGCTGGCTGACAGGCGTATTTCTGTGAGTGGGTTTTAAATATATTATTGCAAAAAATATATAATAAAAAAACCTGTCAAAATTGACAGGCTTTTTTATTAGTATAAAGTTAAAG
>JAIORB010000056.1 GCA_021108325.1 Bacteroidales bacterium | reverse complement strand
GAAAATCGCGTTACAGATAAAACAGATAAAATAGTATGGATTCAGACTACACTAACTCCAATTATTAATAATAAGGGAGAAGCTGAAAAACTTATAGCTATAGATACCGATATTACCAAACTTAAAGAAGCAGAAAATGAAATATTAAAGAAAAGTGAAGAAATCCTGGCTCAGAATGAAGAAATATTAACCCAAAAAGATGAGCTGGAACTTCATCGGAATCAGCTGGAAAAATTAGTAAAAAAACGTACTTCCGAACTTGAAAAAGCTAAAGTGAAAGCCGAAGAATCTGACCGCCTTAAATCTGCTTTTCTTGCAAACATGTCGCACGAAATACGCACACCGATGAATGCAATTATCGGGTTTTCAAATTTGTTAGATGACCCGGATATGCAGGATCCTGACAAAAAAGAATTAATATCTCTTATTACTTATAATAGTGATACTTTATTGCATCTTATTGATGATATTATTGATTTATCTAAAATTGAATCCAATCAATTAGTTATTGATAAAAAAGATTGCAATTTGAATAATATATTTAATGTGCTTATTGATTTATTTAACGAAAATAAAAAATTAATATTTAAAGATAAGATTGAGTTAAAATACACCCCGGGCTCAGAAAATAAAAAATTTTCAATTTACACCGATCCCTTTCGTTTACAACAAATCATCTCAAACCTTATTGATAATGCCTTAAAATTTACCGAAAAAGGATCTGTTGAATTTGGATTTATACTCGAAAACAATTCTGAAAAACCAGTAATAAAATTTTATGTAAAAGACACAGGTATAGGATTAACTAAAGATCAACAAACAATTATATTCAGCAGATTTACTAAAGCAGAAAATGATAAAAGAAAACTATACCGCGGAGCAGGCCTCGGTTTAGCTATCTCCAAAAACCTTGTTAATATGCTTGGTGGCGATATTTGGGTTGAGTCTGAACTAAATCATGGAGCAATTTTTTATTTTACAATTCCTTATAAGAATATATCAAAAGGAGAAATACCGCTTAAAGAAAAACCAAACCTGCAAGATGATTATAACTGGTACGGTAAGACTGTACTAATAGCTGAAGATGAACAAAGCAACTATCGGTATTTTGAAATGATATTATCCACAACACGGGCAAATATTAAACATGCAAAAAATGGAATTGATGCAGTCGAAATATGTAAAAACAATAAAATAGATTTAGTTTTAATGGATATTAAAATGCCTGATATGGATGGCCTGGAGGCAACTAAACAAATAAGAGAGTTTGAAAAGGAAATGCCAATTATTGCCCTTACAGCATTTGCAATGCAAAACGACGAAAAAATGAGCATCGAAGCAGGGTGTAACGCATACATGTCAAAACCTGTTCGCAAACCGAAATTATTGGACATGTTAAATAAATTTCTTACATAAAGTGTCCGTGTCAACCGCTTTTTTGCGGTGGAACAGATAGGGGTTAAACCTTAAACTTGAAACCTGCATCCTGAAATCCTCCCCATAATATAACAAAAATTTCCCTAACGTTTTGCACAGTTTTCTAGATACTACCTTATTTCCCCTTTAACAACTCTTGTAAAGCAAACATTTCATCTCTTAGTTGAGCTGCTTCCTGGAAATTTAATTCTTTAGCGGCTTTTTCCATCGACAGTTTGGTTTTTTCAATGGCTTTTTCTAATGCTAATTTATCCATATATTTAACAATTGGATCAGCAGCGATATTTAAACCATCTGGTTCAGAATACACTTTACCTTTCATTCCAAGCTTTTTATTATAATGTCGCATAATCGAGCCGGAAGCTTTGATAATTTGTTTTGGGCTTATATTGTTTTCTTCGTTATATTTAAGTTGTTTTTCTCTTCTACGTGTTGTTTCATCAATGGTTTGTTGCATTGATTTTGTTATTTTATCAGCATACATAATAACCTTACCATCAATATTTCTTGCTGCACGCCCTGCTGTTTGAGTTAATGCTCTTGCCGAACGCAAAAAGCCTTCTTTATCGGCATCCAAAATAGCAACGAGAGCAACTTCAGGTAAATCTAGTCCTTCTCTTAAAAGATTAATCCCGATTAATACATCAAAAGTTCCATCTCTTAATTGATCCATAATTTCTACACGGTCTAAAGTGTCTACATCTGAATGTATATAACGACACTTTATTTCAAATCGGGTTAGATATTTAGTGAGTTCTTCTGCCATTCTTTTGGTTAAAGTTGTAACCAATACTCGTTGTTTGTTTTCAACTCTAATATTAATTTCTTCCATTAAATCATCAATTTGATTTAAAGAAGGCCTTACTTCAATTTCAGGATCCAATAAGCCTGTTGGTCTGATAACTTGTTCAACAAAAAAACCATCGCTCTTTTCTAATTCATAATCTGCCGGAGTTGCACTAACAAATAAAAGCTGATTTGTGAGTAACTCAAATTCTTCGAATTTTAAAGGCCTGTTATCAATAGCAGCAGGTAACCTAAATCCATACTCAACTAAATTCTTTTTACGCGAATTATCGCCACCATACATTGCGCGAACTTGAGGCAAGGTAACATGACTTTCGTCTACGACAGTAAGAAAATTATCCGGGAAATAATCTAATAAACAGAAAGGACGGGTTCCTGGTTTCCTGCCATCAAAATATCTGGAATAGTTCTCAATTCCTGAACAATATCCAAGTTCTTTAATCATTTCTAAATCATATTCAACCCTGTCTTTGATTCTCTTTGCTTCGTAGTTTTTACCAATGGATTTAAAATATTCTATTTGTTTAAATAAATCATCTTGTATATCATGGATAGCGCTATTCATCCGATCTTTTGTAGTAACAAAAATATTTGCCGGATATATAATTCCCGTCTTTAGGTTTTCGATGATTTTATTAGTTATAGGATCAAATGATTCAATCTCTTCAATTTCATCACCCCAAAATGTAACTCTGTAAGCCAGATCGCTATAAGCAAGATAAATATCAATAGTATCACCATTGACTCTGAAAGTTCCCGGTTTAAAATCTAATTCACTTCGGGAATAAAGACTTTCGACTAAATAACGTAAAAATTGATTGCGGTTTATTACTTGTCCTTGATTTATAGTAATGGTATTACTATGGAAATCTTCGGGATTTCCAATTCCATATATACATGAAACTGATGAAACAACAATAATATCTCTCCGGCCTGATAAGAGAGACGAAGTTGTGCTTAACCTCAGTTTCTCTATTTCCTCATTAATTGATAAATCCTTTTCAATATAAGTATCGGTAACCGGCAAGTAAGCTTCCGGCTGGTAATAATCGTAATAAGAAACAAAATACTCTACTGCATTATTTGGAAAAAACTGTTTAAACTCACCATATAATTGAGCAGCCAAAGTTTTGTTATGACTTAATACAAGAGTAGGACGTTCTACTTTTTCAATAACATTAGCCACGGTAAAGGTTTTCCCTGAGCCGGTAACACCAAGCAAGGTTTGGTATTTATCACCTCGATTAATTCCTTCAGCAAGTTGTTTAATAGCTTCGGGTTGATCACCTGTAGGTATATATTCCGATGTTAATTTAAAATTCATTATGGTGTGTATCTTGAGTATAAAGATATTTAAAATGCTTAAATCCGTATGAATACCTAAAATTAAATAAAAATAAAAATAGTGAAATTAACAAAAAATCCGTAGGATTTACCTGTTTGTAATATTGTTTTTGCAGTCAAGGGTCGTCAAAGCCTTATACATGACAAATTTCGTAAGAAACTGCATAAATACATTACCGATATAGTGGAAAATCGATGGCAAAATTTCCAGCCTAATGGAAATATTTGTACTAATTATTACAGTATAATGGAAAAATTCATAATTATTAATAAATTGGTATAATACTTCAAACTGCCATTAAGGCAGAAAAATAAAAGCCACAAAGAAAATCTTTATGGCTTTTTGTCGGGATGAGAAGATTATTTCATGATCTTTACGGTGGAATGATGCTCAAAAAAAAGTCTTTTCGTTCTCTATCGCTCACTTCTGGACCTTTTTTATTTTAAAAACTTTTTAGCAAGCTCAGGTTTTTCAAATAAAAAAAGTCCATTTAGCTATTGCTAAAAAGACTTTTTCTTTTGTCGGGATGAGAAGATTCGAACTTCCGACCCCACGCCCCCCAGACGCGTACTCTAAACCTGGCTGAGCTACATCCCGATTGTATTTTATGAATATTATCTTACGACATCCAGACATATACTCTCTGTCTGCTGTTAATCAATACCTAGCTGAGCCTGCCTGCCGGCGGCAGGCTACATCCCGTACTGAGCTGTAAAAATACTTATCAATTCTGAATATGCAAAATATATACTAAACTAAAATATGGTATATTTATTGATCAATAAGAAAATTATGAATTAAAATATTTAGATATATAGTTAAGATAAATCAATAAATTAAAAATAAAGAAATGGCATTATTTAAATCTTTAGACAATCTGGAAGGCGATAAAAATCCAAAGAAATTGGATTCAGAAGTAGAAAAAGTAAAATGTTTGATCATCGGATCGGGACCAGCAGGATATACTGCAGCTATTTATGCTGCAAGGGCAAATTTAAGTCCTGTATTATATGAAGGATTAGAGCCAGGAGGACAGTTAACAACGACTACAGAAGTAGATAATTATCCGGGATATCCTGAAGGAGTTACAGGCCCTGTAATGATGGAAGATCTAAAAAAACAGGCGCAACGTTTCGGAACAGATGTTAGGTTTGGTTTAGCTACTGCAACAGATCTTTCTGAAAGACCCTTTAAAGTTACTATTGATGATAAAAAGATAATTGAGACTGAAACTTTAATTATTGCAACAGGAGCAACAGCTAAGTATCTTGGTTTAGAATCAGAAACCAAATATAAAGGTCAGGGAGTTTCTGCATGTGCTACATGTGATGGTTTCTTTTATAAAGGTAAAGATGTTGCTGTAGTGGGTGGCGGTGATACTGCTGCTGAAGAAGCTACATATCTTGCAGGAATTTGTAACAAAGTTTATTTAATTATCAGAAAAGACTATATGCGTGCTTCGAAGGTTATGGTTGAAAAAGTAATGAATACCAAAAACATTGAAGTTCTTTTTGAGCATACAACCAAAGAAATAGTTGGTGATATGAATGGTGTAACAGGAGTAATTTTAACAAATGGCAAAGGCGAAGATGTTAAATTTGATATACATGGTTTCTTTGCAGCAATCGGACATAAGCCTAACTCTGATATTTTTAAAGATTATCTGGAAACAGACGAAGTAGGGTATATTATTACTGAACAAGGCAGTTCAAAAACAAAGCTCGATGGTGTATTTGCATGTGGTGATGTTATGGATCCGCATTATCGTCAGGCAATTACTGCGGCAGGTTCTGG
>JAIORB010000120.1 GCA_021108325.1 Bacteroidales bacterium | reverse complement strand
AGCTCTATAAGCATCTCTTTTTTAACCGGTTTTGAGATAAAATCATCACAACCTTCGTTTAGGCTATGCTCCTTTTCTCCGGATAAAGCGTACGCTGTTTGAGCTATAACCGGAACATCTTTATTATGAGCTTTTATTAATTTTGTTGCTTCGTAACCATTTATCCCGGGAAGTTGAATATCCATCAAAACTAAATCAAATTTGTCTTCCTGTTTAAAAAGATCAATTGCCTCTTTGCCTGATTTTGCCCAAAATAACTTAACTTTTGTAGGTTTTAAATAGTGTTCTAAAAGATAATAGTTTGAAGGTGTATCTTCAACAATTAGAATAGCTTTTTCGGACCAATTGATTTTGGCTGGTTTTAAATCTTTACTTTCTTCCGGAGTATCAGGTGAATCCAAAACCTGATATGGCAAAGTAAAATTAAATTCCGAGCCAACTCCTTCATGAGACTCAACACCTATTTGTCCTCCGAGCAAATCAACCAGCTTTTTAGAAATTGCTAATCCAAGACCCGTTCCCTTATACGATTTTCTACGATCGTCAACTAACTGATTAAAACGATCAAAAATTACATCTAATTTTTCATTTGGAATACCAATTCCTGTGTCTTTTACATAAAATTTAAGCAACTTCCTTCCACCTTGAGTAATTTGATGATATCCTATAATAATCTCTCCCTCGTCTGTAAATTTCAATGCATTATTAATTAAATTACTCATCACCTGCTTAAAACGAGCCGGATCTGTGAAAACAGCTATTCTATCGCTGTTAAGTTCTAAGTCCAATTTTAATTCTAAGTTCTTCTTTTGTATATAATTTATATCCTTTAAGTAAATTTTATGAATTCCTTTTATTAATCTATTTACGTAATTTAATGATTTATTTACAGTTAACTCATCGGCTTCAATTTTTGAAACATCAATAATATCGCTGATAATATTTAACAGATCATTACTGCTCGATTGGGCTAAATCAATTATTTCATCTTTTTGATCTTGTGTTATATCAGAATCTCCCAATAAATTAATAAATCCTATTATGGCATTCATTGGAGTTCTTATCTCGTGTGACATATTTGCAAGAAATACGGATTTCAACTTATCAGATCTTTCTGCTTTTTCTTTGGCGTTTTTTAATTTTTCTTCAGAAATTTTTCTCTCAGTAATATTCCTGCTAAAAACAAAATTGAACTCTTCACCCTCGAATTCTCTAAAATTGAAAGCCACTTCAACAGGAATTTCGTTCCCCATTCTTGTTTTATAATAAAGTTGTATTACGTACGATCCTTTCTTTTTTAACTGATTCCAGTATTCAAGCCATACATCTTCAGAAAACTCAGGTACAATATCAAAAATCGACATCTTGATAAGCTCATCTTTTGAATAATCAAGCATTGAGCATGCGGAATTATTTATGTAAATAAACTTTCCGTTTTTCCCAATCCAAAAAATAGCATCAACAGCGATATCAATGGAAAATTGTGAAATTCTTAATTCAGAGGTCTTTTCATGTACCCGTTTATCCAGTTCTTTATTTATATTTTGAATTTTTTTACTTTTTCTTCTAATTAGTCTGTTTTGTCTGATTAACATTATTAGAAAAATAACAACCCCAATCAAAACAATAAAAGTTAAAATAATCTGGTACCGCTGGTTCATTATTTTTCGATCCTGATCAACCAGCTCTTTTTCTGCCTTTATGTTTTCATACTTGATCAGATACTCTTCTATCCTTTGGCTTGTTAATGCTTCAAAAACAGAATCTTTTAAAGAGCTATACTGCTTAAAATTTATAATTGCATTTTTATATTCTTCCGTTTGAAAATAAGCATCCGACAGTAATTGATAATTTACTAATAATCTTTGCTTAAAATTATTTTTAAGAGATATCTCCTGTCCTTTTAAAAGATTTTCAATGGCTTTTTCAAATTCTCCTTTTTTAATATATACATTACCCAAATAATTATAAACTTCGGTCACGCCATGTAAATAATCCAATTTTATCCACATTTTTAGTGCTTCGTAATAATATTCTAAAGCTTTGTCATATTGATTTGCTAATACATATGCCTCTCCTATGTTCCCAAGAGTATTTGCTATACCATATGGAGTGTTTTGGTTTTTTTTAATTTCAAGGGCTTTATTAAGATACTCCAAAGCAAGTGTTGTATTTCCTTTATCCCTGAAAATCATACCAATATTATTATATGACCTTGCTATTCCATCACTATCGTTAAGTTCTCTATAAAGCAATAAAGATTTCTGAAAATTATCCAAAGCTGAATTCTCATTCCCCAGATAATAATATATCCCTCCAATATCCTTCAAGGCCCTGGCTATTTCATCTTTTTCGTTTTGTTGTTCATAATACTGAAGGGCTTCCTGAATAAAATTTATTGCTTTATCATAATTATTAAACTTTATATGATTTAGCCCTAAAGTATGCTTAATATTAGCATCCTGTTCTTCTGTTAATTCTGATTGAAATTCATTTAGTAATCTGTTAAATATTTCCTCTGCATTTTCGAAGTAAGCATTATCGAAATATAAATGTCCCAATAGAATTAATGCGTCAATCTGATGGCTTGTTTCCTTAAGGCTGTCGGCCAAGTTGTTTGCTGCTAACAATATAGACTCAGCAGAATCAAAATCGTGAATCGTTTCTTCTCTGGCAATATTTAAAAAATAATCAACTGAATTAATATCATGTTTTTCAGTAATACTATCACTTACTGATTCCTTAATATTATCTGCAATAATATTAAAATCAATTAAAAATAAAATTAAAAAGATAAATAGTAGCTTCTTACACATAACAGTTTTTGCAGAAATTAAACAGTTGTAAATTAACTAATTATTTTTTGGGAAACTAAAATTAATAAAAAATATTGAAAAATATTTGCATTTCTAATTGAAATGATATTATCTTTGACCAGCCGTTCAGTCAAAAAACGGTTTTTTAAAACAATGGTTATGACTAACCGTTTAATCATATAGATTATGTCACCAAGAACACCTGAAAAATTCAATGAAATAAGAGAAACTACCAAACATAAAATAATGGAAGTTGCTCTTGAGCTTTTTGCAAACGAAGGATATTATCCGACATCTATCAGTAAAATTGCAAAAAAAGCAGGTATATCTAAAGGTTTAATGTATAACTATTTTGAAAGCAAAGAAGATTTGTTAAAGCAAATTGCTTTTGAAGGTATAAATGAAGTATTTGAATCTTTCGATCCTAATAAAGATGGAATATTAACAAAAGAAGAATTTATCTATTTCATCAAATCCTCTGTAATGATGGTCAAAAGTCAAATGAACTTTTGGAAACTCTATTTTTCGTTAATGGCACAACCTCAAGTTTTAATGGTTTTAGGAGATGATTTTATGTCTTCGTTCGACTCCTATTTTAAAACTCTCGCAGACTATTTTAATAACCAGGGATTTAAAGACGGATATACAGAAGTTCGTTTTTTTGTTGCTATGCTAGATGGAGTGGTTTTACATTACATTTTAGATCCGGAAAATTTTCCTTATGAGCAAGTTGTAGATAGAATAATTAATATATACGCATAAAATAGATTTATTATGAGAACAATTAATGTATTAAAATCAGGACTATTAACAGTTGCGATTTTATTTAATTTAACATCAGCATTTGGTCAGGATGCTAAAGACATAATCAGAAAGGCAGATGAAAAATGGAATGGTGAAAAATCAAGTCAGGGAATTATGACAATGACAATAGTGCGACCGAGCTGGGAACGGACCATCCAATTTAAAATTTGGACACTTGAGAGAGATTATTCGATGACACTTATAACAGCTCCGGCAAAAGAAAAAGGACAGGCGTTTTTAAAACGCAAAACAGAGATGTGGAACTGGATGCCCAGCATAAGCCGAATGATAAAACTACCTCCGTCAATGATGGCAAATGGCTGGATGGGTTCGGACTACACTAATGATGATATTTTAAAAGAATCGTCAATTGTTGTTGATTTTACACATAAAATAATTGGTTCTGAAACTATTGATGGCTGGGATTGCTGGAAAATAGAGATGTATCCTAATGAAGATGCTGCCGTTGTTTGGGGTAAAATCATAAAATGGATTAGTAAAGATGAGTACTTAATGATGAAATCGGAATACTTCGACGAAGATGAATATATAGTAAAAACAGAATTTGGAACTGATGTAAAAACTATGGATGGACGAAAAATTCCTTCCAGAATTGAAATCATTCCTGCCGATAAAGACAATCAAAAAACAATTGTGGTAATTGATGATATTAAATTCAATGTTCCCTTAAATAACTCATTCTTTTCACAACAAAATATGAAAAGGTTAAGATAAAATTTAGATTGCAAACCCTGCCAGAGTTTCTTTAATAAGCAGATAATCAGATTTGTAAAGTTTGTAATTTTAACAAAATTAACTCTGGCAGGGTTTTAAACCGGACTCATTAATCACAAACAAAAACAAATTTTAATTATTAATTATATAACATGAACAAATTTTCAATGGCCTGGAAAAATCTTTGGAGAAATAAACGAAGAACTCTGATAACAGTGGCATCCATATTTTTTGGTGTGTTAATATCAACTGTTATGAGCTCGCTCCAGGATGGAACCTACGGAAACATGATTGATATGTCAGTTAAATTATCATCAGGATATCTACAAATACAACATCCTGAATATAGCAACAACAAATCAATAAATAACATTTTTGAACCAAGTAATGAATTCATATCAGAGATTTCCGAGATTAAAGAAATAACAACAGTAGCTAAAAGACTTGAGTCTTTTGCTTTACTCTCATCAGGACCAAACACACGTGGTGGTGCTGTAATTGGTTTTGAACCTAACAAAGACAATGAAACATCAAATCTTAAAAACTGGATATCGGAAGGAGATTTTTTAAACTCTGGAGACCAAGGCGTGTTACTAACACACAATATTGCCAAGCATTTAAAAATTGGTGTAAACGATACAATTATTTTAATCAGTCAGGGTTATCATGGAGTTACGGCAGCAGGTGCGTATCCTGTTAAAGGAATTTTAAAATTCTCTACACCACAAATGAATAGCTTAGGTGTATTTATGGATATTAATCTTGCACAGGAATTCTATTCTGCCGAAGGAATGATTACTTCTCTAATGATTATGGTTGACGATTATACCGACGTTGCGCCTGCAGCAAGAAAACTGAAAAACTCCGTTGCCGATAAATATAATGTACTAAGCTGGCAAGAGGTAAATCCTGAAATTGTTCAATTTATTGAAAGTGATAAAGCCGGAGGAATTGTGATGAAAGCTATTCTTTATATTGTAATTGGATTTGGGATTTTTGGGACAATCATTATGATGGTTGCAGAACGAAAAAGGGAATTAGGTGTAATGGTAGCTGTCGGAATGCAAAA
>JAIORB010000154.1 GCA_021108325.1 Bacteroidales bacterium | reverse complement strand
GCAGCTTTGGCTATTAACTCAACAATATTTCCCAATTTGAATTTCTCACAATTATAAATCAAATCATAATCAACATTACCTATACGTCTACCTGCAAACTCGTTTCTTAATTGTGCACGCTTTTTATCCATTTCTTCAGTCAATTTTCGAGCTTCGTAATGCGTAATCTCATGTCGCCTGCTTACTCCATCAACACGAAAATCTAATTGAGCAATCAATTTAATGTGCAATGAATTATGTATATCTTGAAGAATAGCTGATCCTGCTCTACCAACTATAATAACACGACCTTGTTCTCCGATAGATCTAATAACTTCACGAATTGTATTTTTAATCTTTCTCTCGCTTTTATAGTACTTACTTGACAAAGCTTCAATTATTTCATCAACAGCACTCCTTTTTTCGAATTTAAATACAAATTCTATTTTCTCAGGTGTTAATCCCAGCTCTTTTGCAGCTTGTTCCAATATTTCTTTACTTATGACCTTCCAAGGTTCATTTTCCCCATCGTCCATTTTCGTTAATATTTCGGCCAGATTATTTGCACACATATTAGCAGGACAACCAAAATCTCTAGAAATAGTAATCACAGGTCCGGGAGATTCATCTTCCTCTTTTGGGATATGGTATTTATATCTATCTTCTAAATATTTAAGTAAAATATTTGTCATATTTTTAAATTTACAATGATTATGATAAAGATACTTTTTACAAGTTATCAAAATTTAAGAAGGTTTCCAATTTAGATAGTAAAATTCATATAAAAAAAGAGAATAACTAGTTAAAGTTACTCTCTTTCGTGATCCCGGCAGGATTATTCATTCGTTCCTCACTCATGAACTCATCGCTCTGCTCTTCGGTTCGAACAGGTTCTCATCCTGGTTTAAATTTCAAAATGTGTTCCAAATAAAAAAAGCCACTACATAACGTAATGGCTTAGCTAATTTTGTGATCCCGGCAGGATTCGAACCTGCGACCCATAGCTTAGAAGGCTATTGCTCTATCCAACTGAGCTACGAGACCATTATCTTTTAGCGATGCAAAAGTATAAAAATATCTTTAATCAGAAAAAATAATATGTATTATTTGCACTTTTCTTACAAATAATCGAAAAGTCACCCTTAGATAAACTCAGAGTGACTTTTAGTATAATAAAATTATTAATTATTTTAGGCTTCTGATTTTATCCAGTTTACAAGTCCTTTCTTTTCAATAATCTTCATTAATTTTTCAGGTAAAGGAGTAAATTTAAATTCCTTATCATTAATAATTATTGCTCCATTTTCCATATCAAGATCCACTTTATCACCAGCAGTATAATTATCTACAATTTCCGGATTTACAATTAAAGCTAGGCCCTGATTAATACATGAACGATAGAAGATTCTGTTACTTGATTTAACAATAACAGCTTTTACGCCTGCATGTGCCAAACCAACAGCAGGATGTTCACGTGAACTACCGCAACCAAAGTTTTCGCCGGCAATTACTATATCACCAGTTGCAACATTTTTCGGAAAATTTTCGTCGAAACCCACAAATAAATGAGGCATTATAGCTTCCGGATCTGAACTTAAAACATTGTATGTTAAATTACCTGCAAACATCTGGTCTGTATTAATATTATCAGCATCAGCATAGTTCCATACATTTCCCAATTTCCTGTTATCACCTGCTTGAATTTCTACGGTTGAACTTGCTTCTTTCTGATAAGGAAACTTATCTTTATATTCTTTACCACGAGGATCAGATATTTGTCCTTTTAAAGCGGTATATGCAACTGTTGCCGGAGAAGCCAGGTAAATTTCTGATTCTTTATTTCCCATTCGGCCTTTAAAGTTTCTGTTAGCTGTTGAAATTACTGTAAATCCATCAGCAGGAATTCCCTGGCCAGTTCCCAGGCATGGTCCGCATGATGCACTTAATACTGTTGCTCCGGCATTAATTAATTTAGTAATTAAACCTTCTTCAATTGCTTGTAAATATATCTTTTGAGAAGCAGGAATTACTATTAATTGAAATCCTTCAGCTATTTGTTTTCCGTCCAGAATTTCAGTGGCAATACGGATATCTTCAAGACGCCCGTTTGTACAGGTTCCAATAACTCCCTGGTGAACTTTTTTACCTTGAACTTCCGAAACAGCTTTTACATTATCAACATGATGCGGAGCCGCTACTAAAGGGTAAATTTCGTTTAAATCAATTTCAATTTCTTTTGCATATTTTGCTCCTTCGTCAGCCCAAACTCCTTCAACTTTATCTTTTTCGTAAAAATTAGCCAAAACTTTATCAGCAGGAAAAACTGCATTCTTTGCTCCCATTTCTGACGCCAGGTTGGCTAATGTCATCCGTTGTGCAATGGTCAGGGTTTTTACACCATCACCATGATATTCTATTGACATATAATCAGCACCGTCAGAATTAATCATACCAATTATCCAAAGTGAAATATCCTTAGCATAAACACCGTGATTCAATTTACCTTTCAAAGTGATTTTAATAGATTCCGGTACTCGAAACCATGTTTCGCCACGCTTCCATAATCCGGCAGCTTCGGTTCTGTCAATACCTGCTGCCATTGCATTAAATGCACCTGCAGTACAAGTGTGGCTATCACTACCAACTATCACCATTCCCGGCATAGCATGATAAGACATTATCTGATGACAAATACCTTTTCCTGCATCATAGAACTTTTCTACTCCCTGAAATTTTACAATATCACGAACTGTCTGGTAATCAGTAGCAAGTTTTGCATTTGTTGGTGGTGCATTATGATCCAGTACAATCAATAATTGATTTGGATCGGCAACTTTATCGCCACCCATTTTTTCAAAAGTCTTTTTAATACTAACTGTATTATCGTGCGTTAAAACGATATCAGGTTTCTTAAAAATGATGCTTCCACAATCAGCATCAAATATTTTTTCTACAAAAGTTCTTGCAGCCATATATTTTTAGTTTAAAATTTAACATTCAAAGTAAAGACGCAATACATTGCGTCTTTACTTACTACCTACTGTTTTATCTAAAACAATCCTCCATTCTGATATATTTCCATTTGCACATCAGAGAATGGCTCAGCATTAACTGTTTTATTATTTTTAGTATTAGTAATTTCTCCTGTTTCTAGATTTACTTTAATAGTATCTTTATCTTCAAGATCGAGTTCATTAAGAGAATTGTACTGTACTATTGGAAATGCGGCATTTATAGCATTTCTTTCGTAAATAGCACCAAAAGATTCAGCAACTATAGCCTGAACGCCAAGCGCTTTGAAACAATCAACAGCTTGTTGGCGAGAACTTCCACTACCAAAATTCTTTTGTACAACAACAATATCACCTGGTTTTGCTTTAGTAGCAAAGTTTTCGTATCCTTTAAGATTATCGAAAGTATATTGTCCCATTTCGTTAATATCAGTAATTGATAAATATCGATTATGAAAAATCATATCAGTATCAATATCATCTTCTTTAATATACCATACTCTGCCTTCTAATATTTTAGGATTATCATTACTAATTTCTTTTTCCTTTTTTTCTGATTTTACCTGAGATTTTAATAAATCATCGAAAGTAGCAGGTTCATCAGGGATATCATCGGGAGTAGTAATGTAACCGGCTACAGCCGATGCTGCAACAACGGCCGGTGATGCTAAATAAACTTCTCCTTTACCTTGTTTTCCCGGGAAGTTTCTGTTACCGGTACTTATTGTTATTTCTCCTTTCCCATTTTGCCCTACCTGACCAGCAGCACATCCTGCACATCCTGCATTCGACACAAGAACTCCAGCATCCTTAAAAATTTTAATCAGGCCATTTTCTAAACATTGATCCCATACTTCGTTTGTTGAAGGAACTATTTTAAGAACAACACCCGGAGCAATTTTATTTCCCTTTAACACATCTGCTGCAGCTTTCATGTCTTCGTATCGTCCGTTTGTACAGCTACCAATAAAACCGGAATCGATTTTTGTTTTCTTAACCAGATTTACTTCAACAGCATCATGAGGTTTTCCGGGGCGAGAAACTCGCAAAACAAAATCTTCAAAATTAAGATCAATTACCTGGTCGTAATTAGCATCTAAATCGGCTTTAACAAGTTCAATTTTTTTACCCGAACGTTCTTCGCTGTATCTAAGGATTTCATCATTTGGTGTAAAAAAGATAATAATTGCACCCATTTCTGTTGCCATAGATGAAATAGTAATTCTTTCATCGAGAGTTAACTTATCTATATCTTCTCCGTAAATTTCAATAGAATAACTTAACAAAGTGTTTGCGCCAAATTTATTAAGCAGATTAAGAACAATATCTTTTGCCGATAAACCATTTGGACGTTTCCCGTTAATATTTAATTTAACAGATTTTGGTACTTTAAACCAAACTTTACCATTACTCCACGATGCAGCAATATCTTTATCACCCATTCCTTGTCCAAACGCTCCAACAGCTCCAAGAATATTTGCATGAGAATCGGTTGTTACCGATGTGGTCCCGGAATATACCAATCCGTCATGAATAAGAATATGTGTTCCTATACCATTTTCTAAATCATAAACTTTAATTCCTCGTTCACGAGCAAAATCTCTACATATCTGCTGATTAACAGCATATTTCTGATCCGAACCTGTTGGGTTACAATCGAAAGTAAAAAATGTTTTTAAAGTATCATCAATATTTAAATTATTATCGATAATATTTTTAACCACATTTGCTCCACCAAAATCACGTGCAGCTCTTGCATCAATTTTAATATCCACAATATCGTCAGGTTTAACTGTATCCTGATTCGAGTGATTAGCTATAATTTTTTCAATCAATGTCATTCCCATAATTAAAATTTTTTATTTGGTTTTTAAAGTAACAAATTTACAATAATTTAATATTTTAGTTAACAATTTATTATATACTTTTAATCATATAATTTTATCTTTTTTATTTCACAAAATTACTTAATGACTCTTTAATACTTATATCTGAATAAAATTCAGTCCAACATTTAATATATCCATCAAGCAACTCTTGTTCAGTAAAGTTTTTGGGTTTAAAAACCACATTTGAAGTATTATATTTTGTCCAGTTATAATGCAATATTCTATCTTCTTTTCTGAACTGATGCCAGACCGGGGTTTGTGGAAAAGGAGTAAGAATATAAAACTCCGCAGTTCTAATTTTAGCTTTTCTGATAAAATCAAGAGATATGTCAAACACATGATTATCCTGATAATCGAATCCCAAACCCACAGAAATATAAACTTCAATTCCTACCTGTTGGTATTTATCTACAAACTCCAAACCATGATCGAAGAATTGTTGCTGTCCTTTTTGAAAAGCTTTAACCGAATATGGATCGCTACCTGTTACAAGATAAAGATTTATTACACCTGCATCTTTTAATAGTTTTAAAAAATCAGGATTATAACTCGC
>JAIORB010000022.1 GCA_021108325.1 Bacteroidales bacterium | reverse complement strand
AAAATAAAAAGGGCTGTCAATTTCAACAGCCCTTTGTTTCTTGTTAAGCCTTAATTCTTATTTTTCAAACTTAAAATTCTTCGATTTAGCCTGAGTTTTAATAGCTTTTAGCATAGCATCATCAAGTGCAGTTTCAGAGGAGTTTTCAACTTTTTGTTTTTGCACATAATCTTCGCGCTTTTTATTCAGTTCAATTATTTCTTTCTGAATTTTTTGGCGTTCTTTTTTCTTTGTATCAACGTATTTTACTTTTTCTTGCGCAGTCATTCCTTTCATTACCGGGGGAAGATCTTTTTCTTTAACAGCAGCAATTTCAAAATCTTCCTGTTCAGCAGCATCAACTAAATCCCAGGATTCATTTGAGTATACATACGAAGCCTTGGATACTGAGCGTTTAACTGCATTTACCTTATCAATACTTCCGGCGTTTGCATCCTGTCTAGCCTGATTTTGTTTCTTTTCTCTGCCTAAGCTTCCGTAAGAAACATAAGTGTTATTAAGTTGGGTATTTAAAGTAGTAATGCGGTCATCATAAGGTGACGAAATATATATTGTTTTCTGATTGTGGTTTATACTCATATATTTACCACCGGTAATTTCAGCTCCCTTTTTCCAGCTTGTTCTTATGCCTTCGTTAAAATCGCCACAGAATATAGTATTTATTACTATATCACTGTTTTTTGAACGGTAACAGGCATCACGAAAATCAACATTTCCTTGTGTAAATGGCTCGTTACCTGCAATGAATATCAGTTTTAAATCATTATCTGAATTATTCCAGTCTAACTGATTCAGAGAAGTATTAATTACCTGACCACAAAACTCGCTGCCACCATTTGTTCTTAGTTCAAATAGTTTTTGTGATATAAGGTCAAGGTCTTTTGTTAAATAGCTTACTTGTCTTATATAACCTTCACGCGGACTTAACCAGTCATTTCCATATTCGTAAAGAGCAATTTGTAATTCAGGCCTTTCACCTTCACAACTGGCCTTTGAAAGTTCGTTAACAATAGTCCATAACTGCGATTTGGCCTGTTCAATTAAACCATCCATACTATTACTGGTATCTAATAATAATGCAATTTTAATCGATTTTTTTTCATCATTATTGTCTGCAGAGATATTTAGTCCGATAAGAACTAAAAAGATAATCATTCCCATTAAAATGAGATTTCTACTTCTTGAAATTTGATTTTGTGTTTTCATAACTATGTGTTTTTATTGGTTTCTGAAGTAAAAGTAGAGACAAAAAAATGTTGAAAAAAGCTATAATTAGGGAACAGGCCGTTTGAGCTGGTTAAGTATATTTTTAAATGAGTTAAATGGAAATGTATAGCTGTAAATACTGATTTTAAAGGTGTTTTAGGGAATGCCGGATTTTTTTTGTCGAAATTTGTTTGTATTTTTACTTCAGGTAATCTATAAGAATAGTGAAATTCGAGGCGCAATAAATTTTAAAACCTGAGTTTACTATTGTAAATGAGGGATTTAAAATTTTGAAACAACGAAGAAGTTTGAATTTTTAGAGCTTACCTTCATATTGATAATGAAATCATGAACAAAAGAATTGTAATATCACTATTTTTAATTTTGGCTTGCACTTATTCTGTATTTAGTCAGTCCAAAGTGAGCCGGTATCAACCGGTAAATGTTAAATCTTTACTCGATTCTGCTGATAGTTATAAAGAAACGAATGCAGTAAAAGCCTATGATTTTATCGAAAGAGCATTGGAGTTAATAATTCAGAATAATGATAAAGAAAGTGAAATTCGTGCATATAATTTATTAGGTGATATTAATTTATACTCAGAACAGTTTGACTTGTCTGTTGAAAATTATTTTAAAGCTATAAATCTTGCAAAAAGTATAAACAATTCTGATTTAGCTTATAGTTCAAACAAAAATATTGGATTAGCATTTAAACTGAACGGAGATTACGATAAAGCCCTGTATTATTTTAATTCATTTTTGGGAACAATTACAAAAAGTTACTTACAGGATGATATTATTTTTGCTAAACTACAAATTGCTGAAACTTATGAACTAAAGGGTGAATATTCTTTGGCAGAACAAACTTACCTGGATGTTCTGGAGATAGAAAAAGAAAGAAATAATACCAGAGGAATTATTTTTATACAAGATAAATTAGCTAGTATAAGTTTATTGCAAAATAATGCACCAGGGGCAATTCAATATTATGAAGAATCGGAAAAATTAGCGGCACAATCTTCTGATAAACGTTCTTTATCTAACACATTAAGGCAAAAAGGAAGAGCTTATAAGAAACAGGATAAACCTGAAGAAGAGTTGATGGCTCGACAACAATCACTTGATATTAATGAAGAACTTGAAGATATTGAAGCTCAGAGTGAAGATTTATTAGAGATCGGGAAAATTTATGTTGAACAAAAACAGGAAGCTAAAGCTATTCCGGTTTTACAAAAGAGTGTTAGCCTGTCGGAGCAAACTCAAAATATTGATCAAAAGAAAGAGGCACTTTACTCTTTATCGAAAGCTTATGAACGTTCCGATGTAAATAAAGCCCTGGAAACTTACAAAGAATATTTAAAACTAAACGATAGCATTAATAAAATAAGGGAAGAAGAACTACTGTCAAGGCTCGAAATGGCAACATCATTAAACAGAAAGCAACAACGAATTGATTTACTCGAAAAGGATAAGGAATTAAACGATAAAACAATTGAACTTTTATTTCAGGAACAGGAATTAAAAGATCAAGCCATTCGCACACAAAGAATAACAATTATTTCTTTAATTATAATTCTTTTGATTTTAAGTGTTTCGTCGGTTTTTATATTAAGAAGCGGGCGACAGAAACGTCTTGCCAATCAGTTGTTAGCATTAAAATCATTACGTAGCCAAATGAACCCGCATTTTATTTTTAATGCTTTAAATTCGGTTAATAATTATATTGCTAAAAAGGATGAATTATCTGCAAATCGTTACTTGTCTGATTTTGCTTTTCTTATGCGATCGGTAATGGAAAATTCAAAGCACGATTTTATTCCTTTAACCGATGAAATAAAGATTATTGAGCTTTATATAAAACTGGAGCACGAACGATTTAAAGAAAAGTTCGATTATACATTTATTGTTGATGAGGATATTAATACCGAATCATTTTTAATTCCGCCGATGTTAATTCAGCCGTATATCGAGAATGCAGTATGGCACGGATTAAGATATAAGGAAGAGAAAGGGAAACTGGATGTTGAACTTAATCAGTTTGATAAGCATCTGGAAATAACAATAAAAGATGATGGTATAGGACGTGAAAAATCTCAGGAGCTGAAAACTAAAAACCAACAACAGAATAATTCAACCGGATTAAAAAATATTGAAAATAGGCTCCGGATAATAAATGAAGTTCATCATTTGGGAATTAAAGTTGAAGTTTCCGATTTAATTCCTGAAACTAAAACAGGAACGTATATAAAAATTACTGTTCCAATGCAGGAGAATTAAGCTTAAACTATGAACGAAAAACTAAAAGCAGTAATTGTTGAAGACGAATTAGCGAGTAGGGAGACTTTAACAGCATATCTAAAAAAGTATTGCTCCGATGTTGACTTATTAGCCGAGGCCGATTCGGTAAAATCAGGACTGGAAATTATAAAAAAGCACAAACCCGATGTGGTTTTTCTTGACATAGAAATGCCTTATGGCAATGCTTTCGATTTACTGGAACAAATTCCGGAAGTCGATTTCGAAGTAGTATTTGTTACGGCTTACAGCAATTATGCAGTAAAAGCATTAAACCTAAGCGCATCATATTATATTTTAAAACCAATTTCAATTGATGAGTTAATTAAGGCTGTTGACAAGATAAAAGCAAACAGAAATAATGCAGAAATTTCTATTCATTCTAAAATATTGCTCGATAATATTCAGGAAGTTAATAAACCGAATCATAAAATAGTTTTGCCATTACTAAACGGATTTGAAATTGTTCATGTCCGCGATATTATCCGTTGTCGCGCCAATGACAATTTTACTGAGTTTCATTTAAAAGACGGATCGAAAAAATTAATATCACGAACCCTGAAATTTTATGAAGAACTTTTAAAAGATTTTGGTTTTATCCGTGTTCACAAATCTCACCTTATAAACTTCCAATATGTTACAAAATACCTAAAAGGTAAAGGTGGCATGGTAGAAATGTCCGATGGCTCTGTGGTCGATGTTTCGGTTAACCGTAAAGCAGAGTTCCTGGAAAAGTTTAAATAAAGTTTTATAACTAGTCCTAAATAAGAAAGCTGTCTTTATAGGTAACTCTTTCTCTTTTCAGTAAAAATTAATTATTTTTAATTAAATTTTTAACTACTATTTGATTGTTAATTGTTAATCTGATAAAATATAATCCATTTGATTGATTGCTTAAATCAATTTGATATTCTAATTCCTCGATGTTTCTAAATATTTTTTTTATAACTATTACTCCTGTAATGTTTATTATTTCAATCTGAACTTCTGAGTTATTAACTAATTCAAAAGAAATATTTGTAATTCCATTTGTTGGGTTCGGATAAGTTCTGATTCCAATTATGCTGGATTTTTTTGTATCGTAAATATCAGTAAACGTTCCTTGAGAATAGTTCCAAAGTTCAAGATCATTTAGAACGATATCATTAGCAATTGATTGTAAGAAGACTGCATCGCTTTCAGGAAGAGTACCATAGAAACTATTATTTTCTATTCTTTCTCCAAAAATGATATTAAAAAATACACAGGCTCCTAAATATGATCCTGGATATGCCGGATGTGCTTTGTCTGAAGAAAAAAGTTCTATATCAGGTCTGTCTTGTCTACATTTACGCCATGCCCATCCTACAGGACCAATAATTAGATCGAGTTCATTAGCAATATATAAAGTTCCATCATAAATTTTATTAATATATTGTTCATAGCTATAATAGCCCTCACCTTGAATATTGACACCATCTCTTAGCCCCCAGATCATTTCATAAATAATTTTGGTTGTAGCGCAATTTTCATGTATGTATTCTTTAAATTTTGTTAAAGTATTAATTTCGATATGATACATATCATCAAAAGCAGTAATATCATCGGATTGAAGAATAATATAGTCCCAGTTCTTTTCATTGATTTTATCAATAACGGATGAATTATCTATTATATGTCGTAGTGCTAAACCGTATTTTAAACACGTTTCGACTGAAACGTTTTTCCCTGTTTCAATAGATAAACTTTTAAATAACCCGGGCATATTGTTATAACCAGTTAAACTGTTACCTATAAATAATACATCTATTTGATTCTGCGAGAAACATAATTGAGAATAAATAAATATTATGAAAATAATAAGATAATTCTTCATGTTGTTGCTATAATTATAGAATTGGAATTATTATACCAATTCTTTTTCAAAATATCGCATATAGTTATGGCATTTTGAATAATAAACGGTATTATACCTAACTATATTAACAATAATAATTTTAATATAGTTAAGATGCAAAGTTATTATTTAAATAGCCAGGTTTATTATATGAATATCTGCAAAATCATGATAAATGTATTTTGTATAATAATAGTTAAATTTGGCAGAAAACTTTACATTATAAACTTCCAATACGTTACAAAATATCTAAAAGGTAAAGGTGGTATGATAGAAATATCTGATGGCTCTGTAGTTGATGTTTGGGTGAATAGAAAGGTCGAATTTTTAGAAAAGTTTAAATAGATAAAAAAACCAGCCTTGAAAGGCTGGTTTT
>JAIORB010000127.1 GCA_021108325.1 Bacteroidales bacterium | reverse complement strand
TAATTGATTCAAAAAAAAAGGGATTGAAAAAATCAATCCCTTATAATTAATATGTATAAAACTAAGCTTATTAATCCAGTTTATGAATTACCAATCCACTTCTTAACTTAGGTTCGAACCATGTTGTTTTTGGAGGCATAATATTTCCTGAATCAGCAATATCAATTAATTGTTGTAATGATGCGGCATACAATGCAAATGCTACTTTCATATTACCACTATCAACTCGTTTACTTAATTCTCCTAATCCACGAATACCACCAACAAAATCGATACGATTTGATGTTCTTAAGTCCATAATATCAAAAATTGGTTCAAGAACCTGCTTTGAAAGAATGGTTACATCTAATACTCCAATAGGATTTTTATCATCAAAAGTACCTTCTTTTGCAGTTAGCTTATACCAATCTCCTGCCAGGTACATACCAAACTCATGCAGTTTAGCCGGGGTGTAAATTTCTGCTCCAATCTTTTCAATTTCAAATGAAGCTTTCAATTTCTCAACTACTTCTTCTTCTGTTAATCCATTTAAGTCCTTTATCACACGGTTATAATCAATTATTTTAAGTTGGTTATCAGGAAAATGAACAGCCATAAAGAAATTATACTCTTCATTGCCAGTATGATTTGGATTTTTTTCTTGTTTTTCAATTCCAATACGAGCGGCAGCAGCTGTTCTATGATGACCATCAGCAACGTAAGTATAAGGAACTTTTGTATCAAACAAATCTTCTAATTTCTTATTTGTATCTGAATCATTGATAGCCCAAAAATGATGTCCAAAACCATCTTCAGCAACAAAATCATAATCAGCAGTCTGATTTTTTACAATATTCTTAACTATTGCATCAATCTCAGGAACAGCTTTGTACGAGAAGAAAACCGGCTCAATATTCGCATTAGTATAACGAGTTAAAACCATTCTGTCATCTTCTTTTTCAGGGCGGGTTAACTCATGCTTTTTAATAATACCGTTATGATAATCGGCACATGCAGCAGCGCCTACAATACCGTATTGAGTACGGCCATCCATTGTTTGAGCATAAATATAAAATTTTGCTTCATCATCCTGTACTAACCATCCTTTTTCCTGTAAGGTTTTAAAATTTTCAACAGCTTTATTATATACTGTTTCAGAATGTACATCAGTTCCCGCAGGACAATCAATCTCTGCTTTTGTAATATGTAATAATGAACAATCTTTACCTTCAGCCATTACAGCAGCTTCTTCACTATTCATAACATCATAAGGTAATGATGCTACATCCTTTGCAATCTCCTTCGGAGGTCTTAATCCTTTAAATGGTTTTATTATTGCCATATTTAAAAAAGTTTAAAGTTTAAAGTTCTTAGTTTAAAGTTGTATTCAAAGTCACTTACTTAAATCTATTACTAGAACTCTATCTTAATTTACATTAATTTAATTATATATTTAATCGTTAAAAATATCATTCTAATTCTCTCTTTCATGTTAAAACTTGAAACTTTGAACTAGAAACCTGTCTGCCGATTTATCTGCCATAGGCGTGACAGGCAGGCTTTGTACTTATTTTTAGTTTACTTTAAATGTTGTATTTCCGTTTTCAATAAAGTCGATAATTTGATTTGCGGCAGCTCCTCCTGCATTAATATTTGCCTCAGCAGTTTGAGCACCCATTTTCTTTGGAGTAAAGAAAAATCTACCTTCAAATTTATCTGCAATCTCATTTTTACAATCTGGTGCAATATCAGATACATAACTAAAATCTTCTCTTTCTGCAAAAACTTTTAATAACTCATCTTCATGAATTACTTCTTTTCTGGCAGTATTAACAAGAGTTGCATTTTTTGGCATCTTGTTTAATAAATCAAATCCTATTGATTGTTTAGTTTTTTCGTTTGAAGGAATATGTAATGAAACATACTGACAAGTTGAGTACAGCTCTTCGGCTGAATCAACCGGAGTTATATTTGCTTTTTTAATTTCCTCATTATCTACAAAAGGATCAAAAGCGTAAATTTCCATTCCAAATCCTTTAGCAATTTCAGCAACATAATATCCTACATTACCATAAGCATGTATTCCAAGTTTTTTACCTCTTAATTCAGTGCCGGCTTTACCGTTATAATTTCCACGTGCTATCATAACCATCATACCTAAAGCTAATTCGGCAACAGCATTTGAGTTTTGACCGGGAGTATTCATTGCTACAACATTTTTTGCCGTACAAGCTTCCAGGTCAAGATTATCGTAACCCGCACCAGCTCTAACAACAATTTTTAAATTTTTAGCAGCGTCAACAACTTCTTTTGTAACTTTATCGGAACGAACAATCAAGGCATCAACATCTTCTACTGCTTTTAAAAATTCAGAGTTATCTGTATATTTTTCTAATAATACTAATTCGTAATTAGCTTTGTCTAACACTTCCTTAATTTGTGCAACTGCCGCAGGAGCAAAAGGTTTTTCGGTTGCAACAAGAACTTTTTTCATATCGATTTAGTTTTATGGATTTATAAAAAGACTCAAAGCAAATGCCTTGAGTCCATTATTTTATTATTTGATTTTTATGCGTTTTTAGCTTCGAAATCTTTCATGGCTCCAACCAATGCCTGAACATCTTCCATTGTAGATGCATTATAAGTAGAAGCTCGGAAACCACCAACAGAACGATGACCTTTTATACCAACACAATTTCTTTCACCGGCAAAAGCAATAAAATCAGCTTCTTTTTCTTTGTACTCATCTTTCATAACAAAAACGATGTTCATTCTTGAGCGATCTTCTTTAACAATAGGGCTAACAAACATATTGCTGTTATCAATAGCATTATAAAGTAATTCTGCTCTGTCTTTTGCTAATTTTTCCATTGCTTTAACTCCACCCATTGCTTTTACCCATTTCAATGTTTCGCGAACCGCAAAAATATTAAATACGGGAGGAGTATTGAACATTGATCCTTTATCAATATGAATTCCATACTGAAGCATAGTAGGAATTTGACGATCAGCAACTACTTTTTCCAGTAATACATCTTTTATTATAATAAAAGTAACACCTGCAGGTCCCAAATTCTTTTGTGCGCCACCATAAATCATATCGTATTTTGAAACATCAACCGGACGACTTAAAAAATCTGATGACATATCTGCAAATAAAGGTGCATTAACATCTAAATCTTCGAAAATTTCAGTTCCACTAATTGTGTTATTTGTTGTAATGTGAACATAATCAACATCATTAGGGATATTAAATCCTTTAGGATAATATGTAAAGTTTTTATCTTTTGAAGATACTTCAACAACTTCGCCCCACATTTTAGCCTCTTTAATTGCTTTTGACGACCATGTTCCTGTATTTACATAAAATGACTTTGATTTCATAAAGTTATAAGGAATCATAGTAAATTGAAGACTAGCACCACCTCCTAAAAATAAAACAGAATATCCTTCGGGGATGCTTAAAACTTCTTTCATTAAATCAACTGTTTCATCCATTACAGCCTGAAAATCTTTACTTCTATGAGAGATTTCGATCAAAGATTGACCTAAACCATTAAATTCAAGAATGGCTTCAGCTGAATTTTTCAGTAATGAATCAGATAATTTACACGGACCAGCGTTAAAAATATGTTTTCTCATAATGTATTGTTTTTTAATTTGTTAACTTTTAAATAAATCAGACTGCAAGATGCAAATAAAATTTAAATTTTAACATCTAAAATTATATGATATTCAACACCTTTTTTAAGATAAAAAAGGACAATAAATTTAAGAATAAACCACTGAATAAAAAATTCAAAAAGATGTTATTTTTTTTAAATCAATAATATAATCTTCTTTGAGGACAGGAATTACATCTGTAATATCTATTTGAAAGCAATAATTAATAATATCTTTGAACCCAAAATCAATCAAACGTTTATACTGAAAAATATTTTTGATATATTTTAAAAGGTCCGTTTTGGATAAGTTCCATATATCTATTGATGATAAAACTGAATCGGATTCTGTAAAATAATTTTTCGATAAAATGAGTTTCTCTGATAAAGCACCGGCAAAAAGAAAATCCTCAGTACAAAAATCACCTTTCCATCCTGAGCATAATATTAAAACGTCTTTTTTCTGGCTTATTAAATAATCAGCAATACTTGTAAAATTCAAAAATGAAGCAATTAAAACCATTTCAGATTTTTTAGCAATATTTATTGTATTTGTTCCATTTGTAGTGCTATAAACTAAAGTCCTGTCTTTTATGTTTTCAGGAGTATAATCAAAAGGAGAATTACCGAAATCTGCAAAATCAATTTTCTTTCCATTTCTTTCTGCTGATATCAAATAACCTTTTTCCTTATACTTTTTGGCCTCATCAAGGTCTTTAACCGGAATTAATTTTTTCAAGCCTTGATGAAACATCGTTGTAATAATTGTTGTTGCCCTCAAAACATCAACAATAACAACTATTTTATTACTTAAAGAATATTGATCGAAAAGTTTTGGTGTAATGCAAACCTCAATATTATTCATTTTTTATTTTAATATATAAAGTACGAAGTTAATAAAAAACCCTACTAAAATAGCAGGGTTATAAAGTATAATATTTAATAATTATTTACTTTCATGAAATGGCGGACGAGCAACTTTTGCTTTTAATTTCTTGTTACGAACTTCAATAAAAATTTCTGTTCCTTCTTTCCAGAATCCTTTATTCAGATATGCCATTCCAATACCTTTTTTAATAATTGCTGACATTGTACCAGATGTTACTTCTCCGATTTCATTTCCTTCAGCATCTACAACTTTATAATGTTGACGCGGAATTCCACGGTCTTCCAATATAAATCCTTTTAATCGCTGTGGCACACCTTCTTCTTTTTGTTTTTCCCAAACAGCGCGATCTATAAAATCGTTACCATCTACAAATTTGGTAATCCAGCCTAATCCTGCCTTAATAGCCGAAGTTTCATCATTAATATCGTTACCATATAAACAGAAACCTGACTCTAATCTTAATGTATCGCGGGCACCCAGTCCTATTGGTTTAATTCCAAATTCTTCGCCTGCTTCAAAAATAGCTTCCCACAATTTTCCTGCATCTTCGTTAGCAACATATATCTCACATCCACCCGAACCAGTATATCCGGTTGTTGAAAAAATTACATCTTTAATTCCTGCAATATCACATTTTTGGAAAGTATAATATTCCATGTCAATAACATTAGCTGAGGCCAGTTTTTGCATAGCTTTCAAAGCTGAAGGTCCTTGTATTGCTAACTGGGCAATATCATCTGAAGCATTATAAACTTCTTTGCCTATTTCCAGACCCATTTCCTTAGCATGTTTAGTAACCCACGCCCAATCCTTATCTATATTAGCAGCGTTTACTACTAATAAATATGTTTCATCGTCAAATTTGTACACTAATAAATCGTCAACGATTCCACCTTTCCCATTCGGAAAACAAGAATACTGAACTTTGCCATTGTATAAATCGGCTACATTATTAGAAGTAATTCGTTGAACCAAATCAAAAGCTTTCGGGCCTTTTACCCAAAACTCACCCATATGTGAAACATCAAAAACACCAACTTTCTCACGAACAGTCATGTGTTCATCATTTATTCCTGAATATTCGATTGGCATGTTATAACCGGCAAATGGAAGCATTTTTGCCCCAAGTTCAATATGAAATTTTGTAAATGGTGTATTTTTCATTTGTGTATTTAGTTTTATTTATTATTTATTCTTATGGTACAAAACTATAAAATTTAAATCATAAAAATTATGTTTTTAAAACATTTACCGAATAACAAAAAATGGGGCTGTTGAAAAAGTAAATTTCAACAGCCTTTATTTTTTGTCATTGACATGGA
>JAIORB010000042.1 GCA_021108325.1 Bacteroidales bacterium | reverse complement strand
CATATCACTTTTTACATTCAGACCTTGATTGCCGTCGGACTTTAAAAGCACCATTGAAGAAATCGGCCTCGACAAGGAGCTAACTCTTTCAAAGGTACAAACGTTAGCTTAAAAATTCAACTGTTTTTATAGTAGGAAGATTGGCGCTAACGGTCAGCTTAAAATTTGACCGGGATTTTTGCCCTGTTTCATTATCCGCCGTTGAAAAAGTAACAGGAAGTGCCGAAGATTCAAAGCAACACGTGAAATAAGATTTTATAGATATACTTGTCTATGAAATGCCATTTGAGTTGGAAACTAATTTTGACCCGCTGTTATAAAGCGTTTTTATTGATTATGCCACTCCATTTACATAAAAATCAAAATAGCTCATCGTTGTCAAATTGATTTGAATAGACCAAAAACAATCTCCACCATCTTCCACAATTAAAAATTTATTTTTCCAATCATACGGTTTCATTATCCAAACACCAGAAGAGTCAACAGGTCTTTCAAATTGTCTGCAAAATGCATTTATGTAAACTATTTTATCTCCATTTTGGTCTATGTAAAAAGAATATTGTCGATAATATTTCTTAGTTGTTTTTGTACTCAATATTGTCCAATAACTGTTTGAAGTTTCTGCGATTGCCAAATCCAAAATTGATTCAGCTAATCTTAACTCAGTATCAGTTGGTACCCAAAATGAGTTTATACTATCACTTATCCATTTTAATTGTGCCCTGTCATTAATAATAGTATGATTCTTTTCATACAATGTTGGAAATAAACAGTCTATTATAATTGGAGTAAAAAGTTCCATTAAATATTCTTTGTTTTGCTTATTTAGCTCCCAAATTTCTTCATAGCCATATTCTTCAAAAAGTTTTTCTATTGCACAGCCACAAATTTCATTGCCAATAGTTGAGTCAGCCGAAGATAGGTACTTTGATGAATTGATGCATTTATCAATCATTAATTCCACTTGTTTATCAGACCAGTCATTTGGTTTGCGATTCTTTATCCAGCTAATTGTTGACCACGTTGAAAAACTTATTAAAACGATGGCTGATATAAAAATTAATATTGATTTTGTCTTCATAAACTGATGTTTCCAAAAAATGCTTTATAATGAGATCGTAAACGCAGTTCCTCTTTGAGAAAGAAGATATGAGAAAACGGTAACAAAGTTGCAATATAATACTATTCTGAATAAATATAATACTTTGTTCGAAGAACGAAGTCGCAAAGCGACGAGTGATAGGTTTTCTCATATCGGGAATTCGAAAAGAGGTACCAAATTGCGTTTCACGTGTAGTTGTATGCCGTTTTGGCTATACGCCCCGTTAAAGCGGTAATATCAAATTTAGATATACAAAGTAATTTGGTTTACATTGTTGTGTGGAGTTCATTCACCAATTAGTTTTAAAAAATGTAGATTTTAATTTTACAATTCATTTGTTTGTCGATAATAAATATCACCTCCATTGTGATTTCTCGTATCTCGCCAGAAAGTGAATATTCCACTTGGAACGTTCAATAGAAGAGGTTCAATTGCTATACCCGTTGTGCTGTTGTTCATTTGTTTAAGCTTGTACAATTGAGAGGATACGAAGTTATAAAGAGTAAATTCAAGATTGTTTTCACTAGTTACCCATGCAATAGAAATTAGTGAGTCGTTTACTGCAATGTTCGAAAAATTAAAGGCTTTTGAGCTTAGATTCACCGTTTTAGTCGGGTTTCCATCCGAAGAATAAAATTGAAGGGATAGGTTTTGTGAGATTTGAGCAATCGCTGCAACAGTCCCACCATCCTTCAGGGGGGAAAAGGAAACAACAGGATCGAAATGCTCGATAGATTCTAAATTAAGGATATTTTCAAAAGAACCGGATTGCTGGTCGAATGTTGCTGTTGTAAGTTTACCATTTTGCGTGTAGACCACTTTAATCAAACCATTGTCCCAATATGCATTATGTATTAAGCCATTTCCAAAGTTTATTGAGTTTTCAATTTCAATACCATCTGTAATAGAGGCTTGTATACATACCATGCCAGACATATCTTCATCATGCTTTATGTTGTAAAAATGGAATAAAGATGTTTGGTTAGCCAATAAGGCATCACCTTTGAATGATGCTGGAGGCTCTGTATCGGAAATAAACCTTCTCTGTATGGTTCCATCACGTGAAAGTTCCACAATAGCGAGACCTTCCGGTGTGCTCTTTTGACCATGCCAGGTAACGAATATCCTGCCAGTGGATAGAGCAATATTTGGAAATGAAGATATGGATTTAACAGATCCTATTTGTATAGGGGATTGAATCACTTCTCCACTTTCTTCGCTAAGCACAGTAAACATAATTGCTGTTGAATCTAAGGTCGGAGGTACACATGTGAATACAATATAGATCTCTTTGTTGACCTCAGAATAAATTGCTTTTGGATTTAAGTTGTTGAACTCGTTATTCTCATATAGAACACACTCGTCAGTTAAATTAAAAATGAGCGATGACGGTTCCACTTCAATATCTGATTCACATTTGAGAAATACAATACTTATACAGATCATACATACGAGTTGGACATATTTTTTCATGATTTGAATCTTATAATTAATAATTATGTTAATATTTTCTAATTAGAAAACTTTTAGTACAGATGAAAAAAGTATTTCATTGGTTGCTTCTGACAGGTATGGAAATTACACAACGTTGGTATAAGAAAAGTAAGGGATAAATCCGCAAATACTTTCAAGTTTTAAAAGTAGCAAAATTTTTGGGTTTTTGACCTCTTAAATTATTTATAAAAGCATCCCGAAAGCATTCGGGATTGCGGGGTTTATTACTTGCACATACTTTCTGTTTGCGAATTTGCCCTTATTTTTTTTATATAGTGTTAGAGTGCGTTTACAATCCTTTATTCAAAAATTATTTTGTTTGTTTCTATTCCTTTTATTGTTATCAATTTGTAATAATCATTTCCTTTTGCGACAACATTACTTTTATTCTATTTTTTGCATTCTTGTAATTATCCTTATTATTAAATTACCACCTGTTAAGAACCCACTACTCAATGTAATCGGATATAAAGCATCATAATTTCCATTTAATTCGTCGGGAAATAATAATTGTTAACGGAAATGTGCCTTGTGATGTTTTGGTTTATGTATTTTTACTTTGGCCACCACCGGTGCCTTAGTCACTACTCCCCCTCCACATCCTCGGCGTACCCGTGCAGCCATTCCTCAAGGTTCGTATACCCGTCGCCGTCATCGTCTCCGTTCGGGTTTGCGGGTATTGTCAGCGTGCGGTAGTTCTCGGCAAGATTCGGCCAGCCGCCGACGTCCGTCTGGCTGACAATGATATCTCCCGTGCCGTTCTTGACGTTGTTGATTATACGCACATCCACAGGGTCACGATCCACAGGTCTTGCGCCGACATTGGCAAGCACCCAGTCTTCAACCTCGTCAACCGGTTTGAGAACCAGCCCAGGAACGGTAACAGGCGGACTGCTTGCCCTGTTTATTTCAGGCACAATACCGAATCCCATGCCGACTTCTTCCCATATACCGGGATACGTGTACGTATCGCTGTCGAGCAGGTGAATGCCGAGATGCATTTTTGTCTGGTTGTTCGTGGCGTACATTACGAAGTAGTACGACTTGAAAGTTCTCTTTACCACGTTGTTCACGTACGAAAGAAACAAATTTTCACCATTGTCGGCACCCTTTGGTCCAACGTTGACGTTGCACACCAGGTTGTTCGCACCCACTGCCATCGCACCGCCGTTCACGGTCGGGTTGCGTGCCATGTTGTGCGAAAACAGATTGCCGATCACTGACAGGTTCTGACCTTCATTCCGTGTGCCGGAAGCGCCCTGATTCATCATGAGCAGACCTCTGGAGTGCGGCCCCTTGTTATGCAGGGGGCTATGGAGTGCTTCACTGATGATGCAGTGTCTGAACGTCAGGCTGTTGCCGCGCGTCTGCACGTTCTCGTCGGTCGCCCAACTGAAAGAGCAGTGGTCGATGACAACGCGATCGCCGCCGAGCTTCATGCAGTCCCGTTCGCTCCACTGGTCATCTGCTTGCGGGTGGGTGGGGTCGTACAGGTCACCCACGCGAATGCGAATGTGCTGCAGCAGCACATCACTGGCTCGCAGGTCCAACTCGCAGGCCTTCAGAGTGATGCCCGGTGAAGGCGCGGTCTGCCCTGCCACAGTGACGTACGGATTATTGATCGACAGGGAACCATACGGCGTGAAGTCGATATTCCCCGACACCTCGAAGACCACCACGCGCGGACCTTCGGCCTCAAGCGCTTCCCTTAGCGATCCCGGACCCGAAGTGTTCAGGTTCGTGACCTTGTAGACCGTGGTCTCCGGTGTGCCGAGATGCCGGCCGCTTCCTGCAACCGTCTCCATCCCGAAGCCGTGCGCCCCGGGAATGATGGGAAGTGCCTGTGGTTCTAATTCTCCTGTTTTTTTACATGAGTATAAACCCATCCAAAGTAAAAGTATTAAAATTGAAAAAATATAACGTTGCATGTTTCCTCCCGTTTATAGTTTAATAATATATGTATTGTCCTGATATAGGTTGACCTTTTTTTGATAATTTTTATTAATATTATTATTCTCTTTTTACCCATTCAAATGATTTTTTCAGCCTTTTGATAGGCAAAAAATAATTTGAATTACTTCTGTGTTGAAATAATTAAAATTAATCCAAGTAAAACTGATTTTATTTTCATGTTGGCCTCCTTTGTTTTTTTTCATTTATTGAAGATATATATATTGTAATTCTTTAATTGGCAAAAGAAACTCACTGTCAATTGTACTGTTAATAAATGAATTATTTACTATTTTAAGTTTCCCTTTTATTATTTTTTTGTTATTCTGACGTATTTCAAAATTACGTCCTAAAACATTTGTTTTTCTATTTATTTCACCGTAAAAAACTTTGCTCAATTTATCAAAAGGCACATCAAATTTGTGATGTACCTTTACAATGTTATTTTCCAATAAAAAAAAGTAAAAGTTCTGTTTTGTAATTACAAATATTGTTTCTGGATATTTTTTAATTTTATTTACATAAATTCTATAAATCAAATAAGTAGGCATAGCAAGAATTACAAGAAATATAGGAACTAAAACCAAACTTACAGTTGATCCATTTAGAAATAAATCAGCAAGTATGAATGATAACATCGCTAAAACAAGAATGGTAATCGGCAAGGAAATCAAAAACATCAATAATATTTGCCAAAAATTTGGTGTTAAAGATTTATTGGCAAATTTTATATTTAAACCTTTGGGATTTATAGGTATTACACCAACAATATTTTCCCCGTCTAATTTTTCTAGTACTAACTTATTCATAATTATTTTTTATTAGTAATTGTTTATTTTTTGTACTATTATTACTGTCAACTTGTTATATAACAAATATAATCAAATAGCTCACATTAACTGCTAAATAAATCAAATTAATGCATATGTGTACAAATGGATTTAAAATGTATACTACAGATTTAAGTCCAATTTAGGAGTTATTATGTAGTACTCTTATTAATCTAATAGAAAACTTAAACTCTTTTGCGAAGAGGAACGTAGCAAATGTGTTTAAGAGCAATTGACTTTCCCTAATTGCCGAAAGGCAAAAGCGGGTCGGCAAAAAAACTAAAACAATTTCCAATCGTACTTACAGAAGCTATTTTCTTAATTACTATATCAACTCGTTACTAAAACTAAATATAATTTCATTATCAGGAAGTGATATGCTTATCATTTTGCAGGAGGTATCAAATTGAGAAATGATGTTTCAAAGAGTTATTTCCTTTTCAAATTAAAATGGAATTTTGAGGATGCTGAATATCTGAATGCGGCTTGTT
>JAIORB010000111.1 GCA_021108325.1 Bacteroidales bacterium | reverse complement strand
AAGATTATTTAAATTACATTGAAAACGAAGTAAAAGTACCAATTAAAATTATTTCAGTTGGACCTGATAGAGAACAAACCATTTTAAGATAAACAAAAAAAGCTCCTGTTCGGGAGCTTTTTAAATTCCCCTTCTTACGAGGAGAAAAAATAACAAAGGCTATTTCAAATTATCAAAATAGCCTTTATACGATCAATCAAAGATATTCTCTACAATTTATCTCCATTTCTCCTTTGTTTTTTTGCAATATTAAATCCAAAGACCAAACCTATTGTACTGCCTTCCTTTTTAGGTACATAATAAATATTAACAGGTATATTTAAATAGCCTGATCTGAAAGTTTTACCAAAAGCAATAATTAAGCTAGTTGATACTTGATAATCACCTCTGTTATCAATACCATTTATAATATCATAACTTGCTCCTTCAGGCATTTCCGAAGCCAAATTCCAATTATCATCTTCATCCCAATAGCCTTCGGCTACTTTTGCCAGCCTGAAAATAGGACCCAATCCGATTTCCCATCCATTTCTATTAAAACGAAATCCATTCATCAATGATATTGAAGGAATAAAATTCCCTGCTTCCAGACCACTTATAGCTCCAATAACTTCAATTAATGCTTGAAAGTCTCCCGAACTTAAATATTGAAGTTCATACTGATATCCAAATATTGAAGTTACTGGAAACATATTATAACCCCCTTCATCCTTTGACGCACTTAGTCTTTTTGCAGCATCACCAGTAGTAAATGAAGCTCCCATTCTTGGTCCGTTTAACTTAACTGTTGTTTTAGGACTCGAAACCAAAAGATCATAATTTATTAACAGATCGACAAGCAATGGATCATTTTCAATTCCAATTAAATTATTTAATGAAATCTTAGCCATTGTCTGAATCTCTTCTTGCAAATCAAGGTATTCCATTACGTTGGTTCTTTCAATTTTTTGCGATTTAACATCAATCATTCTTAATACAAAAATGATTTTTTCTCCAAACTTGTCAACATTCCCCGTTAAAATCTTATCAACTTTTAACATCTCTCCTACTTTCACCAGTTTTGTTTTTCCAAAGCAATTATTTGCATCTACCCCATTATCCTTAAGAATATTTGAAACATCATACTTATCAAGCACTTCATACATATTTGCTTTTTCAAGTTCAAGCCGAACCAAATTCCCCATAGAGATATTGTCGAGTTTAATTCCCTTGCAATCAATTCCTATTACTGCAATGCTTGTCTTCTCCTGGCTAAAGCCTAAAAATGATATTAAAAGAATAACCAGACAAACACTCATCTTCTTGTGTAATTTTTTTGTTTTCATAGCTTCTGTTTTTAATTAATACTAAACATTTATACAGTAAAATTTCAAAGACTTACATTAATTACTATCGAAATTATTGTATAAGAGAAGGATATCAAAACGGAATTCCGAACTGTGTTTCAGAGGTTTTGTGAACAGATCCAATTTTCACATAAAACTTCTTTAGCAGAAACTATTTTTGCATTTTTTGCAAATAATTGACTAAAATGTCATAATTTGCAATTAATAATTACCCAAATAGGATTATTTGTAACTATTTATGGAAAAAGATAAGGTTACGGAAAAGCAATTAGAATTTCTAAACAGAATTAAAGATTTAATTCCATCAAACACCTCTATGGTTTATGAACTGTCTGCACTGCTTGATATAAGCACAGACAGCATGTATCGACGATTAAGAGGAGAAACTCCTCTTACTTTTGATGAAGTTGTAATATTGTGTAATCATTTTAAAATTTCTTTCGATTCGTTTATCAATCTTGAATCAGGCAATGTAACATTTAATTATACCCTGATGGAAGAAGGAGAAAATAGCTTTAAGAAATACCTGACATCGATGAGAGATGATTTGAGAATTATAAAAGCTACGAATCAGCACCTGATAACATATGCCTGCGAAGACATTCCAATATTTCATAATATTAACTCTTTTAAACTAGCTAGTTTTAAGATGCTTTATTGGATGAAAGCTATTTTAAATCTGCCATCACTTGAAGATATTAAATATGATCCAAGTATTGTTTCGGAAGATTTAATGGCTTTGGGGCAAGAAATTTACAATTTATACTGCTCTATAACTTCAATAGAAATATGGACAGATACTACACTTACGAGTACAGTGAAACAAATTGAATTTTTTTGGGCATCCGGAGTGTTTAAGAGTAAAGAAGATGCTATCGAAATTTGTGAATCATTGTATGATTCAATTAAGAAAATCGAGAAACAGGCTGAAGCCGGTACAAAGATGCTCGATTGTAATCAATCTGAAGAAAATGAAAATAATTACTCATTTTATCTTAGCGAAATTGAGTTGACAAATAATTGTGTATTAGTTAACCTCGGTAATGTTAAAGCCGTTTATATAGGTCATCTCACATTTAATACCATGAATACTTCAAATGCAACCTATTGCCACGAAACCGAAGAATGGCTTAATAATATTATTCGTAAATCAACCCTTATTAGTAAAGTATCCGAAAAAACAAGGTATCAGTTTTTTAATGGTATGTACTCCTATCTTGACGACGTAATCGAGAAAATTAGAAATTCCTGATTTTTCAGTTCAGTGTAGTTATAATTTTAATATATGCGATTTGAAATATTTTAAAATCTTTCTTGTGCCTATTTGAGTTATTCTAACAGGTAGTTAAAAAATAACGCTTACAGGTATGTGATTTATATCGGTTTACTATCTATTATCGGTAATCGGTAATAATAAATTGTTAAAACTTGCGTTTTTATTAGTTAAATAATCAATTTATTGTATATTTAAAATTCTTTTTTTTAACCTAAAAACCCGGTAAATTAATATTAACCTTATAAATTAAAAAACATTTAAAAATGAAAAACAAAATTTTTTCTCTAATCTTATTAGCTTTAGTGACCCTGGTATGGGCTTGTACTCCACAATCTGAGTTTAAAGTTAATCAAACTTATCACGGATTTAAACTTGTTGAAAATAGATTTGTGAAGGAAGTAAATGCCAATTGTTTATACTTTATTCATGAAAAAAGCGGTGCGCGATTACTAAAAATTGATGCCGATGATGCAAACAAACTTTTCAATATTGCATTTAAAACTGTGCCAGAGCATGATTATGGTACACCACACGTTCTGGAACATTCCGTTTTAAACGGATCAAAAAACTTTCCTGTAAAAAGTCCATTCGATGTACTAAGTAAAGGATCGTTAAATACATTTTTAAATGCTATGACAGGATCTGATGTTACTACTTATCCTGTTGCCAGCATGAACGATAAAGATTATTTCAATTTAATGCATGTATATTTGGATGCCGTTTTCAATCCCTTGTTACATGAAGATCCAAGAATTCTAAAACAAGAAGGATGGCATTACGAACTGGATGATATCGATGGCGAGATTGTTTATAAAGGTGTTGTTTATAACGAAATGAAAGGCGCTTTTTCAAGTCCAACCAGAGAATTAGGTTACCAGGTAGATAAAATACTTTTTCCTGATAATACCTATGGTGTTTCGTCAGGAGGTTACCCAACGGCAATTCCGGGCTTAGATTATGAGTATTTTAAAAACTTTCATAAAAAGTATTATGATCCATCAAACAGTTATGTATTATTATATGGTAATGCCGATTTGAATAAAGAATTGCAATTTATCGATGCTGAATATTTTTCCAAATATGAAAAATCGGAAGAAAAAGTAGAAATTCCATTACAAAAACCTTTCGAAGCTAAAAAATATGCCGAAAAAACATATCCTGTTGCTGAAGGAAGCTCAACAAAAGACAATACTTACCTAAGTCTGAATTTTGTTACGGGTTTAAATATTGACCAGGAACTTGTTTTTGCATTAAATATTTTACGCGAAGCTTTGGTTAATCATGAATCTGCTCCATTGCGTCTTGCGCTTCAAGAAGCAGGAATTGGCAAAGAAGTGAGAGCTTTTGTTGACAATTCTAAACAAAATATATTTACAATCAGGGCGCAAAATGCAAATCCTGAAGACAAAGATAAATTTGATCAGGTTATTTATGAAACAATGAAAAAGGTAAGCGAGGAAGGATTTGATAAAGAAATGATTGAAGGTATTGTTAATCGCATGGAATTCAATCTTCGTGAAGGAAATACACCACAAAAAGGTATGATGTATTTATTTATGGCATATCAAGGTTGGTTTTTTGCTGAAAATCCATTCTTAGGATTAGAATTTGAAGCTCCTCTTGCAAAAGTGAAAGAAGGTATCAATAATGGATTATTAGAAAATATGATTAAGGAACAATTCATTGAAAATCCTCATGCATTATTAATGGTATTGAAACCACAACCAGGACTAGAAAAAGAAATATCAGAACAAATCAAAAAGGAATTAGCTGATTATAAAGCCAGTTTAAGCGAAGAGGAATTAATCCAGCTTGTTGAAGAAACAAAAGCGCTTAAAGAACACCAAAAACGAGAAGACACACCAGAAGCACTTGCTACAATCCCTATGCTGTCGCTTTCAGATATTAGTCCTGAAGTTGAATGGTACGATATTGAAGAAAAATCTGTTTCAAATATTCCGGTTTTATATCATCCTGACTTTACAAACAATATTTTATATGCTAATTTGTATTTTGATTTACGTGCTGTTCCTCAAGAATTAATTCCTTACGCAAATCTACTTTGTCAAATTATAGGCTTAATGAGTACTGAGAACTATACATTTGGGGAACTTGACAATGCTTTAAATATACACACCGGGGGATTTTATACAAATTTAAGCACATATTTGGAAGACTACTCCGATGATAAACTTTTACCATATTTTGTAGTTACATCAAAAGCTTTTACCGAAAAAGGAAATAAATTATTTGAGCTGGCTGCAGAAATACTTAATACATCTAAATATGATGATACAGAAAGATTAGAGGCAGTTCTTACACGTCATCAATCAAGAGTTGAAGCTAATGTAAAGAATAATGGTATTGGTTATGCCATGACCCGATTAGGCTCCTATTACTCAAACGATGGAATGTTTGATGAATTAACCCGTGGTTTAGATTATTATAACTTTATAACAGACATTACCGAAAATTTTGATTCTAAGAATAAAGAAGTAAGTGAAAAGCTTATCAAAACAGCGGAGATTCTTTTTAATCAAAAAAATATGACTGCTGCAATTACCTGTTCAGAAGAAAATTATCCGACTTATACAGAAGCATTACAAATTCTAGCTTCATCCTTACCCGAAGGTGACGGACAAATTAATGAATGGAAATTTGATTTAACAAAAAAGAACGAAGGTTTAATGTCAGCATCAAAGGTTCAGTATGTAATTAAAGGATACAACTTTAAAAAGCTGGGATACGAATGGAATGGTAAAATACGTGTTTTAAACCAAATTCTTTCAAGAGAGTGGATTCGAAATCAAGTTCGTGTAATTGGTGGAGCTTATGGAGGTTTTACAGGATTTAGCCAATCAGGAGACGTTTTCTTTGGCTCATATCGTGACCCTAACCTGAAAGAAACACTTGAAAATTATGATGCCTCTCCAAAGTTTCTGAACGAATTTGAAGCTACCGAAACAGAGATGACTCGTTTTATTATTGGTACTATTTCGCGTATGGACAGGCCCACAACAGCATCGCAAAGAGGAACAATAACATACGGCCGTTATTTCAGAAAAACGACTATAGAAGAGTTAAAGGCAGAGAGAAATGCTGTATTAACTACAAATGCTACGGATATTAAATCCTTTGAACAAATGGTGACTGATATTCTTGCACAAGATGCCATTTGTGTTTATGGAAATACTGATAAAATAAAAGAAAATAAAGAATTGTTTGATGAAATTTTTAATGTAACCAAATAAAACTTTTCTTTTAACACATACTGGAAAGGCACGTGAAAAACGTGCCTTTTTTATTA
>JAIORB010000017.1 GCA_021108325.1 Bacteroidales bacterium | reverse complement strand
TAAAATTCTTCTCCTTCACTCATATCATCTATGTTATCATTTGATTTACGCTTTCTGTCAGGTTTGTAATTATTAATTTTAAAAGCTAAGGTTAATGTTACAGTAGGTGATTTAGGAACATAATAAGTATATGAATAAAAATCATCGCCTTCATAAGTCGAAGAATGGCGCATCGTAGCAAACAAATCTCTAGCTTGTAATGTAGCTGACAATTTATTTTTATAGAAACTTTGTCGAACTGCTAAATTTGCCATTAAGAAACCATCTCGTTCGCCTTGAGCAGTAATTGTCGGGCTATTATACATTCCATTTAACTGAACTCTTGTGGTTTTTCCAAGACGTAAAGTATTATTAAATCGTGCATTCCAATTAAAACTACTTTCAGAAAAATCTTTTCCGTCAAGTTCTCCTTCAACACGATAATCATATATATTACCCATTAAATCGATATGCCACCATTTTTGAACATCTACACCCAACATCAACTCAATACCCAGAGAATAGTCATTCCCTACATTTTCGAAAGTTGTTAAATAAACATTTTCGGCATAAACACTTTTGATTCTTTCAATTTTATTATTTGTAATACGATAATATGCTTCAACAGAGAATGAGTTTCTTCCAAACTTATTAAGATAACTTAATTCATATGAATCAATATACTCTGGTTTAATATCAGGATTTCCAATTCTTACATTATAAGCATCTGTCCATGTCAAAAATGGTTCAAAATAATAACCTCTTGGTCGTTTAATCCTTCTTGTATAACTTGCCATTGTCTGCTGATCTTTTGGTAAATTATATGACATATGGATTGTGGGAAAAATATCCCAACGATCAATTACTGAACTTTCACCTGTTTCAACCAGTTTAATTTCACGAAAAGTATATTCGCCACGAAGTCCACCTTGATAGCCGAAGTTGCCAATCTCACCAGAGTACAAAGAATATATTGAATGTATATGCCTATCGTGAGTTACCTCATGCCTAGAACTGTCCATATAATCATATAATCCGGTAAGAGGGTTATATTGCTCCATTTCGGCAAGCTGATCACTGTCTTCAATTCTGAATTTATATCCTGCTTCAAATTTATCTTTTATTCTAAGTGGTAAGGTGTAATCTATTTGAAAAGTATAATGTTTTCTTGGACCAGATTCATTTGAACGTTGACCACTAGTCACATTATTGTTATCATCAAATAGTTCATTATATGATTCTTCATCAAAATCACGTAAACTATAGTTAAATAATGAAATTATTTCATGACCTTTTTTCATAAATTTATGGTTGTACCCTAAACCCAGGGTATAAAATAATCCTCCACGATCTGAAAATTGTTCACTTGTATATATCTCGTTTGTTGTTACCGGGAGAGTATAATTCTGATAGTCGGTATTGGTTGAACCACCCCTGCTCATGTTTCCAACTCTTGCATCAAAGTTAATCGAATTTTTTGCATTCAATGTTAAATCAAAACCGGTTCTTACGTTATATGATTGTCTTCCGCGATTAAAATCACCATCGGATAATAAATACGAAGTTGTATCATTAAATGTAGTTCTATTTTCTGTTTCAATACTACCCTCTCTATTTCTATTATTAAAATCTGCTCCTACATAAACGTTTAGTCTTTCTTTTCTCCAGTTTATAAGAAAATCGCCACCATAACGCTCATACATACCCACATTTAAATTAACAATACCATTAAAACCTTGCAGTTTATTTTTTTTAGTGATAATGTTAATAATACCTGAAGTTCCATCCGGATCGTATTTTGCAGAAGGGTTTGTGATTATTTCGATATTTTCAATGGCACTTGCCGGAATCTGGCTTAAGGCATCACTTGCATCAAGTACTGTTGGTTTATTATTAATTAAAACAGTAAAACTGGTACTTCCACGCAAACTTACATTACCATCTATATCGACTGTTACCGAAGGAATATTTTCCAAAATTTCAACAGCTGAACCTGACGCTGATGTATGTTGTTGACTAACATTTATTATTTTTTTATCAATTTTATATGTCATTGTAGGTCGATCTGCAACAACAACAGCTTCGCCTAAAGTTGCAACCGTTGGTTCCAAATTAATCTGTCCTATATCAACATCTTTATCTTTAGGCCTTACTGCAACATCCTTAATAACTTTGGTTTTGTATCCAATAAATGTTATCTTAATTGTATACATCCCGAAATCAACATTTTTAATTTTAAAAAAACCTGTCTCATCGGTTATGGTTCCATTAACTAGTTGATTATCTTTTTTTCTGGTCATAGAAATAGTCGCATATTCCAAGGGTTGGTTTGCATTGACATCAAAAACAAATCCTTTTAAAGTTCCTTTGCTTAAATCTCCTGTATTACCTTCATCTGCAAAAACATTTATTGATAGTAATATCAATAAAACATAAATAATAATTTTGTTCATCGTCCTCAAATGTTTATTTTATAATTTTAATATTTAAATCCAAATTTTACACATTAGACACTAAGACAAACAAATTATTACATAGTTTAAAAGAATGTGATTAAAATTTTATTTTTATAATTCTGATTTAATTTAATATCACTAAAATAATTAGCTACACAATTTTATATCAGAGTCATGAAAATTTGTATATTCAAGATAAATATTTAGTTTAACAGACAAATATTCCTGTTTCGTAGATAATATTTGACATATAAATGAACTCTGGATATATTTGGTAAAAAATTTTATTAAATGACAATTGACCGAAAAAAAATCCTTGTAATCTTAATCCATGTAATTTCATGGTTGGTATTTATGTTACTGCCAAAATTTATTTTTGATATATCATATACAGAAGAAACTAAAGAATTAATATTCTTTTTCCTGATTCGTATATTCTTATTAGTTATATTGTTTTATTCAAATATCTTTATCCTAGTTCCCAGGCTTCTTACAAAAAAGAAAATATTACTTTACCTGGCTTCGGTATTTTTTTCTGTTTCCGTTATGCTTATTATTAACCATAATATAAAAAAGACTTTTAAATTATATAACAATAAGGCAACAACAGAAGAATATATACAAGAGCCATTAAAGCATTCGAACACACCACCCTGGAAAAGGAGTAACGATATAGGTTTTCTTTTCACATCAATCTTTATTTTAGCTTTAAGCACAAGCATTAAGGTTACACAGGAATCGTATAACAACGAAAAGTTGAAAAAGGAAATTCAAGCTGAAAAATTAAACTCGGAATTATCATTTCTTAAATCACAGGTTAACCCACACTTTTTATTCAATACATTGAATAATATTTATTCGCTTGCTAATAAAAAATCTGAACATACAGCAACAGCAATAGTAAAGCTATCGCATCTTATGCGTTATATGCTTTACGATGCCAATAAAGAGTTTTGTGATTTAAAAAATGAAATAGATTATTTAATTGATTACATTGAGTTACAAAAATTAAGAATACAAGATAAATCAAAAGTAGTTTTTACTATAAGTGGAAATGAAAATAATAAAAAAATTGAACCTCTGCTATTAGTGCCATTTATTGAAAATGCCTTTAAACATGGTGATTTATTATCCGAAAATTCCAAAATCAACATTTATTTACAAATATCCGAAAGGGAATTACTTTTGAAAGTCGAAAATCATATCTGCGAAACAGAAGATAATAAAAATATAAGTAGTGGAATAGGCTTGTATAATATTAAAAAAAGATTGGCATTGTTATATCCCGAAAACCATGAACTTTTTACAGGGGAAATTAATAATAAATATACATCAATTTTAAAACTTAATTTCAAAAATGAATTGCATAGCAGTTGACGATGAACCTTTAGCCCTTGACCTTATTGAAGATTTTATTAATAAAGTTTCTTTCTTGAAACTTATTAAAAAATGTAACAAGGCTTCGGAAGCAATGGAAATATTGCAAAAAGAAAATATCGACCTGGTATTTTTAGATATCCAAATGCCTAATATAACCGGTATTCAATTAATTAAGAGTTTGCAAAACTGCCCACAGGTAGTTTTCACAACTGCCTATACCGATTATGCAGTGGAAGGATTCGAGTTAAACGTAACTGATTATATAGTTAAGCCATTTACTTTCGACAGGTTTTTAAAAGCTGTGAATAAAGCTTATTCGTATTATAAACTAATAAATAACAACACGGCTAATACACACACACCTCTTGATTATATCTTTGTTAAATCTGATTATCAGAATGTTAAAATCAATTTTGATGATATTTTATATATCGAAGGCTTAAGCGATTATATTAAAATCTATTTAAAAAATAACAAGCGTATACTTACACTGCTTAGCCTGAGAGCAATATTAGAAAAATTACCGGAAAATAATTTTACAAGAATACATCGCTCTTATATTGTATCAATAAATAAAATAAATTCAATCCAAAAAAACAGTATAATTATTAGTGATACACGAATCCCTGTTGGAAATAATTATAAAGAAAATTTCTTTAAAATCATTAATACAAATACATGAAAACTAAAGTATCGCTTTTAATAATAATTATATTTTTAGTCGTAAAACCTGTAATTGCCCAGCAAAAACACACTATCAGCGGGTATATAAAAGATGCTGAAACAGGAGAGGAATTAATAGGAGCAACAATTTATATTAAAGAATTAAAAACAGGAGGAATTACTAATGTATATGGTTTTTATTCGCTAACAATACCCGGTGGTAAATACATAATTGATTATAGTTATATTGGCTATACAACTAAGTCTGTTGAGATAAATCTGGCTCAAAGCATAATGAATAATATTGAGTTATCAACAACTGCAACATCCTTAGAAGAAGTCGTTATTTCTGCCGAAGCTGCCGATAAAAATATCAAATCATCTGAAATGAGTGTTGTAAAACTTAATCCGAAAGAAATACAAACAATCCCTGTTATATTTGGCGAACAAGACCTTTTGAAAACAATACAGCTTATGCCTGGTGTAAAATCTGCCGGTGAAGGAAACAGCGGATTTTTTGTAAGGGGAGGTAGTGCCGACCAAAATCTTATTTATCTTGACGAAGCTCCGGTTTACAATGCATCACATTTACTTGGTTTTTTCTCGGTATTTAATTCGGATGCAATAAAAAATATGAAACTGTATAAAGGCAATGCTCCCGCGAAATATGGTGGACGCTTATCTTCTGTACTTGATATTAAGATGAACGAAGGTAATTCAAAAAAACTTGGTGTTTCAGGCGGACTTGGTTTAATATCATCGCGTCTTACCATTGAAGCTCCTATTGTAAAAAACAAAGGTTCGTTTATTATTTCGGGAAGAAGAACTTATGCCGATTTTTTACTTACTTATTCTTCTGAAGATTTGATTAAAAATACTACACTCTATTTTTACGACCTGAACATGAAAGCAAATTATCGAATAAGTGATAATGACAGAATTTTCCTTTCGGGATATTTCGGGAGAGACGTGTTCGGATTTTCAGACATGATGAAAACAGACTGGGGAAATGCAACTGCCACGTTAAGGTGGAATCATCTTTTTTCTGATAAATTATTCTTAAACAGCTCATTAATATACAGTAAATACAATTATGTAATTGGCTTTAGCGGAATAGGAGAGTTAATAGATGTTCAGTCGGGAATCCAGGATTTTAATCTAAAAGAAGATTTCCAATATTTTATTAATCCTGAAAACACATTAAATTTTGGCTTAAATTGTATTTATCACACTTTTATGCCGGGCGAGTTAAGTTCGAGTGATGAAAGTTTTATTAACAGCCAAATTATTGATGAAAAATATGCCATAGAAAGTGCAGCGTATATATCTCATAAATTCGATATTTCTAATTCACTAAAACTTACTTACGGGTTAAGATATTCAAATTTTGCAGTTATCGGCCCCGGAAATGTTTACACTTTTAATGACGATGATGAAATTACAGATACAATTTCGTACAACAACGGGGAACTTGTGAAAAATTATGGGCAGCTTGAACCACGAATATCAGTTAATTACATATTAAACGAACAAACTTCTGTAAAAACATCTTATGCAAGAAACACCCAGTATATTCATTTACTTTCAAATGCAACATCATCAACACCAACCGATTTATGGTTGCCGAGCAGCAGTATAATAAAACCACAAATTGCTGATCAGATTGCATTAGGGTATTTCAGAAATTTTAATGATAACATGTTTGAAACTTCTGTTGAAGTATATTATAAAAATTTACAAAATCAGATTGATTATAAAAACGGGGCTGATATTCTTTTAAACGATAAAGTGGAGTCGCAACTTGTTTTCGGCAAAGGACATGCTTACGGTGTTGAATTTCTTATAAAAAAGAGAACAGGCAAATTTACAGGATGGATTGGATATACCTTATCAAAAACAGAAAGAACATTCGATGAAATTAATGACGGGGCATGGTATCCTGCAAAACAAGACAGAACACATGATGTTTCAATTGTTAGTATGTACAACTTAACAAAGAGATGGACAATATCAGCAACATGGATTTATTATACAGGCGATGCCGTTACTTTCCCAAGTGGTAAATATGTAGTTGACGGACTAACTGTTCCTATGTATACCGACAGAAATGCTTACAGAATGCCCGATTATCACCGGTTAGATTTAGGGTTTACTTATGTAAATAAAGATAAAATTAATAAGAGAAAGAACAGGAAAAAGAAATATGAATCAAGTTGGAATATTTCGGTTTATAATGTTTATGCACGAAAAAATGCTTATTCAATTGATTTCAGGGAAAACGAAAACGACCCGACAAAAACTGAAGCAGTAAGGCTTGCATTATTTCAAATAGTTCCATCGATTACTTATAATTTTAAGTTTT
>JAIORB010000075.1 GCA_021108325.1 Bacteroidales bacterium | reverse complement strand
ATGATAAGCACTGAACAATTAAAAGATTTTGAAAAGCGCCAGGAAGCGCTGAGGAGGCATCTTTGACATCGAAAATAAATTAATTCGAATAGAAGAAGAAGAAGAAAAAACCCAGGAACCAGACTTTTGGGGCGATCCACAAAAAGCAGAAAAACAGTTAAAACTTATTTCCAGATTAAAAGAATGGACCAATTTTTTTAAGGAAATTGAAACACAGGTTGAGGAACTTATTGTTGCTATCGATTTCTTTAAAGAAGGAGAAATTGAAGAATCTGAAGTTGAAAACCAATATGCTAAAACGCTTGACTTAATCGAAAACCTGGAACTTAAAAACATGCTTCGAAACGACGAAGATAGTTTAGGAGCATACTTACAAATAAATCCAGGTGCCGGGGGAACAGAAAGTCACGATTGGGCAGAAATGCTTATGCGTATGTATATTCGCTGGGGAGAACGAAACAATTATAAAGTTAAAGAAGTAAATTATCAAGCTGGCGATACTGCAGGAATAAAGACTGTAACTTTAGAATTTGTTGGTGAATTTGCTTACGGATATTTAAAAAGTGAAAATGGCGTTCATCGATTGGTTCGTTTATCTCCATTTGATTCAGCCAACCGGCGACATACATCTTTTGCATCTGTTTTTGTATCTCCTGTTGTAGATGAGACCATTGAAATTAATATAAATCCTGCTGATATTACATGGGATACATTTCGTTCGAGTGGTGCCGGAGGACAGCATGTAAATAAAGTAGAAACAGCAGTGCGACTCAGACATGCCCCAACTGGTATAGTTATTGAAAATCAGGAAACCAGATCTCAATTAAATAATAAAGAAAACGCCTTACGAATGCTTAAATCTCAATTATATGAATTAGAGTTAAGAAAGCAAATGGATGAAAGAGCAAAAATTGAGGGCGAAAAGAAAAAAATTGAATGGGGATCCCAAATCAGAAACTATGTACTACATCCTTACAAAATAATTAAAGATGTAAGAACAAATTTTGAAGTTGGGAACGTTCAAGATGTACTTGATGGAAATATCGATGGTTTTATTAAAGCTTATTTAATGGAATTTGGAGGAAAATAAAAATACAAAATATCTGTTTATATAATTTATATATTGATGAATTATTAAGTACTTTCGAAAACTCTTTTTAATACGATTAATCACATCATTTTATTATAAAAACAAGCATGAAAAACTATTTTTTAATTTCATTATTTTCAATTGTAACTGCGATATTTTCTTCTTGCTCCGATTTCAAAAAAGCTGAATCGACCATTAATGAAGAAGATATGACTCGGATTGTAACGGAATTTGCCTCTGATGATTTCCAGGGAAGAAAACCCTTTACTATTGGAGAAGAAAAAGCTGTTGCTTTTTTAGTAAAAGAATACAAGAAAATTGGCCTTGAACCTGCAAATAATGAAAGCTATATTCAGGAAGTACCAATGGTTGAAGTAACAGACATTCCTGATAAAAGAATGAAAATAAGTATGTGGAATGCAACTATAGAATTAAATTATAAAGATGATTTTGTTGCTTTTTCAAAACACCTAGTTGATAAAATATCAGTAAGAAACTCGGATATGATTTTTGCCGGTTATGGAATTGTAGCTCCAGAATATAATTGGAATGATTATGAAGGAATAAATGTAAAAGGGAAAATAGTGGTTGTTCTGGTTAACGATCCGGGATTTGGAACAGATAATAAAGATTTCTTTAAAGGTAACGAAATGACTTATTATGGTCGTTGGACGTATAAATATGAAGAAGCAGCACGACAAGGCGCCAAAGGAATATTAATAATTCATGAATCAGAACCAGCAGGTTATCCATGGAGTGTTGTTCTAAATGGAGCAACAATTCCAAAATTATATTTACAAGCTGAAGATAATTATATGTCGATGTGTGCTATTGAAGGCTGGCTTACTTTTAATGCTGCAAAAGAATTATTCTCTTTAGCCAGATTAGATTTAATGGAGTTAAAAGAAAAAGCCAAAAAGCCAGACTTTAAGGCTTTTCGAATGAGATCGCGATTGAGTTTAAATATTAAAAGCAGTCATAGATTTGCAACATCGAAAAATGTTATTGGTGTTATACCCGGAAAAGAAAGACCGGATGAAGTAATAATTTATTCTGCACATTGGGATCATTTAGGAATTGGAGCCCCTTTAAATGGTGATTCAATTTATAACGGTGCTGTTGATAATGGGACATCAATAGCCTGGATGCTTGAAATTGCTAAAGCTTTTACAAATTTAAAAAAACGCCCTGCCCGAACAATCATGTTTTTAGCCCCTGCAGCAGAAGAACAAGGATTATTGGGTTCAGATTATTATGCGACACATCCATTATATCCTTTAAATAAAACAGTTGCAAATATTAATAACGATTTAATGCTGCCTTATGGTCCTTACAAAGACATTATGATAACCGGTTACGGACAATCGGAACTGGAAGATTATGTGGAAAAGTTTGCCAAAGATTACGATAGATATGTTCTTCCTGATCCAAACCCACATACCGGAATGTATTACAGAGCCGATCATTTTAGTTTTGCCCGGGTTGGAGTACCTGCATTATTTGCCAGAGGCAATTGCGACAATAGAGAATTTGGGAAAGAATGGGCATTAAAAAAGGAAAAAGACTGGATAAACAACAATTACCATAAACCAACCGATCAATATGATCCTGCAACATGGACCTTTACCGGAATTGTTGATGATGCCAAAATATCTTTCCGAATTGGATATGAACTAAGTAATGAAAGCATTTTTCCTAAGTGGAAAGAAGGATCAGAATTTAAGGAAATCAGGGAAAAACAAATGGAATAAGAAATAAACAGTTTATTTATAAACTGAATTTCAAAAAATATTTACTATCCGTTAATTTCTGTTTGCTCAACCTCAACCTGTCCATAAGTTGGACAATCCTTACTTTTGCAAGAACTTAAAACTGCAAGAACAAAAAATGATAATAAAACTGCTACAATAATCTTTTTCATAATGATTTAGTTATTATTTAAATAATGGTATATTGTTTACTCAAATTCAAATATAGTGATCAAATTTATAAAAATAAAAATAAAAAAACGTTTTGTTCTATTCTAAGCATATTATCAATTAAAAATATTTATTTTTATTATATTTGACATATATTGACAAGTCAATCTTTGTACAATGAATTCGTTAGGAGAAAAAATAAGAGCACTTAGAGAATCAAAAAACTTATTACTTAGGCAAGTTGCAGCTTACCTTGAAATTGATACAGCACTAATCAGTAAAATGGAGAGAGGAGAAAGACGGCTGACAAGAGAACAAGTAATTAAGCTTGCTATATATTACAAGGTATCAGACGAAGAATTATTAACCTTGTGGCTTAGCGACAAAGTGCTTGACACCGTTAAAAACGACCCTTTTGCAATGCAAGGTTTAAATAAGGCAAAAAACATTTTAACAAATTTACTATGAAGAAAAAAGGAACATTTCATCAGAACCAAAAGGCAAAACCGAATTCCAAACATATCAATTAATTAACATTAAAACCTCTCGAACTGAGCAGAATGGGGAATAAAATTGCAAAACCATTTTTAAAATGGGCTGGTGGTAAAACTCAATTAATAAATGAGATTGGGAAATCACTACCAAACGAAATAACTAAATCAAAATTCACATACATCGAACCTTTTGTGGGTAGCGGAGCAGTTTTATTTTGGATACTAAACAACTTTCCAAACTTAGAGAAAGCTGTTATCAACGATATAAATAAAGACTTGACAAACACTTATAACATTATTGTTTCCCAAACAAAAGAACTAATTTCAATTCTACAAATTTTACAAAATGAGTTTCACTCTTTAGAGAACAAACCAGAAGAAAAGAAAGAATATTACTACAAAAAAAGAGAATTGTTCAACACAAGAAAAGAAGAAAAAATCAGCCAGGCCGCTTTATTTATCTTTCTAAATCGTACTTGCTTTAATGGTCTTTATCGAGTAAATAAAAATAACAAGTATAATGTACCAATGGGTAGCTATAAAAAACCAACTATCTGTGACAAGCAAAATATTATAGCAGTTAGCAATGCTTTACAAAAAGTTGAAATTCTTTGCGGTGACTACGAAGCAACATTGGATAAAGCAACAACTAATTCATTTTTCTATTTCGACCCACCTTACAAACCATTAAGCGAAACATCGAGTTTTAACTCATATGCAAAAGGCGAATTTAATGATGATGAACAAATTAGATTGAGAGATTTTTGTTCTAAACTTGAAAAGCAAGGACACAAATGGATGCTAAGTAATTCCGATGTCAAAGGGAACAATCCTAACAATAATTTCTTTGATGAACTTTATTCTGAATTTTCTATTGTTAGAGTAAAAGCTAAAAGAAGCATAAATGCTAATCCGGAAAAAAGAGGAGAACTAAATGAACTATTAATTACCAACTACAACTATGAACAAGCTTTGCAATCTACTTAATCTTAAAAAATGAAGATGAACTTTTCCATAAAATAACGTAAAGCTTTAAAAAATACCACTTTTAAATAAATAAAACCGATGGCGAGACTTATAAAAAATCTCAAAAATGACAGGCAGGTAATTTTTGATACCGGGAATTTTGACGACTGGTGTGTATATGTAGTTGAAAGTAATGGAATAAAAAAGGCGCCATATGATGTTACATATTTTGGTGACTTAAAGAATATTTCAGAACATTACGAGGAAGATAAAGTCTACAATGATTTTGTTGAAATTTATAATAAAACGAGTAAAAGCATCGACCAAAATATTTTAAGTTTGATAGATAGATTGGTTTCTACTTACAAGGAAGAACACCAAGTATTAATTGAACAATGGTTTGCGGTAATATATGCAGGAATGATTGCTGAAGAAAACAAACAATATGCAATACTTAAAAAAAGAATTAAACGCTTAGGTATGCACCAAACATTAAAGTTAGGATATGAACCAAGAATTGCAGCGAATTTTAGTAAAGGAAAAAAATGGCGTAACCTTGATACAATAATGAAACCATACGGTTTTTAAACGAAGCCTTCTTTTATATCGAACTCAGGTTATTAGACTTTCTGCGGAGAAAAACTCCCGTATTCTCCGCAAAAAATAAGGAAAATAATTTTGTTTGCAAAGAATACTACGTATATTTACCGCAAAAATTGCAGAGAATGAGAGTTTTCATATATCAACAAAACGAATGGCCTAATTTTACATGGAGCAATCAGGCTTTGATATCACTTCTTTCTCAGGTTAGGCATTTGCAAGGAAAAATGATTGGAAAAATGGAATCGCTTGGTTTTGAATTACAAAGTGAAGCGGTTTTAGAAACATTGACACTGGATATTATAAAGTCAACCGAAATTGAAGGACAAATATTAAATCCAGAGCAAGTACGATCATCATTAGCAAGACGTTTAGGAATGGATATTTCCGGCTTAGTATATTCCGACAGAGATGTGGATGGCATGGTTGATATGATGATGGACGCAACACAGTATTTCGATAAACCGCTTTCTTCAGAAAGATTATTTGGTTGGCACTCCGCATTATTCCCAAGCGGAAGAAGTGGAATGTATAAAATAATTGTGGGAAACTGGAGAGATGACTCTACTGGCCCAATGCAAGTTGTTTCCGGTGCAATGGGTAAAGAGAAAGTTCATTACCAGGCTCCTGCTGCTAATGAATTAGAAAAAGAAATGAATTTGTTTACAAACTGGTTTAATGGTGAAACAAAACTCGATCCTGTTATAAAAGCCGGACTGGCTCATTTATGGTTTGTAAGTATTCACCCTTTTGAAGATGGTAATGGAAGAATTGCAAGAGCACTTACCGATTTGCTCTTGGCAAGATCGGATGGAATCCCTCAGCGATTTTACAGCATGTCGGCTCAAATAAGACTGGAACGAAAGGAATATTATAAAGTATTGGAAAAATCGCAAAAAGGCACTCTTAATGTAACGAAATGGCTAGAATGGTTTTTAAATTGTTTAAAAAATGCCTTGCATGCTTCAGAAAAGATACTTGAAAGAGTACTGCAAAAGCACCACTTTTGGAATAAACATGCAACAACTGTTTTAAACGACAGACAAATACTGTTAATTAATAAGTTGTTAGATGGTTTTGATGGAAAACTTACATCATCGAAATGGGCGAAAATTGCCAAATGTTCTACTGACACTGCTCTTCGAGACATTCAGGGTTTAATAAATAAAAACATACTTCGAAAAAATACAGCAGGCGGAAGAAGTACTAATTACGAATTAGTAAATACAGATTAAAGGACTGCAAAATATAATTAAGAATATAATTGATAAATGGGGTGATTGGAAACTTTAATGTTTTAGTAAAAAATGTTATTTATCAATTTGGTTGACTAAAAAGGTCTTTATATTAATCGCTTGTTCCTAAATGCAATTCCTGAACCGGATTTAAGATACTTTTCAAATTCATAAGCTTTGTACTTGTCAGAAAAAGCAGTATAAGTAATTAGTTTTACAGGTAATTTATCTTTCGTGTAATGAACTTGGCCTTTATTATGCCTTTCAATTCTATTTTTTAAGTTACTTGTACAACCTGTATAATAGGTATCATTATTGCATTTAAGAATATAAACGTAATGCATTATAATATTATATTTTAATGAAAGTGGATAGTATCCACTGAAACCCTAAGAAGCAAAAGTGAAGGGGGCGAAGCCCTTCTTCGCTGAAGCTTTGAAGGGTGAAAGTGGAGCATAGCGGAATCGAACCGCTGACCTCTTGACTGCCAGTCAAACGCTCTAGCCAACTGAGCTAATGCCCCAAAAGTAAAATCATGTGAAAATACCTTTTTTTATTTAAAATGAAAAGTTATTTTAGCGGC
>JAIORB010000123.1 GCA_021108325.1 Bacteroidales bacterium | reverse complement strand
AATAATGCGAAAAAAAGAACCAGAATTCAATAACTCAACGCAACAAATCAAAAATCTTTATTAATGGTTTGACAATTTAATTATATTCTATTTGTAGTGGTTTGATAGTGTATTTTTTGAGATTGGTTTAGTTGTAATGACAAAAAAACATTTTTTGCCGATGCTCTTTTGCCTTGACAGGCAATTATAAAATCAAAACGAATTATAAATTAGCTATAACAATTACATTATTAATAGTTTAATGACCATATAAATAGATGATTAAAGTTTAACTTGATACAGCAATCCTCTTCCTGCACATAAGTAATATATATTTCCATCCATTTGGGTTAACGAACCTTCAGTTGACCAATTTACCTCAAAAGTGCTATATGTAGTTATTAATTCTCCCGACAAAGTCATCTTTTTTATTAACCCTCTTGGATATGTCTCATCTACAATATATATATAATCATTTACAATTAATGCATGTAAGGGATATGTAACAGGAGACTCAAATGTTGATAAAACTGTCCCATCAAAAGACATATTTAGAATTTCTGTTGTTGCTCTTTTTTGAATCCATAATGAATTATTATAAACCGTACATGCTCCAATCATTCCATCAACAATTATTGAATCTTGTAATTCTAATTCAGTATTATATCTATAAATGCACGATTGTGATACTAAAAATATATTATTTTCATCATGAGTTATTTGAACATATTGATAAATACCTCGCAAGTCTTGTTTACTTATTAAATTCCATGTTTCGTCGTAAACTGTTAATGAATCAGTAAAATTTAAAACAAAGTAATTGCCATTAATTTTATCAATATATCGGCATGGTCTAATTGATAGTTTGTGATAATCAATCACTTCTAGTGTGTCAATTCCATCGGGAATGGAATAAAATCCACCAACATGTACATCATCTTTATAAATATGTCCTTCATATAAGTTTGATGTGTTTATTTCTAATTCTTCTATATCCAAGTTAAAAAAGAAATCACTATTATCTGCTTTAAATTCTAATGTATACCATTTTAAAACACCATATTGATTAACTTCTTTTATCACCGTTCCTGCAAAATCTGTATTTTGAAGATTAAGAAGTGGGGCAGTAACTTGCCCATTTACTTTATCTCCATAAATTTCAATATTAATGGATATTTCTTCATGTAACATTTCTCCTTCAAATATGGTATATTTTCCTTTTAACATACCCTTAGTACTAGCAGAATCATTTTCGTCTTTTTGACAAGATATATTTAGAATAAATCCTGTTACAAGAATAATTGCCATTATTCTTGTGTTAATATTTCTCATATTTCAATCGATTTAGTGATATTTCTCAATTAATTAGACTTAACAACTATTAATATTTTTTTATATTTTAATAAATTTCTTAGCTATAACCTATTGTGTGAATGTAATGTTTTTTGATGAAATCTTCAAACAAAACGACACCCTTTTATAAATACATTGCTAAGCCTTCGCAAATCAAACCACAACCAAAGGCTTACCAAAAAGTTTGTAATCCTTCCGAAAGTTTTCGGAACCAATTTTGCCTTTTCAAGGCAATTTATATTTCCTCCCTAAAACAAATTTGTTTTAGTTTTTCATAGTAAATAATCTGCTAAATTGACAAGTAAGTGTCAGACGCACAATTTGTAACAATGCATCATAAAAAATGCGGGAGCTTGGTGGTTTGCAGGCTTTTTACTATCTTCAACTTTTATTAACGGCGGATAAAAAAACAAGACGGAAAACCCGCACAGCTTAATACCCGAAAACCGTTATAAGTAAATTTTATGAAAAAAACACTAACAATTTTAGCCTTAGTTTTGAGCCAAATAGTTTTTGGACAAAGTATTTCAAAGCAATTAGAACAAGACACTTTGATAAACAAATTCTTTAATAAAAGTGAAATTGAATCTATTTCCAAGTTAATTGAATCATATGATAATTGGATACTTTCAAAGACAGGTGAAACTGATATTAATTCTGGATACCACTTATTTTTTGGAGAAGTTGATAATTGTGAATCAAGCAAAGAGTTTATTGACAAGGTTTCTTTATCGAAAACAAAATTAGATTCAATATTTTTATATTTTGATAGTAAACATACATTACCAACTTTTTGGGAGTTGGAAATTAATAGAAAAATTAATCAGTTCGATACAATTTCTGTTTCATTGAGATTAAATTCATTTGCTAGCTACAGCAAATATTTGAATGAATTATCAGATAAAGAATCTTTTATTAAAGATTATCTCAAATCAATTGATGCCGCTGGTGGAATTTCTCCATCTCTAGTTGCCGGTTTGGGAAAGCATCATGACAAGTTTGATTTTAGCGAAATTCGTTGGAGACTGTTTTATACAATACATTTTATGACAGTATCGTACCAAGTAACTTTTCATAAAATCAACTTATAACATGCGTTCAAACTACATGCGGTCCCGATAATTTTCGGGATTGGTGGTTCGCAAAGATTTTATTATCTTCAAACTTTTGGGCACGGTTTTCTTGATAATCAGTAAAGTAATTTCTATTTACTGTCATCTGTATAAGTTAACCGTGCTACGATTAATTACTTAATTTATAAACGAATAAAAATTCACTTGCGGATATTAGTTGATATTGAGATTGTTAATTTTATAATAAAACTGTAAATTTGAAATAATAATTTGATAATTAAGAAAATTTAAAATAAATGCTTTATGAGAAAATCTATAGTTTTATTATTGATTATTGCTTCTGTTAATTTAAGAGCTCAAGAAGCAATTATAATCGGTCATAACTGTTTAAATCTTGAGGATATACCTTCCGAATGGATTGATAATGCTAAAACTAATCTATATATTGGTTATGGACATACTTCTCATGGCAGTCAGATTACTTCAGGTATGAATGCGATAGAAGCATATTATACTGATGGAAATTATGATTGGAGTCATACGGGAGGTGAAGGTGAATTACATCTTTTCGAAGGAGACGGCTATGGAGATGGTTATCTTGATCATGATTGTGGTTATACAGGTTGGGATACTGAAACCCGGGAATACTTAGATTTATTTCCTGAATGTAATGTAATTATGTGGTCGTGGTGCGGGCAGGTAAATAGTGTAGATGTTAGTAACCATTATTTATTACCGATGAACCAACTTGAAACTGATTATCCTGATGTTGCATTTGTGTATATGACAGGGCATCTTGAAGGATTAGGTACAGAAGGTTCTATTTTTGAGGCAAATCAGGAAATTCGGGATTATTGCAATACCAATAATAAAATTTTATTTGATTTTGCTGATATTGAAAAATATAGTCCCGATTGTGATACGAATTATCAGGAATTTTATGCAAATGATGAATGTAACTATAATCTTCCACAAGGAGGAACAGCTAATTGGGCAGATAACTGGTTATTGAACAATCCGGATAATTCACTTGCTCAAATTTCTCAGTTATGTGGTTCTTGTGCACATTCAGTTAGTTTAAATTGTGTGAAAAAAGGTATTGCGAGCTGGTTTTTATGGGCAAGGATTGCCGGATGGGAGCCGGATGTAACAGGTGTAAATAATATCAGGGAGGATAATAAGTTAAATGTTTATCCTAACCCTTTTAAAAACGAAATTGTTGTTGATTTTAAAAAACAATTAAAAAACCCTTGTATTATTATTGTTGATACAAAAGGAGAACTTGTTTATAAAAAGCAAATTAACGGTTTTGTAAATACCTTTAATATATCAGATTTAAATATTGCTACAGGAGTTTATATTATTCAAATTTATGATGAAACTGACCAGTATATGAAAAAATTAATTAAATACTAAAGGAAATGTCTGAATTTACGGGTAAACAACCAGAAAGAAAGAAAAATTTACTTGCCTTTTGTATGCGAATATTAAGAGCAGAAAAACCATCAGAAGCTGTAGAGTTATATACTGATATTATGGAAAGTATAAGTGCAAGCGAAGTTATCTGGGTGGTTGACGAAATGGTTAAACAAAATATTCCAATGCCGGAATTAAAAACAGGGATTAATAAAATACTAAACTTGTTTTATAATACACTGAATAATAATCCAATTGAGACTCCTGCTAAATACAGCTTTCTGGGATATCTTTCTCAAAACAATCATGAACTTGATATTCGTTTAAAAGCAATTAAACCATTACTGAGAAAGTTAAACCAGGACGAAAATGACCTGGAAGTAATAAGTGCCTTGAAAGATAAATTCACAGAATTATTGCTATTTGATAATCACTATGTAATTGAGGAAAACATTCTTTTCCCGGTCTTGGAAAAACATTGGAAAGACTTTCGTTGTGTTCAGGTTATGTGGTCGTTTCATGATGATATTCGTCGAAATATCAAATCCATTATAGAATTATTAGAATCTAATGAGTTTGATTTATCGGAATTTAACAGTTTGATTGGGAATATCTTTTTTGATATGTATGCTATCAAATTTCGTGAAGAAAAAATTCTGTTTCCACACATATTACAAACAATCACAACTGATGTTTTAGACAAAATGTTACAGGAAAGTCTTTCGTTTAAATGGCCATTTATTGAACCTGATAAATCAAAAATAAATATCGCTATGAGTTCTGTTAGAAATGAAACCGATGAAATCGATTTAAAAACAGGATTTTTATTACCTGAGCAAATTCGTTGGATGCTAAATCATTTACCTGTAGATATTACTTATGTTGATGAGAATAATAAAGTTAAGTACTTTTCATCACCCAAAAAACGTATATTCCCAAGAACAAATGCAATTATTGGTAGAGATGTAAAAAACTGCCATCCACAGGAAAGTGTTCATATTGTCGAACAAATTATTGAAGCTTTTCGCGAAGGGAAAAAAGATAAAGCAAATTTCTGGATTAAAATGAAAGATGAATTTATATTGATTCAGTATTTTGCTATTAGAGATAAGTCGGGTAACTATAAAGGAGTTATTGAAGTTAGTCAGGAAGTTTCGGAAATAAAAGCTCTTGAAGGAGAAAATCGATTGTTGGATTGGGAATAAATGAGACTAATATATCTGAGTAACTACTTGTAATTAAGTATTTCTGCTTAATTATTCATCAAAATAAACTTGGTTTTATTCAAATTAGTAATTATAAGTACTAAAATACCTAAATGTTGGTATTGTTAATTATTTAGAATCATTCTACTTTTGTGTTGTTTTATAAAACTAATTACTAATTGAATTGTTACATTCTAAATAAAATCAATAAAATACTAAATAATATGAGTGAACATATCGATAATTCAAAATTCCGTAAAGCAAGGCTTAAGGAATTAATTTTAAAACTACACGACGGAGCATCAGAAGAAGATGTTAAGGAAGACCTTCTGAAAAGTTTAAGTAGCATACCTTATGGCGAAGTAGTTGAAGTAGAACAGGAACTTATTGAAGAAGGTTTACCCGAAGACGAAATCTTAAGACTTTGTGATGCACATTCATCAGTTCTTCAGGGGAATGTAGATTTATCGGCCTCAAAAGGTATTCCTGAAGATCATCCGGTTGATATTCTTATTAAAGAAAACAAAGAATTGAAAAAAGTTACAGATGATGTTACAGAAATTTTGTCATCACTAAATCAAGTTCAGGAATCGTCTATTCCCGAAATTATTCTCTCACTAACAGACCTATTTAACCAACTTATTGATGCAGACAAACATTATCAACGTAAGGAATATCTTATTTTTCCATATCTTGAAAAAACAGGTGTAACTGGTCCTCCTAAAGTAATGTGGGGTAAACATGACGAAATTCGGGAGCAATTAAAAGGAAGTTTAGAGGTTCTTAAAACGAAGGATATATCTAAAGAAGATCTTATCGTGTCTGCTGAACTTATATTACAACCTGCAGTAAAAGGAGTAGCCGAAATGATTATTAAAGAGGAAGAAATTTTATTGCCTATAGCTATGGATGCTTTAAGTGATGGTGATTGGCACGAAATACAGAAACAATCCTTAGAAATTGGTTATTGCTTATACGATCCAAAAACAGAATGGAGGCCAAAAGGGATTGAAGAAGAATCAATTAATTTGATTCAAAAGGAAGGTGGTAATATTCAACTACCATCAGGAAACTTTACTGCTGAAGAATTACTTGCAATTCTGAATACTCTGCCTATTGATATAACATTTGTAGATAAAAATGATAAAGTGAAGTATTTTTCTCAAAGTAAAGATCGAATTTTTCAAAGAAACAGGGCTATTTTAAATCGTGATGTAAGGCATTGTCATCCACCGGCTAGTGCACATATTGTTGATAAAATCATTGATGATTTTAAAAGTGAAAAACAAACACAAGCTCCATTCTGGATTAATATGGGCGAAAAAATGATTCATATCGAATATTTTGCATTACGCAACGACAAAGGCGAATATTTGGGAACTCTGGAAGTTTCTCAAGACATTGCCGGATATAGGAAACTAGAAGATGAACAACGAATATTATCTTATAAATAAAGAATCATGGAAAATAAAGAAAATTTAATTATAACACCAAAAACAAAAATCTCTCAGGTTATAAATACCTATCCGCAGCTAGAAGATGTATTAATTGAATATGTACCAACATTTGAAAAACTAAAAAATCCTATTTTACGAAAAACCATAGCAAAAATCACTACTCTGCAACAAGCAGCTGCAGTTGGCAATGTTAGGGTTGAAGATATAATTAATAGATTACGGCAAGAAATTGGACAGGATCTGTATTCAGATAGTGTGGATATTGGCTATAATGTAAAGAAACCTCAGTGGTTTTCAGAAGAATTAATTGTTACAGAATTTAATGCAAAAGATATGCTGGAAAGGGGAGAGCATCCTGTTAATCAGGTTATAGCAGATTTAAACAATATGGATAATGGTAAACTATATAAACTTATAACTCCTTTTTTGCCTGCACCTTTAATTGACAAAGCATTAAGCCTTAAAGTACAACATTGGGTTGAAAAGATTAGTGATGATGATTTTAATATTTACTTTTATAAA
>JAIORB010000109.1 GCA_021108325.1 Bacteroidales bacterium | reverse complement strand
AAAATAGTTCATAATCAAATTATTATTATACCTTTGCGCCCTTAAATTAATTAATGGTGTTTTTAGGTATCTAACCGGCTTTTGGCAAGTTGATTAGGAATCCAAAAGCACGGGAGGAAATAAAAATGACAAAATTTACCGATTTAGGTATCGCAAAAGATATCCTAAAAGGAATTAGTGAATTGGGTTTTGAAGAAGCAATGCCCGTTCAAAGTGAAGTAATACCTGTAGTACTTGAAACAAAAAGTGATATTGTTGCGTTAGCACAAACCGGAACAGGAAAAACAGCTGCATTTGGATTACCGATTGTTCAGCAAATAAACATCTCAAAGAAACATCCACAAGCACTTATTCTTTCACCAACACGTGAATTATGTGTTCAAATCGCCAAAGATTTGATGGCATATTCAAAGTATGTTGATGGTTTAAAGGTGTTGCCTGTTTATGGAGGTGCAAGTATTGATACACAGATTCGTGGATTAAAAATGGGAACGCATATTATAGTTGCTACCCCGGGTCGTATGCTGGATCTTATTAGACGTAAGAGAGCAGATATTTCGAATGTTCAAACAGTTGTTCTTGATGAATCCGACGAAATGTTAAATATGGGTTTTCGTGATGACTTGAATGATATTCTTGAATCAGTCCCTGATGAAAGAAGAACTTTGCTTTTTTCAGCTACAATGCCAAAAGAGGTTGCTACAATTGCAAGAAAATACATGTCAAATCCTGAAGAAATTACTATAGGTAAAAAGAATGCTGGTGCAGAAAATGTTAAACACGCTTATTATTTGGTTCAGGCTAGAGATAGATATTCGGCCCTAAAGCGAATTGCAGATATGAATCCTGATATTTATGCAATTGTTTTCTGTCGTACTCGTATGGAAACAAAAGAGGTAGCTGAAAAGTTAATTAGAGATGGATATAATGCTGATGCTTTGCATGGTGATTTATCACAACCTCAGCGTGATCATGTAATGAGCAGGTTTAGATCTAAAAGCTTGCAAATGCTTGTTGCTACAGATGTTGCTGCTCGTGGTCTGGATGTAAATGACCTTACTCATGTTATAAACTATAACTTGCCGGATGAATTAGAAGCATATACTCATAGAAGTGGACGTACCGGTAGAGCAGGGAAAGATGGTATTTCGATTGCGATTATCCATTTAAGAGAAAAATATCGAATCAGAGAAATAGAGAAAAAGATAAATAAAACTTTCGAAAAGGCTACTATTCCAACTGGTAAAGAGGTTTGTAAAAAGCAACTTTTTCATTTGATTAATAAAATTGAAAAAGTAGAAGTTGATCATGAACAGATTGACGGATTTTTACCTGAGATTTATAAAAAACTGGAAGAGGTTGATAAAGAAGATTTAATAAAACGATTTGTTTCTTTAGAATTCAACAGGTTCCTGGAATATTATAAGAATGCTCCGGATCTAAATGTTCCCGATGAAAGAGATTCAGGACAGAGAGAACGAGGTGGACGAAGAGGAAGTAATAAAGATTTTAAACGTTTATTTGTTAATATTGGGAAAAACCATGGTTTAAACCCACAACGTTTAATGGGACTTGTGAATGAAGCTACCAAAGAAAGAAATATTGAGATTGGTAGAATAGATGTAATGAAATCTTTTTCATTTTTCGAAATTGATAAACAGTATACTGATAAGGTACTTGATGGATTAAATGATGCCGTTTTTGAGGGTGTTAGTGTGAGTTCGGAAATAGCCAAAGAAAGACAATCGGGAGGAGGTTCTGACCGTGGCTCTAGACGTGGTGGTTCAGATCGCGATTCAAAACGTAGTGGTGGAGATAGAAGTAGATCATATGGAGGAAGAAGTGAAAGAAGATCTTCTAACAATGATCGATATGGAAGGAAATCAAGTGGAAGCCGATCAGGAAGTAGGTCAGGAGGATCTGGCGGAGGAGAAAAATCAGGAGGAGGATCAAGAAGATCCAGACCTAGAAAATAAAAGAATAAGAAATGCCGGTAATAATTTGCCGGCATTTTATTTATTCAATTTGTCTTTCCAAATTAATTTGGCATAATATTTTAGAAGTTCTATTTTACTACTACTCCAGCCATGCTTTATGAGCCATCCTAAGTTTGCAAAAATTATTATCTTTCATAAAACAGAAATAACGAAGGAGTGGAATAAGATTATTTTGTTTCTATTGTTACTACTTGATATATATTCTCCCCAACATTTGTTAAAGGCTGGAAATAAGTTTCGTTAAAAACTTTATACTTAACGCCATTAACTTTTTTGTCTTTTGCTCCATCGGGTATTGAATTAACAACGGCACCATTCGGTGCTTTAGAAACTTTATATCCTTCCGAAGTTTTTGTATAAAAAACTCCTGAACTATAATAATATTCAGTACTACCAAGTTTTATATTTTCAGTTTCTTTTGGTAACTCTTGTATAAGTGGTACAGTAGTGTTAACAGCTATTACCTGATACAGGTTGTTTCCATCTTGTGTTAATGGCTGGAAATATGTGTTATTGAATTTTACATACTTATTACCATCAATTTCAACTTCTTCACCTCCGTCAGGGATATTTGTTATTATTGCACCATCAGGAGCTTCCACAACTTTGTAACTATCTTTTGTTTTAACATAAAAAGCCCCTCCAAAGTAATAATACTCATCCCCATTCAAGGTAATTTTTTCTGTGCCTTCAGGCAATGTATTTACTGTAATGTCAGTAGGAGCTGATACAACAGTATACCCACCAGTTGCTTGAACATAATATATACCATTATAATAATAATATGGCTGGGGCTGGCTCTCTATTGTTATAATTACCGCTGCAGTAAACATAGTGGCCACAAAAAATCCAACAGGATGATAATAAGGTCCGTAATAATAAGGACTATATGGATGGTAATAGTACGGATGATAACCCCTTCTTCCATTGTAATAATTATTTGAATGGCGATTGTCGACATGTATGTTTTTTGAATTATCTACATTCACATTCACATTGGTGTTGCTTCTATCAATATTGGTTTTGTTTCCACTAACATTTTTTGATTTGTCTCCTCCGCCAATTTTTGTGTTGCCTGATTTATTTTCCACATTTGGCTTAGACTTCATTTCTTTATCAGGTTTTGACCTGTTTGCAGTACTAGGTTTATTTTGTGGTTTGCTGTAATGCTGTGTTTGTGGCCTGTTAGCAGAGCGATGTGTACCACCATTTATTGAATGACCACCGCCACTCATATGGCTTCCTCCGCCCGTACGACCACCTCCACCATGTCCCATTCGTTGTGCTGTTGCTTCGTTAATTGATAAAAATGAAAGTGTTATAATTGAGAGTAAAAGATATATATATTTCATTATTATTAGTCTTTAATGTTTAATTCATTAGTCTTTAATGTTTAATTCTTTTTTTGATGAATTGGCAGGGGGTGCAAACTCAAAAAGTAAATCGGGCAATGTTGGATTAATTTTCCAGTTTGAAAATATAGCTTCGTAATATTTGTCTTCTCCGTTCTCCTTTTTAATACTCATCTTAAAGGGTAGGTGAGAAATTTTATCAATCCAGATATGTACAATTTCATTCTTATTCAAAGCTTCAATTACAATGTAGCCCTCATTGTTGACAACTTCATCATCCAATAACAATACCTGAGAGTAATTGTTTAAGATATCATCGGTAAAAGTGGGATAAAAGAAATCGGCTGCAGGAAAATCTATACCATATTTGTTATGTACAAAATCAATAGTAGCAACAATATTTTCAGGAGCATCGATCATATCATACACTTTTTCGGTGTATGAGAAATATGAAAATTGTTTGCCATTGTACCAAAAACTTTTTCGTCCACTTTGCCCATCTGAATATATATGCATTTTATCAGGTCCCCGCAAATAAACATCATGTTCGCGCAAATGTTCTGAGCCGTCAGTTTTCGAAACCATTGTATTCAATGTAAAACTGCATGAATTTAACTCACCAATTATTTCACTAAGTTTATCGAGGTTTTCAACGGCTGTTGTGTCGTACTTTTTGTCCCGCTCACTATTTGGAGACGAACAGGACAGTATGATTAGAGCTGGAGTAATTAAAATAAATAGAAGCTTTTTCATCATTTAAGAATGCTTTTATGAATAATTATTAGTGTATTAGAAAATTAAAATATGAAGATATCAAAAAATTAAAACAAATGCTAATTTTATTCCTTCTATTACCATTCCGACTCCCATTATTGTTAGAATTAATCCCATTAATTTTCCAAAAACTGTTATTATATTGTTTCCTATCTTTTTTATTATCAGATCACTTGAAGAAAAAGCCAGATATGTTAGGTAAACTATTAGCGCAAAAATAGCAATCACAATCGCGATATGGATATAGCTACCACCTGTAACATTATTCATTGCAGTAATAATTGTGCCGGGGCCTGCCAGTATTGGAATAGCCAGTGGAGATATGGCCACTCCACTATCGGGTTCAGTTTTTCCCTGTGTATGAAGGCTAGATTTTTTTGACATGAGCATTTCAAATCCCACGTAAAAAATAAGTATTCCTCCGGCTATTTTGAATGCAGGAATGGTCATGCCAAAGAGTTCAAAAATGTACTTCCCTAAAAAAACAGAAAATACTACAATAAAAAACGCAGTTAAAGTAGCAGTCCGGGCAATTTTTTTCTTCGTTGCTTTATCCATATCCCCAACCAAACCTATAAATATGGGAGTGTTTGCGATAGGGTTCATTATGGCAAAGAATCCTGTAAATACTGTTATTGAAAAGGTAAGAATATCTGTCATGCTTAAAGTTGTTTTATTTTTTCATTCCTGTGTGTTAGCCAAAAAAAAAAGCTCTTTTGGTTTTTTCGATTGGCATTTTGCGTGTCAGCAAAAAACCAAATGTGCTATTTGTGCGTTGGCTTCTCATTTCATTTTCTTTCTCGTTTCATTGATTGTTATTTCGTTTTTTAGCATTACCCCTAACGGTTCGCGGGTAAAATTTGACGAGGATTTCGCCCTGTTTCATCCCGATAATAAAAGTTGAAGATAGTAAAATGCTTGCAAATCACCAAGCCCCCGTATTTTTTATGATGCCATGTTAGGGGTAGGTTTACTGTACCTATTGATTTGTATAGTAATCAAAATCAAAGTAATGATGTTTATTATTTTCCCAGATTTCTCCAATTAGTCCTTTTTCGCATTTGTCAACAGGTATTGCTTTTCCACCTTTTAACTCTTTCAAAGAGCCAAAATAAATTGAAAATGAATTTCTATCAAACTGTATCGCCATCCAATAAGCCACAGCATTATATTTATTCTCAGCATTTAAAGCTTTTTCATGTGCATTACTTCCAAGATTATATCTTGTATTTAATTTTCCGTTTTTTTGGTATTTGTTTCTTGCTTTTACACTTATTATATATCTTTTACCATCTTTTTCACATTCTATATCCGCAAATGGTTCATTCATCGATTTATCATTCAGATTTCTAATTCTGTCAAATTTATTATCAACAAATGCTTTAATTGCAAAAAGTTCTCCCAGTTCTCCAAGAGATTTCTTTCTTGCCGCTTCTTTTTTATTATCTTCTACCATGAATATTAAAAAATGTATTTAAACAGTGCGATTACAAACTTACCCCTAACGGTGAGCATATGAAACTGTAAGGGATTTTGAAAAGTTTACTTGTCAAAATTACCCTGAGCCAAATATGCGATTAGACACAAATTTAGCATTTTCTATTTACCCGTCAAATCGCAGATTTGGCGGAGCTTATTTCTTGCAAAAAACTAACTGTAAACGTCTGAAACTCTTGTGTTTTATGATGCATTGTTGTAAGTAGTTTTTAAATAATTTTCTCTCCAATAATGCCAACTACAAAACCAAGTATTGCTCCCAATGGAGTTAAATAGTTATTCTTTAATTTGCTTTCTGGAATTATGTCCTGAATAAGTAAATATAAAATTCCACCACTGGCAAAAGTCATTAAGTGTGCCGTTAAATTAGGATAATCACTTAAGAAGAAATGTCCAATCAGTGCCCCTATAATTCCAAAGAAACTTAAGAAAAAGAATATCACTAAAGTTTTTTTTATAGTAAATCCACTTTGTATCAAATCCCTGAAAGAATTAAAAGCTTCAGGTAAATTTTGAAGACCAATGAAAATAGCAAGCATAATAGCCACATTAGGTTCGATAGCGAATAACGCTCCTAATGCAATTGATTCTGGCAAAAAATCCATCATCATTGCCAGTAATGTTGCTGTTTGTCCACCTTTTCTTGCCAAATATTGATCAATAAACATAAATAGTAATGCACCACCCAAAAATGAAGCGACCATTGGAATTACATCTAATTTTTGCATTCCTTTCGGTATCAAAACTAAAGCGAGTGCAGAAAGTATAATACCTGCTCCAAATGACATCATTGAGTGTGTGATTTCATACTTTACAGGGTTTTCTTTAATATGATGATTGAAAAAGTTTGCCAAAATTCCACCTATCAAGACAGTTATCCCTGCAAAACCTGAAAACAAAATGATTTTTAGTATCATAGTTAAATATTAAAGGGTTGAACTATTTAGTTAAATTACTTACAACTAATCAATAAACGTAATAATTAATCCTCACCTTTTACAGATTTTACAAAACTTGATAATCCCTCAACGATAATTACTATTTCGCCTTTTAAAGTCGATTTTGAATAATAGTCGATTAATTCTTTAAGTGTTCCTCTAATATTTTCTTCATAAATTTTTGTTAGTTCTCTGGAAACACTGGCTTTTCTGTCTTCTCCAAAAACTTCGGCAAATTGGGTTAATGTTTTTAGTAAACGATATGGTGATTCATAAAAAACCATGGTTTTTTGCTCTTCGGCTAATTCGTTTAATCTTTTTTGTCTCCCCTTTTTTTGCGGTAAAAATCCTTCAAAAGAAAAACGGTCGTTTGGTAAACCAGAATTTACAAGAGCAGGAATAATAGCTGTAGCACCCGGTAAACATTCTACATCAAGTCCTTCTTCGATACATGCACGGGCAATTAAAAATCCAGGATCAGAAATTCCGGGTGTTCCGGCATCAGATACAAGGGCTATAGTTTCTCCTGATTTTATTCGATCAACAATTACAGGAACAGTTTTATGCTCATTAAATTTATGATGAGCCATAACAGGTTTTCCGATATCATAATGTTTTAAAAGAATTCCGGTTTTTCTGGTATCTTCAGCTAATATAATATCAACTTCTTTTAAAATACGAATGGCTCGTAAAGTAATGTCTTCAAGATTTCCAAT
>JAIORB010000134.1 GCA_021108325.1 Bacteroidales bacterium | reverse complement strand
ATGAAAGTCAAGTATTATGTATTAAATATTGAGTATTGAGTATCAAGACAAGCAGCGGGATGCAATGAATAGTGGGTTTTTAAATAGATAAATGCGTAAATGATAAAATGATTGAATAATTACAGAGAATTATGACAGAAAAAGAAATGTTAATATGAGTTTTTTATTAAAAATTTATATTGTTGTAGAAAAAGCTGGTGAATTAGAATATTGGTTAGAGATATAACATTTTAATATTTATGCATTTTATCATTCAATCATTACCATTAAATTCGTGGTAGTACCGATTAAATTAATCTAAAAAATTAACTTTGCAAAAACTTTAGGATTATCGGAAACAAAAAGATGAAAAGAGAAGATTATGAAATAATGGCTCCTGTTGGTTCTTATGAATCGCTTATGGCAGCTATTCAGGGTGGTGCAGATTCCGTGTATTTTGGAATTGAGAAAATGAATATGAGAGCTCATTCATCCAATAATTTTACTTTCGACGATCTTGAGAATATTGTTAAAATCTGTAATGAAAATAATATTAAGTCGTATTTAACAGTAAACACTGTAATATACGATAAAGAACTGGCCCTAATGCGTGAAATAGTTGATGCCACTAAAAAAAATAAAGTCACAGCTATTATTGCTTCAGATATTTCTGTAATAAACTATGCACGAAAAATTGGTATTGAGGTTCATATTTCAACACAATTAAATGTTAGTAATATTGAAAGTTTAAAGTTTTTTTCTCAGTTTGCTGATGTTGTTGTTTTGGCTCGCGAACTTTCTCTTGATCAGGTTGCTGAAATTAGCAAAGCTATAAAAGAAGAAAATATTGTCGGTCCATCAGGAAATTTAGTGAAAATCGAAATGTTTATTCATGGTGCGCTTTGCATGGCAATTTCAGGAAAATGTTATTTGAGTCTTCACGAAAAAAATTATTCTGCTAATCGTGGAGCTTGTATGCAAACGTGCCGAAAAGCATATATTGTAACCGAAAAAGAATCCGGAAATCAACTTGAAATAGACAATGAATACATTATGTCACCCAAGGATTTATGTACAATAAACTTTTTAAACAAAGTACTTGATGCAGGAGTTAGTGTTTTAAAGATAGAGGGCAGAGCACGACCACCTGAATATGTAAAAACAGTTTCAGAAAGTTATAATGAAGCCGTACTTGCTTACTTGGATGGAACATATAACGAAGAAAAAATTAGTAATTGGATGAGTCGCCTTTCATCAGTTTTTAACCGTGGCTTTTGGGATGGATATTATCTTGGCCAAAAACTGGGTGAGTGGAGTCACAAATATGGTTCAAGAGCAACAAAACGCAAGATTTATATTGGTAAAACAACTAATTATTTTACAAAAATCAAGGTAGCCGAATTACTAATTGAATCGCATGATTTAAAAGTAGGTGATGAAATACTTATAACCGGCCCAACAACAGGCGTAGTGCAGTTTACTGTTGACGAAATTAGAGTTGATTTAAAAAATACGGAAGTTGCCGAAAAAGGAGCTAGGTGTTCTGTTCCTGTTAATACTTTGATTAGAAGATCAGATAAAGTATACAAAATAGTTGATGTTGACAAGATTAAACAACAATAAAAAAAGGACTGGTAAAAATCAGTCCTTTTCTATTTCTGGTTTTTCATCCTCATCCCATTTTATAATTTTCCCGCCTAAGGTAGTATTTAGTGTTTCATTTTCAGGTTTCCCGAAGAAGCTTAAGCTGGCGCCGGTATTAACATTGGCTTCTATTCTTTTGTTGGCAATAATTTCCGCCTTTCCTCCGGTGTTCATCCGTATAAAAACTTCGTCGCATTTAAAGTTCGAAGCAGAAAGCACTCCTCCTGTATTTACAAAAGATTCCTGTATTTTGCAACTTCCGGAAACATCAATGTGTGCTCCCTGATAAGATTTTAGTTCAATTGCATTTAATTGTACTTTCATTAAAATTCTACCACCGCTAGTTGCTTCAGCAAAAATTTTATCTCCTTTTACTTCGTCCAAAATTTTGATTTCAGCCGAAGCATTAGAGGTTATTTCTCTTATTTCTTTAAATGTTAAATAGATTTTTACTTTAACTTCATCATCAAATAAATTTGAGTTCATCTTTATTTTCAGGAGTTTATCTTTTACTGCTGTTACAACTTCAGAAGGGTCAACATTTTTTGTTTCAATTTTAAGTGATTCCTTATCACCTAATTTCATTTCAATTTTAATATTGCCGAATACATCAATTTTATCAAACGAATTTATTTCTCTCGTTTCAAAATCCTGAGCATTTGCATACAAAAAACCAAAAAGAAGAGTAATTGTTATCAAATATTTCATATCTGTGTTTTTTAAAATAAATTATTTAAAAAATAAAGAGGCTGTCCGAAAAGTTATTGTTTGTCATCTCCAACTTGATTGGACATCTCACATAAAGCTGTATTACAGTCAAATAAGAGATTCCCTTTTTCAAGGGAATGACATTGTTACTACTTTTCGGACACTCTCTTTATAAAAACTTTTAAATTCGAATTTTATTATAAAATTCTTTTAATATTTTCAGTTACAATATGTCCGTCGAACAACTGTACTATTCGATGTGCATATTCTGCGTCGGAAGGAGAGTGTGTAACCATAACAATTGTAGTACCCTCTTTATTTAATTCAGAAAGGAGTTTCATAACTTCTTCACCATTGGCAGAATCAAGGTTACCTGTCGGCTCATCGGCAAGAATTAAATTTGGGTTCGCAACAACGGCTCTTGCAATTGCAACTCTTTGTTGCTGACCTCCCGACAATTGTTGCGGGAAATGTTTCCTGCGATGAGCAATTTTCATTCGATCCAGAACTGCTTCTACTTTGTTCTTTCTTTCAGAAGCAGAAACTTTTAAATAAAGTAATGGTAGCTCAACATTTTCAAATACCGTAAGTTCGTCGATCAAATTAAAACTCTGAAAAACGAAACCAATATTTGATTTACGAAGCTCCGTGCGTTGTTTTTCTCTAAATTTTGACACTTCAGTATCATCGAAATATAATTCGCCGGATGTGGGGTTGTCTAATAAGCCTACAATATTTAACAATGTAGATTTCCCACATCCTGAAGGACCCATAATGGCAACAAATTCACCCTTTTGTACCTCAAGGTCCACTTTGTTCAGAGCGGTTGTTTCTATTTCGTCTGTCTTAAATATTTTTATTAATTGGTTTGTTTTAAGCATAGTGTTTAGTTTTTAGTTGTATTTATATTTTATAATGTTTTCCCTTTATTATCAAGCTTATTCACATCTCAAGGTTTCCGCAGGATTTTTCATTGCTGCCTTTACGGCTTGGTATATAACGGTTAAAAGCGATACGATTATTGTAAGTATCGGTATAACAATAAACATAACATAGTTAATGCCTATTCTATTAGAGAAGTCTTGCAGCCAATTATCCATTACCCAATATGCAATTGGCCATGATATAACTGATGCTATTACAATCAGTTTTAATATATCTTTACTAATAATAAGAATAATATTTCCTGAAGATGAGCCAAAAGTTTTTCTTATTCCAATTTCTTTTTTACGCTGTTCGGTAATAAACGATATTAAACCTAAAAGACCCATAAAGGCAATTAGTATAGATAAAATCGAAAATAAAATAAAAATACTATTTGTTCTTTGTTCGGCTTTATAAAGTTCCTTTAAATGATCGTCGAAAAAGAAATATTCGAACGGATATTCAGTTGTAAAACTCTCCCACACATTCTGTATTTGCTTAATAGAGCTGTTAATATTTTCGGAATTAAGTTTAACACAAACTACACCTTCCCAGTTACCCGGCATTAGTGTAAATGCAGCAGGTTCAATTTTTGTATGTAACGATTTAAAATTAAAATCTTTAACAACCCCAATGACAGGTCTACGTACAAATTCATTATTCCTCCATGGCGAAAGTATTATTTTCCCTAAAGGATCTTCTAAACCTAAAGATTTAACAGCTGCTTCATTTATTACAATTGCATTTGAATCAGTGGCAAAATCTCTTGAAAAAAACCGTCCTTCTGCTAATTCAAAATCAAAAGTCTTACCATAATCGTAACTAATCCAAGCCTGATGCAATAAATAAGTATTCCCGGCAGATTCACCCTCAAGAAAAAATGCATTGTTTGAAAAATTAACTCCCGGATAAGCATTGGCATTTGTAACATTAATAACAGATGGAATGTTCTTTAATTCAGCTTTGAAAGATTCCATTTGAGTTTTTAGCGCATCCGATCGATGAATCATTAAAATATTTTCTTTTTCAAACCCCAAATCTTTATTAAGCATATATCTTAGCTGATCGGAAACTGTATAGGTTGATAATAGGATAAAAACAGAAACAACAAATTGTGTAATAACCAAAACAGATCTTAAAACACCGCTTTTTGCTCCCAGTTTTAGCTTGCCTTTCAACACAGCTACAGGCCTGAACGAAGCCAGGAAAAATGCAGGATAACTGCCTGCCATCAGGCTTACAAGGAGTATTAATAAAAATAAAGATGGAACAATATACCAACAACTAAAATAGTTAATCTCCAAAGGGATTTGAACCAAGTTGTTTAGTCCTGGCATAAACAACTCAAGGACAATAATAGCAACACCCAGCGAAACTAAAGTTATTATAAAAGATTCAGTTAGAAATTGTAATACCAGCTGTTTTTTTGTAGCTCCAACCACTTTTCTTATACCCACCTCCTTTGAACGGTTAGAAGCTCTTGCTGTAGCAAGATTGGTAAAATTGATACTCGCAATTACTAATATGAAAATCGCAATTGAAATAAAAATATATACATATTGAATATTTCCGTTCGTTTCTATTTCGTATTGTAAATCGGAATGCAAATGAATATCTAACAAAGGTTGAATAAAATAGCTGAATGAATTGCCTGATTTTTCAAACTCTTCCATGTTAATTCCTAAAGCTTGCTCAATTTGCGGACCTACATATTTTTCGACCATTAATTGCATCTTTTCCTCAAAAGCTGTTTGGTTTGTTCCTTCCTTTAAAAGAATATAAGTATAAAAGTTATGTGAAACCCAAAATGTATTTTGACTTGATCGAAGCGTTGTTAAGGATCCTAAAAGGTCGAAATGAAAATGAGAATTTTCAGGAGGATCTTCCATTAATCCTGTCACTTTATAAAGAATTGTATCACTTTCAACTCTAAGTAATTTTCCAACAGGGTTTTCGTTCCCAAAATATTTTTTTGCCCCGGTTTCGGTCATAACAACACTCCTGGGTTCTGTTAAAACAGTTTTGGGATCTCCCTTTAAAAGCTTAAATGAAAAGACATCAAAGAATGTAGAATCTGCGAACAAAAATTTTTTCTCGTTAATTTTTCTGTCCTCAAAAACGATTAACCAATCTCCCGATTCCCTGATTCTACAAGTATTTAAAACTTCGGGATAATCATTTCGCATTGCCTCGGCCATTGGCGGCGCTGTAACAGCTTGATTTATCTCATTATTCATCATCATGCCATAAACACCAACACGATAAATTCGATCTGCTTTCTCGTGAGATTTATCAAATCCAAGTTCAAACTGTACAAATAGAGTTATATAAATTATAGCTGCTAATCCTGTAGAAAGTCCTAAAATATTAATTATTGAGTACGTCCAATTTTTAAAGACATTTCTAAATGCTGTTAAAAAGAAATTTTTGATCATAGATGTCAGTTTTTATTTTGAGTATGATGTGTTTAAAAAACCAAAAGTTACAAATCACACAATTGATTTTCAATAATTATAGACGATCTTTTTTTCGTTTTGATGCATAAAAAAACTGCTCAAATAAATTTAAACAGTTTTTTTCATCATAACATTGTATTTTATTCAAACAAAAAATCAAAATCATCATCAGGACCAAGTTCTTTTGGTTCTTCCCCGTGTTTAAAGATTCTTGCTTTTCGTGGGCCAATTAAATTAACCTCAACATTGTCAATTTTTAACATTGTTCCTTCGCGTAAACCTACTACATAAGTGAACGGATTCGCCACCAGGTATTCTTCCAGTCTTTGTTCTCTTGTTTCGCCCGCATGTCCTTCAGGGTTGGCATCTAAATAATGTGGATTAATCTGGAAGCGAATAAGATTTATTGCATGAAAGCTGTCTGGTTCAACAATAGGCATATCGTTGGTTGTACAAATTGTTGGGCAGGTAACATTTGACCCTGCACTCCAGCCTACATAAGGTTTGCCTTTAAAACATTCGTAACGAATAGTTTCAAGTAAATCTTGTTGTTGCAAAAGTTTTAACAGATTAAAAGTATTACCTCCACCAATAACAATAGCTTCTGCATCTTTTAATGCCTTCTTTTTCTTACCATAATCATAAAGATGAAGCGAATCAACTTCGTATCCAATTTCAGAAAATCGTTCCTGAACTTTTTTCTGATAATCATCAAAAGAAAAAGTTACTGCTGCATAAGGAATAAACAGTACTTTTTTTACTCCATCTCCTAAAAACTTTTTTATCTCATGTTTAGGATAATCAAGATAAGCCTCACCGGCATTTGTCGAATTACTTATTAAAAGAAGTCTCATATTAATTTGTTTTTTACTATGAATATTTCAATTTGAATCTTTAAATATACTAAATCATTGGGTTTAAATTTTAATTCCCATTACTAAAACATCATCTATTTGATCGTGATCGCCCTTCCACTTAGCAAACTCAATGTCCAATATTTCCTTTTGTTCGCTCATTGATTTATCTTTAATTGAAATCAACATTTCTTTAAATGGTACTAATTTAAATTTGCGCGAATTAGGGCCACCGAACTGATCTATATATCCATCTGTAAATATGTAAATAATATCTCCCTTTTGTATATCAATTTCATGATTTGTAAACGGTCCCTTATCTATAATGTGAATGCCAATTGGCATTCTATCAGCTTTTAACAAAATAAAATCCTCGTCTCGTATTAAGTACAAAGGATTGTAAGCACCGGAATACTGTAGTTTCTGTTTATCAGGATCGATTATACATAAGGCAATATCCATCCCGTCTTTTGCCTCATCTTCTTTACCTGTTTGATGCAATGATTCTTTTACATAATCTCTTAACTGATTTAAGATTGAATTGGCTTTTAACTCGGTTTCTTTATTTACAATTTCGTTAAGAAAAGCAAAGCCCAACATACTCATAAACGCTCCCGGCACACCATGCCCGGTACAATCCACAGCAGCAACAATAATTTTATTATCCTTATGAGTTATCCAGTAAAAATCGCCACTAACAATATCACGTGGTTTGTATAAAATAAAATGATCAGGGATTAATTTTGAAATAAAATCTCCGGGAGGCAAAATAGCAGTTTGAATCCGGCTTGCATATTCAATACTATCTGTTATTTGCTTTTTTTGATAGGCCAGAAGAGAATTTCTTTTACGTATTCTTTTTATTTGACTAAATAAAATCAAAAGAAATATAAAAATTGAAACAAATCCTGATAATAAAAATATTGAAAAGTTTTTTTGTTTTTTAATCTTTAAATCTTT
>JAIORB010000005.1 GCA_021108325.1 Bacteroidales bacterium | reverse complement strand
AGCTAGCTTTTTAAACTTTAAAAGGAAATTGTCGCACTTACTAATTGAATTTTTCGTCCAATTAATAAAATGCCTTCCCTAACAGGCATTCAATACCTGGCAACAATTTGGTTTGCTTGATTTCGTATGTTAATAATGCTCTGGGATAAATAAAATAACCTTCTCCAAAATTATACCTATAACCACTATCAAATCCAGCATTGAATCCTTTAAATTTTTCATTCTTTGAATACGTAAATCCTCCAAACAGTCCTGTATTTATATCGTGATTTGCGTTGTTTTTCAAATAATGATATCTCCCTCCCATTCTAAAAACATAATCCGGATGATTATGTTTTTTATACATATCGCCCCACATAATTATTTCATTAAATACAAAAACTGAAACATTTGATGATAAATGATACTGAACTTCAAAGTTTAAAATACCTGTAACCAACTTAAATACATTTGTTGACAATGACATTTTTTCAGGAGAATTTAGCTCTTGACTAAATACAAAGTTATCAGCACTTAATAGTAATAAAACCAGAATTAACTTAATACAATACTTTTTCATAGCAATATCAGTTAATATCTTCTATTTCATTAATCATTCTTCTTATCTCATTTTTTAGTGGTAATTGGTATTTCTTCCACGAATACCATATCCAAATAATTACAGTTAAAAGAAGTGGAATAAATATTGAAAACGATATAAGAACTATTTTCTCAGTGCTCCAATTAAGTGAATTAAAAAATAATTTAAATATTATAGATATTATCAAATCCACTATTAAAATAATAATTAGGAATATTATCCACTGACTATCTATGAATTTGTATTTCTTTTCTGCCCTTTTTAACATTTCTAAAACCGGCCTGCTGAAATCTGTTTGAAATAACTTTAAAACTACCGGATAAATTAGCAATAATCCTATAAGCATAATCACTAAAACAAGATTTGGAATTAAAACCTGCGAGATTTTTGTAAATGGATAATCTTTTATCAGGATTGAAACAAAATAAACCAAAATGGCAACAGAAAAAACCAGAAATAAAATCTTTAACACTCTTTTTCTTTTAGTATCATTTTGTTTTAGAACATCTACAATCTGTTCAATTTGTGGTGCATCTAACTTTTTAAAGTTTGGAGCCTGTAAATTGTTTGAGTCTTTCATATTATAATTCCTTTCAATTCTTCTTTTAGTTGAGACTTAATACGATGAATTTTAACCCTGATATTAGGTTCTGTCACACCAACTACTTCAGCTATTTCTTTACCTGATAATCCTTCCAGGTGAAGAGAAATAATTACTTTATCAATAACTGATAACTGGTTAATTTGTGAAAGTAAAATATTTAGCTTCTCTTCAAATTCCTTATTATAACTATCATCTTCATATTTTAAATATTTATCGCTTTGAATAATATCCAGCTTCTCAAAATGTTGATTATATCTAAGTTCTTTTTTAACAAAATTCAGTGCTGTATTTACAGATACTCTATAAATCCAAGTTCCCAAAGCCGATTCGCCCTTAAAATTTTTCAAGCTACTCCAGATATTAATAAGCATTTCTTGAAATAAATCTTTCCTTTCCTCAGCATCTTTAGAATAATAACAGCAAATTCTAAAAATTCTTTCTTGATTGTCTACAATTATTTCTTGAAACAGTTTTTCTTTTTGTATCATAACAAAAGCTTTGTTATATATTTAGTAAATAATAACTGAAAAATGTTACAGATTTTGAAAGTATTTAATCGTCAAATCCCGGTCGTTTGAATTCCATAGCTGTTGGGAATGATGTTAAAACGTACTTTTTGATTTTAGATAGTTTCGCAAGGAAATTTAAAATATCATCTTCAAAACTTGGCATATTTTCTAATAAATAGCCCAAAGCAGCAATTGAACGATCAATGGCAATAAGAGCAATTTTAGCTGAACCTAAGTTGTCATAATTATCTTCATCATCAATTCCATAATCCATAAAAGCGCGATGTATTTTTGCGGATATAAAAAGACTATACCACTGAATTACTTCAACAGCATCTTGAAATTTTAACACTTCATTTTCATTAATAAGTAATAGACGCTTTCCAAGATTATTTATCTCTTTATTGTTGTCTTTAATCCAATCCAATATTGCTATGCCATAATCTTTAGACATTTTTACGGTATCATTTTCAACTACTTCATGCTTATAGTCAACATCATCTAAATTATCTAAATCTATTCCCAGTTCTTCTGCCTGTTCTTTCAGCATTTCAAGAGTAACTTCGAAAACAATCTTTAAATCATCCCAAAACTTTTCATTTTCTATATCCTTACTCTCTTGATCGTCATTAAATCCTTCGGATAATGCAAAACTTCCACATTTACTTGTAAAAGGGCATCTTTCGCACCATCGATCGCAATAATTATGAACTCCGGAAATTAAATCTTTTCTTTTTCCAAGTTGATTTAGTTTTTTCCTATATTCTTCTTTGTTCATTGAAATTTACTTAAATATCTAATCCTTATAAAGTCTCAGATAATTTTCTTTAAAATATTGAAGCCATTCCAATTATAGCAGCTACAATACCAATAAGAATATACAAACCGAAAATAACTATAGTTAATACTCCAATAAATTTATAATGTGATTTTAAATATTCAAAAGCTACAGTAAGATCTTTTTGTTCAGCTTGCTCAATAGCTTTTTTCATGTTAACCGAAAATTTCAGCAAATAATAAATTGGGAAAAAGTATAGAACACCTATAACTATATATACTACAAAGATTATAAACATTTCACTTCCCCCCATTAAACCTCCACAACCTGCTCCTACTAAACCAAGTATTAAAACTCCTATAGCTAACAAGCCTATGAAAATAAAACCCAGAATGGCTAAAAACATGGTCCATTTTCGAGTTTCTGTTAAATAAGTCAGACTTTTCTTGTCAATTACCATTTCATTTTTCTCTAATGTTGAATCTTGTTGAACTTCAGAATTTTCCATAATAATTATATAGGGTATTAGTTTATAAATTAATCATTAAATTTAGACAATATAATTTAAATACAATTTACATGAAAAAACTTTTATTGCTAAGCCTGGTTATTTTTCTGTTTTCGTGTGACTCCAATAATTCTTCGGTGGCAATTAAAACAGAGCAAGCACTTTCAACTGCACAACTTATGGAATATTGGAATAATGCCTATAAGGCCTTAAATGATTCTAATTATTCTGATTATTTAACTTATGCTGAAAAAGTTTATTCATTTGCACCAAACGATTTCAGTTTTAAAATACTTTTTGCTGATGCATTAATGAGTGTAAATCAATATAAAAAAGCAGAAGAGGTATTAAAATCAGCAATAAATCTTCACTCACATTTAACTTATGCACGATTAAAACAGAATCAATATCAGTTTATCAGCAAACTGGACAATTTTGAAAATTATTTATCGATTGCCTTAAAAGATACCGAACCTATAAATAATAGTACAATAGCTTATGTTCTGGACGAAAAAGATTTAATTCCTGAAGGTGTTGCTTATGATAAGCAAACTCAATCATTATATATAAGCTCTATAAATAAAAGAAAAATAGTTTCAATTAATCAGGAAGGAATAGTAAAAGATTTTATTCAACCAGGTCAGGACGATATTTTAGCCGTACTTGGTATGGAAGTTGACCCGAAAAGAAGACATCTTTGGGTTTGCTCTGAATGGGATAATCCAAGAAAAATAGTCGCTGATTCATTACTTCATTCAAGTATTTATAAATATGATATTGAAACAGGATCTCTAATCAATAAATATGTATTAAAAGATACTACTCAAAGGCTATTAAATGATCTAACTATTTCGTCCGACGGTACAGTATATATTACAGAATCGTTACAAGGAAAAGTTTATATAATCAGACCTGAAAAAGATTCTTTGGAATTATTTATTGATTCGGATCATTATTATTATGCCAATGGAATAACAATCTCAGATAACAATCAAAAATTATATATTTCTCATTTTGGTGGAACTCACATTGTTGATTTAAAGAAAAATATTGTTAAGAAATTAAAACATCCTGAGAATATAAGTACAGGTAGAGTTGACGGTTTGGCTTTTTACAAAAATTCATTAATAATGCACCAGAACGAAATTTGCAGATATTATTTAAATGAATCCGGCGACAGTATTATAAATAAAGAGATAATAGAAAGAAATAATCCATTATTTGATTTCCCTACAACCGGCGAAATTGCAGGCAATAAATATTTTTATATTGCTAATGCACAGTTAGGAAAATTTGACGAAAAAGGTTATGCTTTTCCTGATGAAGAATTGGACAGTGTTTATATTCTTAAAACTAATTTAAATAATTAAGTAATAAGCAACTTTTCGTAACACCCCGAAGTGCCTGTTTCTAAAATTTCTAAAATGATTTTTTCGGTAACAGGGCCAACACCACTTAGGTTTTGAAGTTTATTTAAATGTTCGGTAATTGGTTCTTTTAATTGAGATACCGAATATGCAGCGTATCCATAAGGTGATTTTTGCCCTTTTTGCTTTAAAATGTAATCCATTTGATCAAGGATAACTGCAACAACATCATTCTGATCAATTACTTGATTATATAATTTAGCCGGAATTCTTTTAGAAATTTGATATTTACACGCTAATTCCAAAAATAGTTTATTAATCGATTCATAATATTGATGCGATGCTCCGCCCCATTTATCGCCTTTATAAATCATTTCGTATTGGTGCAACAAATCCGGATAATTTTCTTTTAAGACTTTATAAAAATAATCCTGTTGACGGCCTTCTTTTAGAGTCATCCCTCCGAAAATAATAAAATCAACTCCGGCTTCTTTAAATTTTCGAATAGAATTTTCCATTTGGTCAGGCAAATCGGTAATAAACGGAATAACCGGCATCATAAAAACACCTACAGGGAAACCTTCTTTTTTAAAAAATGAAATTGTTTCTAAACGCTCAGTTGCAGGAGGAACTCCGGGCTCGAATATTTTGCAAATATTATCATCAACACCGGAAAAACTAAAGCTTATAATTGCTTTTGACTTTTGATTTATTGCATGTAAAATATCAATATCTCTTTTTACTAAAGTCGATTTAGTGAGCACATGAACAGGAAAATCATAATCAGAAACAATATTTAATATTTTTCGCGACAGTTCATATTTTTTATCCAAAACATTATAACTATCTCCTACTCCGCCACCAATCATTATGAATCCTTTTTTAAAAGGAATTCGTTTTCGTTTCGGGTCAAGTTCTTTTTGCAGTAATTCAGGCGCATTAATTTTAACATCGATATCCTTTCCAAATTCACCTTCGACATAATAACCCTCAGCCCGTCCGTCACAATACGCACAATTATGCAAACATCCACGATAAAGGTTCATCCCATAACGTGCAACAAACCACGAATCAATTTTCTTGTGTTTACGCAATAATGATTTTGCTTTTATTTCGCGAATCATGTATTTAAATTTACTCTAAAAATACAAATATAAAAGGGATTGTCGTTAAACGCAATCCCTTTTTGCAATCAATAAAATTAGATATTAAGCCTCTACTTTGGCTGGTTCAAGTTTATAAGCAACTACTTCGGTAATATACCTTTCATTTCCGCTTTTATCGGTATATTTTCTTGTATTTAATTTACCGGAAACAGATATTAATTCTCCTTTTTTCAAAAAGTCAAAATTCTCATCTTTTTTGTTTTTCCAATACACTACATTATGCCAGGTAGTATTTGTAAGCCATTCGCCTTTATCATTTTTATAACTTTCATCCGTAGCCAGGCTCATACTTATGAGTGTACGTCCACTTTCAAATGTTTTTTCTTCTGCGTCGCGTCCTAAGAATCCTTGAATTTCTACTTTGTTAATTGTTTTCATGTTTTTAGTTTTTTAATATTTAACAAAAATTTATTGATACAAAGAAACGGTGATCATCACAAGCGATTCGGTTATTAAATGAGTATAGTCGATTAACATTCGTTTGTTGTCGTTTGTAATTGACTGCAAATTGTTTTATATTTGATTTTCAGTATTTATACAATAAAAAAAGATGGAAGAAAATTTATCACGAAAATGCCCTGAATGTGGTGAAAAAATAGTTGGCCGTGCCGATAAGAAATTTTGCTCAGACCAATGCCGTAATACATACAATAACCGACTTAATAGTGATGCAAGTAATACGGTAAGAAATATTAATAACATTCTTAGAAAGAACCGCCGAATTTTGCAGGAACTTAACAAGCAATCGGGAAAAACGATGGTTTCAAAAGACACATTGCTTTCTAAGGGATTTAATTTTACATATAACACCCATATTTACACTACAAAAAAAGGAATAATTTACCATTTTTGTTATGAACAAGGATACCTCTTTCTTGAAGATAAAGATCTTTATCTGTTGGTTAAAAATAAGGAGTAAAAAAGAAATTCGCTTAGGATTTGTAACGAAATAAAGTGTGCAAAAATGACGAAGTAATTTTGTTCTTTTTCAAGACGCAAAAGCTGCGAATAGCCACAGTTTATTTAATGCTTTTGAAACGATGAAAAAGGACAAAAGGACAAGTCAGAATGTACAGGTTATTTTGTTACAATTCCTTAATAATATTATTGCATTATAAGTCCTAAAATCACCTTAAATCAGTAATAGGCATTTTATACGTATATGCCCCGATTTGATTGCTTAACAATCTTATTTCGGAGTTAATGTGAACTTTTTAAGTATATTTGTTATAACAACAAGTTATGCCCAACCAAAGAAAAGAAACGAATGACAGAATTAGAATTAATAATTGACCTTCATAAAAATTCTGAAAGACAAGGACCAGGAAGCGAAAAAGAAACGCTGAAAGCTCTTGAAGTTATGAGTTTACCAAATGACAGAAAATTAAAAGTAGCTGACATTGGTTGTGGCTCGGGTGGACAAACCATTACACTAGCACAAAATATAAATGGACAAATAACAGCAATTGACTTGTTTCCTGAATTTTTAGATGAACTAAATGATAAATCGGAAAAATTAGGATTGAAAGAGAAAATCAAAACACTCGAAAAATCAATGGACGATTTGCCATTCAATAACGAAAATTTTGACATTATTTGGTCAGAAGGTGCGATTTATAATGTCGGATTTGAGAACGGAATAAAAAAATGGAAAGACTATTTGAAAGTCGGTGGTTATTTGGCTGTGAGTGAAATCACTTGGTTAACTAACTCTCGACCTAAGGATATAGAAGATTTTTGGACACAGGAATATCCAGAAATTGACATAGCCTCAAACAAAATTAAAGTTTTAGAAAATAATGGTTATTCATTAGTTGGCTACTTTTATCTAAGACAAGATAGTTGGATTGAAAACTATTACAAACCAATGGAAGCAAGGTTTGAGAATTTTTTAGAACGAAATAACAATTCTGAACTTGCGAAAAAAGTTGTTGAAGAAAACAACGCAGAAATTGAATTGCACCGAAAATATAAAGAATATTACAGCTATGGATTTTACATAGCGAGAAAAAATTAAAAAGGTAGCACACAACAATGTATATAAGTAATTGGGCAAGTGGTAGTTAAATTGAATATTGTGAATATTAAAAAACAGCGTAGTAAATTGAAAGTTTGGTGCTACAAAGTGCCCAATGCCTCATATACTGGACGTTATACAATATAAAAAGAACAATATGATACAACTTTTAACAGTCGGAGTGATTGGAAAATCATTAAAAGAAAATGAAAAACGAGTAGCAATTCATCCTGAACAAATAAAACGTATTCC
>JAIORB010000107.1 GCA_021108325.1 Bacteroidales bacterium | reverse complement strand
AAATTACATCAAATAATGCGTGATATTCACGAAGCTTGTGTTAAATATGGAACAGAAGCTGACGGACATGTTGATTACGTTAAAGGAGCAAATATTGCTGGTTTCTTAAAAGTAGCCAATGCAATGTTAGATCAGGGAGTTATTTAATATTTATATAACTTATAGTTTTAGTTTGTAGTTTATGGTTAGAAGGTACTCTCCGAGAATTCGGAATGGGTACCTTCTTTTTTATAAAATATTTTCAGTAATTTCAACTTTTTAAAATTTATGCTGAATTTAATATTGTGCCACTGAATTTTTATCATGCTCTTGTGTGTCTCAATATTTATCTCAGTCATGGACTGTTCATGTAAAATTTTATATGACTATGCAGAATTCTGATCTTAAATATAAAATTGCTCTTAGCTTAATTCCTAAAGTTGGACATATTACAGCAAAAAAATTGGTCTCGTATGTTGGTAGTTTCGAAGGTGTTTTCAAGGAATCAAAAAGTAAACTGATGAAAATTCCCGGTATTGGATCTATACTTGCCGATTTGATAGTAAACACTAATGTTTTACCAAAAGCTGAGGAGGAAATTAATTTTATTAAGGAAAATAAAATCACCCCGGTTTTTTACCTTGATAAACAATATCCTGAAAGATTAAAACATTGCGAAGATGCTCCAATACTATTATATACATTGGGGAACGTTGACTTAAATTCTCGGAAAATCCTAAGTATAGTAGGTACAAGAAAAGCTACAGCAGAAGGCATTGCTTTTTGCGAGAAACTGATAAAAGACCTAAAAGATCATGGACATAATCCAATAATTGTAAGTGGCTTGGCTTATGGTATCGATGCAACAGCACATCATGCGGCATTAGCTAACGAGTTATTGACAATAGCGGTTCTGGGACATGGATTAGATATTATTTATCCCGCATCTCATAAAAAACTTGCAAAAAGCATTTTAAAACAAGGTATGTTAATTACAGATTTTCCAAGTAAGTCAATACGTGACAAGAATAATTTCATAAAACGAAACAGAATTATTGCAGGTTTGTCTGATGCAACAATTGTTATTGAATCCGGCATAAAAGGAGGTTCGTTAATAACAGCCGATATTGCAAATTCATATAATCGGGATGTTTTTGCTGTACCCGGCCGGGTATCAGATATTTATTCAAAAGGATGTAATAATTTAATAAAAACGAATAAAGCAGCAATGCTAACTTCAATCGAGGATTTGGAATACCTGCTGGGATGGGAGCCTGGGAAAAAAGATAAAGAAGCAGTTCAACGAGACTTGTTCGTTAATTTAAGTGATGATGAAAAAATAATTACTGAAATTCTTAAGAATCACGATGAGCTTCCTATTGACTCGATATGCTTAAAATGCAATATGCCAACGAGTAAAGTATCCCCAATATTGTTAAACTTAGAGTTTGTGGGTATTGTAAAACCACTCCCTGGGAAAATGTACAAGTTGATTTCTTCAATATATTTATGACAAAAATCAGAAGGTGTTGTTAAACACATGCTAGGATAATTGTATGTGAAAGCCTTGTTATTTGTAAAATCCAGTGGATTAATTAGTTCTGTTATTTTATTAACAGTAGCTTTTTAATTACTGCTTATTTTCTTTAATTTTTTTTTTACATAAGTTTGTTAACCTGATTAATTCATGAATCTTTGTCATGAGAGTTGGAAGTAGCAATAAAATTGGAAAGCGCAAAATTGAGCCTCGCAGACATTCCCGATAACTATGGTGAGAAGCGAAATTTGAGCATTTTCAATTATAGCAGCTGATTTCAGTTCGCAATAGATTATTTATGAATTGCTCAGGATAACATTAAACCATAAATTACAAACTAAAAACTAAAAAAAATTATGGATCCACGTGTAGAACAATTTATGGCTCAGATTATTGCCAAAAATGCAAATGAAAACGAATTCCATCAGGCAGTACAAGAAGTAGCCGAATCTCTTATTCCTTATATCGAGGAAAATCCAAAGTACAAACATGCTAAAGTTTTGGAAAGAATTGCAGAACCGGAAAGAGTAATCTTATTCAGAGTTCCCTGGATTGATGATAAAGGAGAAATTCAGATTAATAAAGGATATCGTATTGAGATGAACAGTGCGATAGGTCCATACAAAGGGGGATTAAGATTTCATCCAACAGTAAACTTAAGTATTCTTAAATTCTTAGCTTTCGAACAGGTATTAAAAAATAGTTTAACTACACTACCTATGGGTGGTGGTAAAGGTGGTTCTGATTTCGATCCTAAAGGAAAATCAGATAACGAAGTAATGCGTTTCTGCCAAAGTTTCATGACTGAATTATGTAAGCATATTGGAGCAAATACTGACATTCCTGCTGGAGATATCGGTGTTGGTGGTCGCGAAATTGGATATATGTTTGGCCAGTACAAACGAATTAGAAATGAATTTGTTGGTGTGCTTACAGGTAAAGGTATTCAGTATGGAGGTAGTGTAATTCGTCCTGAAGCAACTGGTTATGGTGCAGTTTATTTTGCTGAAGAAATGTTAAAGACTCGTGGTGATAGCTTTAAAGGGAAAGTTGTTACTGTTTCCGGTTCTGGAAACGTTGCTCAATTTGCGACTGAAAAAGTAACTCAACTAGGAGGTAAGGTTGTTACATTATCAGATTCTGCCGGATTTATTCATGATCCAAATGGAGTTGACGCTGAAAAATTAGCATATGTAATGGAGCTTAAAAACATTAAGCGTGGAAGAATTAAAGAATATGCTGAAAAATTTGGTTGTGAATATTATGAAGGAAAACGTCCATGGGAAGTTAAATGTGATGTAGCTCTTCCTTGTGCTACTCAAAATGAGATTAACGAAGAAGAAGCTAAAACACTTGTTTCTAATGGCTGTTTTGTAGTTTCTGAAGGAGCAAATATGCCATCTGTTCCTGAGGCTGTTGAAGTGTACATTGAAAATAAGATTCTTTATGGTCCCGGAAAAGCTGCTAATGCTGGTGGCGTTGCTGTTTCTGGTCTTGAAATGTCGCAAAATAGCTTAAGATTAAGCTGGACAAGAGAAGAAGTTGACCAAAGATTACATCAGATTATGAAGGACATTCATGCTACCTGCGAAAAGTATGGTAAAAATTCTGATGGGTTTATCAACTACGTTATCGGAGCTAATATCGGTGGATTCGTTAAGGTTGCCGAAGCAATGCTTGCTCAAGGTGCTGTATAATTAATTTATCTAAAATATAGATTAGGGAGACAAAATTTTGTCTCCCTTTTTTGTTTTAGGGTAATACCTAAAATGTTAATCATAAAATATAAAATGTTTTAAGACATGTAGAATTAAATACTGAACCTGAATATTGATGAAGAAATTTTTTATGTTTGCAGCGTTCAATTTTTTTTATGCAGTTTATTGATACACATACACATTTATTCTTGCCTGAGTTTGATTCTGATCGTGATCAGGTTATTATAAATGCTCAGAAAAATGGTGTTGAGAAAGTTCTTCTTCCAAATGTTGATAAATCAACAACAGAACACTTACTTAATCTTGTTGCAAAATATCCTGACTTTTGTTTCCCGATGATGGGTTTACATCCAACATCAGTAACGGGAAATTATAAGGAAGAACTTAAAAATGTTGAAAGCTGGCTTGATAAAAGGAAATTTTACGCAATTGGTGAAATAGGAATAGATTTATATTGGGATAAATCATTTAAAACTCAACAGGAAGCAGCTTTTAGATACCAAATAAATTTAGCAAAAAAGCACAATTTACCAATTGTCATTCATGCCCGCGAGTCCTTTGATGAAATTTTTAGAATAATGGATGAAGTAATGGATGAGAAACTTAATGGAGTTTTTCACGCTTTTACCGGCAGTAATAATCAGGCTGTAAAAATTATAGAATGGGGTTTTAAGATTGGAATCGGAGGGATTGTCACGTTTAAAAATTCAGGTTTGGATAAGGTGGTGAATAATATTGATATTAATCATATCGTTTTAGAAACGGATTCACCATATTTGGCCCCTGTTCCAAAAAGAGGTAAAAGAAACGAAAGTGCTTTTGTGCTTTATGTTGCACAAAAAATTGCTGAAATTAAAAATATATCATTAGAAGAGGTAGCACAAGTAACTACTTATAATGCCAAACAACTATTTAAGTTGTAAACTATTATGGAAGATAATAGATCAAAATCTATATTAATAATTTATACTGGAGGTACAATCGGTATGATCAAAGATTCTGTAACGGGAGTATTATCCCCTTTCGATTTTGATCAGATTCTTGATGAGGTACCCGAATTAAAACGATTTGGTTTTAATCTTTCTACAATTTCTTTTTCCCCGGTTATAGATTCGTCAAACTTAAATCCTGAGGTCTGGATAAAATTAGTAAAACTGATAAAAGAAAATTATAAAAAGTATGATGGATTTGTAATTTTACATGGTACGGATACGATGGCATATTCTGCCTCGGCTTTAAGTTTTATGCTTGAAAACCTTGATAAACCTGTTATTTTTACGGGCTCTCAACTACCTATAGGAACTTTGCGCACTGATGGTAAAGAAAATCTAATATCAGCAATTGAGATTGCTGCTACCGAAAAAAATGGACAAGCTCTTGCTCCTGAAGTATGTGTTTATTTTGAAAATAAACTTATGCGTGGAAACAGAACAACTAAATATAATTCGGAACATTTTAATGCTTTTGAATCTCCTAATTATCCAAATCTTGCTGAAGCAGGTATAAATTTAAAATTTAATTATGGAGCAATTCATTATTCTGTTTCTCATAAAGAACTGAAAATTCATACAGAATTAGATACAAATATTGCTGTACTTAAAATTTTTCCTGGAATAAGTAAAGAAACAATACACACAATCTTAAATATTAAAAATATTAAAGCAATAATTTTGGAAACTTATGGAGCCGGAAATGCACCAACGGAGAAATGGTTTTTAAATGAGTTGAAAAATGTAATTAATAAAGGTAAAATAATTTTAAATGTTACTCAGTGTTCTGCAGGTAGTGTTGATATGACAAAATATGAAACAGGTAATGCCCTGTTAAAATCGGGTGTTGTAAGTGGTTTTGATATTACAACCGAAGCTGCTGTTGCAAAATTAATGCATTTACTTGGACAGAAATTAGATATTGATACGACTAAATCAATGCTAAATAAATCGATAAGTGGTGAAATATCGAAATAATTTGTTTGATTTTGCTTTATTTTTTGTATTTTGTGCCCCTGAATTAAGGGAGATACGTGAAGGAGAAATGGCCGAGTGGTCGAAGGCGCACGCTTGGAAAGCGTGTATACCTCTAAAGGGTATCGTGGGTTCGAATCCCCCTTTCTCCGCAATAATTTTTAATTAGTGAATTTTTTAATAATTTTACATACATAAAAATCGTTAATAATTTAAACAGAAAACAAACCATGAAAAAACTATTTGCATTTATAACAGTTTTTGGGATGCTTTTATTAGGAGCGTCATTCTACACAGTTGCTCAAGAAGAAACAACTGATGAAACAACTGTTGAACAAACAGATTCAATGGAAATGGAAGAGGCAGTTGAAGATACTGCAGCTGTCGTTGAAGAAGAAATTGCTGAGGAAGTTGTTGCTGAGGTTGAAGAAGGCCCGGGAATACACAAACAAATTAAACTTAAATTTATTGAAGGTGGACCTGGATTTATGGGTGTTGTACTTCTTTGTTTAATTTTAGGTTTAGCAATTGCAATTGAAAGAATTATTTACTTGAACCTTGCATCTACTAATACTAATAAACTTTTAGTAGCTGTTGAAGAAGCTTTAAACCAAGGTGGTGTTGAAGCTGCAAAAGAAGTTTGTCGTAATACAAAAGGTCCTGTTGCCAGTATTTTCTACCAAGGTCTTGACAGAATGGACGAAGGAATCGAGGTTGTTGAGAAATCAGTAATTTCTTACGGTTCAGTTCAAATGACATTATTAGAAAAAGGTATTACCTGGATTTCATTATTTATTGCTACAGCTCCTATGTTAGGTTTCATGGGTACAGTAATTGGTATGATTGGTGCTTTTGACTCTATCGAAGCTGCCGGTGATATTTCTCCATCATTAGTTGCCGGAGGTATTAAAGTTGCGTTGATTACAACAGTGTCTGGTTTGATCGTTGCGGTTATCTTACAAGTATTTTATAACTATATTATTTCAAAGATCGATAGCATTGTAGGCGATATGGAAGATGCTTCAATTTCTTTATTAGATATATTAGTAAAATACAATCTTAAAAAATAATAAATCATGACTAAAATTCTAAGGATAGTTTTAATTGTCCTTCTAGCCATATCTGCTTTATTAACTATATTATTTTATGCAGGTGGTGAGGATATTAGCGGTCAGCCGGTATATACAAACATATTTTTATTATGGGCAGTATTATTAACCGGTATCGCTGTTGTAGTTACAGTTATATTCCCGGTAATTCAAATGATTACAAATCCTAAAAATGCTAAAAAAGGCCTATTAGGTGTTGTTGCCATAGTTGTTGTTATTGCAATAGCTTACGGCTTGTCTTCAGGTGAAGCGCTAGGAGTAAGAAACCCTGATTTAGTTCAGTATGATGTCCCTTCGACATTAAAATATGCAGGAACTATGATTAATTCAATATATGTGTTGGCCATTATTGCATTTGTGTCAGTGATGTATGTTGAAGTTTCTAAAATTTTTAAATAGTATATAGCAGGGAGGGATAAAACCCTCCGGGCTATTTTAAATTTATAAAAAATAAGTCTATGCCAAAAAGACCTACAGGACAATTTAGTGCAGCATCTATGGCCGATATCGCATTCTTGCTGCTTATATTTTTCCTTGTTGCCACTACCATGGACATTGATACTGGTTTATCCAGACAAATGCCTCCGTATAACCCAGATCAAGAAGAGAGTAAAGATCAGATTAAAGAGCGAAATGTTTATGTAGTTCTAATTAATTCAAGTGATCAGATTTTGGTGGAAGGTATACCAATGGATGTTCATAAACTTCGGGAAAATGCTAAGGAATTTATAGTTAATCCTACAAATAAAGATAATCTACCAGAAAAAAGACCTACAGAAATTGATTATTTTGGAGAAGTTATGGTTTCAAAAGGGATTATCTCTTTGCAAAACGATAGAGGCACTTCTTATGGTATGTATATAAAAGTTCAGAATGAGCTTATTGCTGCATACAACGAAGTTAGAAGCGAAGTTGCTATGCAAAAGTTTGGTAGACATTATGGTGATTTACCAGAAGATAAACAGGATGCTATAAAAAAATATTATCCTCAGATTATTTCTGAAGCAGAACCTAAAAATATCGGAGGAAATTAATATGGCTAAATTCGAACGAAAAGGAAAAGGTGGATTACAGGAAATTTCTACAGCTTCATTGCCGGATATAGTTTTTATGTTGTTATTTTTCTTTATGGTAAGTACCGTGATGAGGGAAACAACTTTAAAAATAGAACAACATTTACCTGGTGCAACCGAAGTTAAAAAGCTTGAAAGAAAATCTTTGGTAAGTTATATTAATATTGGTAAACCAAAGGGTGCAACATTTCAGGCAATGTATGGAACAGAACCCAGAATTCAGTTAAATGATGCTTTTGCCAAAGTTGCTGATATACGTGATTACGTTTTTGCTGAAAGAGAAAAAATGGACGAAAATGAACGTCCTTTAATGACCGTTTCTCTTAAGGTTGATGATAAAACTAAAATGGGTATTGTTGTTGATGTTAAGCAGGAGCTACGTAAAGCCAGTGCTCTTAAAATCAATTATTCTACAAGGAAGGTAGAAGCGATTGAATAAAATATAAGATTTATCTAAGAAAGGAGATGGATTATTCATCTCCTTTTTTGTATATATTAATTTAGTAAATTGAAAAATTTATACATTTTCAAATAAAACTTATATTTGTATTAATTATATTAGTATATTGATAGACTATTTGCATTAAAACAGGAGCAATTTATACCTTTGTAATTAATATTGGTACCATGAAAAAGATTTTATATCTGTTTTTTACTATTTTACTACTGCAATTAGTTAATAAAAATTTATTTGCTCAGAAAGATATTTTTATCAAGGAGTTTCAGTTTGAGCTAAAGAAAATAAGTGCAAATCAATATGAGAATGAGTATTTTCTTACAATTACTTTAAATAAAAACTCTCTTTATAAGTTTATTGTTTTAAATCATATTGGAGACTTTCCCGGTGTAGCAGTTATTGAAATACTTGATCATGATAAAGTAGTTGCAGCAAACTATGTTGGTGGAAAATATTATGAAAAGTTTATGTTTAAATGCACAAAAACAGGGTTTTATGATATTTTAATTCATTTTGAGGATAATAAGAAGGGATCATCATTAATAAAATTATTTTTGGTACAATAAAACTACACACGATATAAAATAGAAGGTTGGTTAGCACCAACCTTTTTTGTTTTGTGACCCAGGGAGGACT
>JAIORB010000124.1 GCA_021108325.1 Bacteroidales bacterium | reverse complement strand
TTGATAATTCGCAAACAACAATATAAAAATAGAACATCAGGAATAATTTCAATTTTTGCAGTTCTGATATATTCAAGTATATTTTTAATTATGCTAACTGCCTGGCGAATGTTATAAGAAAAAAATCAATTTGTTGCAATAGAATCATGTATCCTTACTAAGTCTGTTAAACCTTAATAACTAATCTATCAGTTCACTGATTTACTAATAAACAAGTTAACCGGTAAATTAATTTACTTTCTGTTAAAGGGAATCTGATAATAAATATAGTAATTTGCACCTAAATTAATTGATTTTGCTCCTTTACCAAACCCTGGGATATCGTATGGCTGGAAATCGGCATCTTCTCTTCCGGAAACAGCAATTTTAACCATTGCCGACCAGCCAAAATACACATTTTTTAGCAGTTCACCTTTTAAGCCTAATGATACCTCAAGCCAGTAAGTATTGTATGATTTCGAATCGATTGATGTTGTATATGATGGCCAATGATCAGGTTCTATTAAAACATTCTGTGCAGAATGCTTAAAATCGGCTCGCCCTAAACGAACTCCCACACCAAAAAAATCAGACGGATATTTCTTAAGCATATTATAGTCCATTCCAATTTTAAAAAATGTACCATCTGAAACATAATGGTAATTGTCTTTTTCCATATCGATTTCAGAGTACCCTGCTTCTATTACCCCATAATATTTATGGCTTAAATTAAAATCAAAAGATGCCTCATAAGAAAATCGTTCCGGTTTAAACTGAAAATCAGCAAATCGTCCAACATTTAATCCAAATTTTATTCCTTTCAGTTCTAAAGGCTCTTTTTCTTTTGCTGGTACATAAAGACTATCATTTTGTCCAAAAGAAAACGAAACAGATGTAAAAATGAAAAGTATGCTAAAAATATATCTGAATATGGCCATTTTCATTAGTTGAGATTTCTTTATTTAATACTTCTAATGAATCAATATAATTATAGGTATTTAAAACAGTGTCTATTTTACAATTTACAACAAACCCGCATTCCGGCGATAAAAAAACAAATTCTCGTTGATAATAAATATAGATTGTATCGTTAAATTCTGCTTGTCTGGATGTAAAAACAATATCTGTTGTATCAGATTCCGGCGATAAGGTAAATAGTAAGTTGTTATCTGAACCTTCCTCTGAATAATGAATGCTATCAGGCCATTCAGGTGAATAGATGGATAAACTATCGATAAATTTAATGGCTGTAAGATTGGTATCTGTTACAATAAGTTCACATTTTAGCAAAGAGTCTGTTTCAGAATTACATCGATCGTCGCTGCATGAAATAATTATTGCAGTAATAATAAGAAGAGGAAGTATATATTTTATGATTTTCATCTTAGTAATAAATGGCACTCTTTGAAACGACAAAAATAGTTGTTTATTCTTATTATTAATCCTTGTTATTAGAATATTTCTTTAAATGCATTTCTTTGCCATCGAATTCGGCATAAGTAAAATGACTTAGCCAATCGCCAAGATTAATATAGCGGCATGTTTCATTTAATTTTATATCCGAAGGAAGATGCCTGTGACCATAAACCATATAATCGAATTGCTCTTTTTTTAAGAGATCTTTGGAATAGAGTATTAGCCATTCTTTATCTTCACCTTCAAAAGCTCTTGTTTCTCTTGAGTATCTGCTGTGTGTTGACCATGAATTAGCAATCCAAATCCCTAAATTAGGATGAAGACGTGCAAAAATCCACTGAAAAAATCGATTAGCGAATATGTTTTTCAATAATTTGTACAAGGGGTCTCCTGGGCCAAAACCATCACCATGTGCTAAATAGAATTTCTTGCCTGAAAACTCTTTGATAACTGGCTTTTTATGTAGAATAACTCCTGTTTCTTGAGGTAGATAATCAAAAATCCACATATCATGATTCCCCGTAAAGAAATGAACTGGTATACCTGAATCTGTAATTTCGCAAAGTTTACCTAAAAACCTGGAAAATCCTTTTGGAATTGTTCGTTTGTATTCAAACCAGAAATCAAAAATATCACCTAAGAGAAAAATTTCCTGGGCATCGTTTTTTATTTCATCGAGCCATTTTACAAATAACTTTTCCCGTTCAAGGCTTTTTTCATAATCAGGAAGCCCTAAATGTACATCGGAAGCAAAGTATATTTTCTTTTTCTGGTTCAAATTATGCTATTTTAATGCATATTCAAATGTACTTACTAATTGATTTTTCGATGGATTTGCTAATATAATTTCTCCATCAGGATTTATCAGGTAACTTGTAGGTAAAGTACTAACATTGTATATTTTTGCAAAATAGGATGTTCTGCCGTTTAAATCAATAACATTAATCCATGGTAATTGATCAAAATTAATCGAACGAGTCCAATTTTCCTTTTTAGTATCTAACGAAACCTGGTAAATTTCAAATCCTTTTACATGATATTTTTTATAAACATCTAAAAGAGCAATATTTCGCTGAATACTTTCCTTACTCCATGATGCCCAAAAATTTAATAAAATGTACTCCGCACTAACAGCATTTAAAGAAATACTGTCACCGGACTGATTTGGTAAATATATTTCAGGCATACTAAAAACCTTCTTTGATTTTGCAATTTCACTCAATTGAATATTAGTTTTTAGTTGATTGTAACGTTTAAACAAGTTATCCTTATCAGCCAAAAGAGCTTTAACATGTTGTGATTCCGGGTGTTTCTTCTCTAACGCTTCGGAAACTATTTTTATGTATTGCAGATCTCTGTTTTTATATAAAACATAATTTTCATCATCGTATTTCTGATATAAAGCTACAATACTTGCCAGGCTATTTAAGTTACTTACTATAAATGCAATTGAAGAATCTCTTTGCCTGTCAACAATTTCCGCATAAGATTTGTTAATTTCATCAATTTGTTGATCAAGCTTATCGGTTCCTTTAATTGATTCCAGATAATTTGTTATTGAATCTAATTTTTCTTTGGTATCAACCAATTGATTATTTATCTTCTGAACAAGAATTGAACCTTCAGACCCGTTTATTTTAGCTTTGCTCATATCGGAAGATTCGGCAGTTATACTAACAGTTTCCCCGGTTTCTAATAATAATGTAAGGAAGTTGTTTTTTGAAACAGATAAATGATAAAATCGAGGAATATCCGAAGACAATTTGAATTTAAAATTTCCTTTCTTGTCTAATTTAATAGTTTTTATTTCCTCTGTTCCGGTTATTAAAAGTTCACTCAATTTAAGATTCTTTTCCTCTCCATTTTCAATCGTTCCTGTAATTTTAAGCTGGGTTGAATTATTACAAGATGAAAGAATCATTAAAATACAAATAAGATAAAGTAAGCGTTTCATTTGGTTATTGTTTTACATTTTATTTTCACACAATTGTTAATAGATATTTTGTTTATCATAATCCGGTTACTCTTTTGCAAAAATAACCGGATAGAATTTATTTTCTTAATGTGCTAAGTTAATCAAATATTTCTGAAAGTTTTGCTTCCAGTGCATCTCCTCTCAGATTTTTTGCAATTATCTTACCATTTTTATCTAATAAAAAGTTTGCGGGTATTGCTTGTACCTGATATAATTTAGCAGCAGCAGAATTCCAGTATTGTAAGTCGCTAACATGAACCCAGGTTAACTGATCACTTTCAATAGCACTAATCCATGATTCTTTTTTCTTATCTAAAGAAACCTGGTAAATTTCAAATCCTTTTTCATTGTATTTTTTATAGTTATTTACAAGATTTGAATTTTCAACACGACATGGACGACACCATGAAGCCCAGAAATCCAGTAATACATATTTCCCTTTCAACGAAGAAAGCGCAATCGTATCATCTTTTGGATTACGAAGAATAATATCCGGAGCTGTAATTCCAATGCCAACAATATTGTTAAGTTCGTTTTCAGCTTTCATCTGACGTTTTATTTCTTCCATTTGTGTATGTAAAGCTTTTACCGCTTCAGATTCGGGATGTTTTAACATAAGAGAAGAATCTACTAATGTGAAATACTCTAAATCATCAGTAGGATTTAAAACATAAAGTCTGGGAGCAATTTGTTGATAAAGGGCCATTAAGCTGGCTAAAGAATTTGAATTGTTCTTTACAAATTCTTTCGTAAAGTTTGTATGTTCTGAAATAATTTCCCGGGAAAGCACATTCAATGAGTCTCTGACTTTGTTGATCTCCCTTGTACCAATTAAAGAACGATAATACAATCCTAAAGAATCTAATTTTTTAACACTTTCATCTAATTTCGATCGCAATACCATTATTTTGTGACTTTCAGGCGAGCCTTCAATAATAGGATTGTTAGCAATATTTTCACCATCTGTTTTTACAACAATTTGCTCAAACGGACTAACAATTAATGTTATGTAATTATCAGGACTGGTTCTAAGAGCATAGAATTTAGGAATATCAGTTTGTCCTTTAAAAGAAAAAACACCTTCATCGTTAAGTATTATAGAATCAAGGAATACAACAGTATTAGTCTGTAATTCAACTAAATATAGTTTTTCTCCATTGGCGTTGGTTATTTCTCCTGATATTGTGAAAAATTCTGGTTCTGATTCACATGAGATAACAACTAGAGCTAAAATTAAAAACCACAAAATTCTTTTCATTCTATTAACTATTTATATTGATTTGTGCTAATTCACTGATTATAAAACAATAATTGACTAAGATTATTGTTCGTCAATCATTAATTTCATTGGCGAATTTAGTAAATATTTTTTTATATTTTTGTCATCCTAAAATATTGATATCTTGTGATAATTCATACTGACTTAAATAATTTCAATATAAATAATCCAATACTTACTATTGGAGTGTTTGACGGTGTCCATTTGGGACATCAGAAAGTATTAGAGAAGTTAAAAGAAATTGCTAAAGAAAAAGATGGTGAATCTGTAGTTTTAACTTTATGGCCGCATCCAAGAATTGTACTTAATAAGGATGTTGAATCTCTACGTTTACTAAATAATATTGTAGAAAAGAAATTCTTACTCTCAAAAACCGGCATAGATCATTTAATAATTATTCCTTTTACAAAAGAATTTTCTGAATTATCGGCATGCGAATTTATTGAAGAGTATCTTGTAAAAAAGATAAATGTAAAACATTTAGTTGTTGGATATAATCATCAGTTTGGAAAAGATCGTAAAGTCGGGTATGAGTTTTTAAACGAATGTGCTCAAAAATTTAGGTTTAGCATAGAAAAGCTGGATGCAAAACTTGTTGATAACGACAAAGTTAGTTCAACGAAAATCAGGGGTTTTTTAACTTTTGGTTATTTGGATATTGCCAACAATTATCTTGGATATGAATACTTTATAAGTGGTAATGTAATAGAAGGAAATCAAATTGGCCGAAAAATAGGATTTCCTACAGCAAATATTAAAATCCCGGAACCATATAAACAAGTCCCAAAAGATGGAGTTTATGCTGTTCGGGTAAAATTAAACGGAGATTCCTATTATGGAATGCTTAATATAGGTTCTCGTCCAACAATTGAATCAACTCTTAGATCTAAAAACATTGAAGTTCACATTCTTGGTTTTGATAAAAAAATTTATAATCAAACAGTTACGGTTTCTTTTGTAAAAAGGATGCGAGATGAGAAAAAGTTTAATGGTTTAGAGGAGCTTAAGCAACAACTTGAAAAGGATAAAATTGAGATTAAGAAACTATTTAAATTAGATTAATTGAACAATTAGCAATATTGATCGTATAGTTTTGAATGATTTAGTTTTTTAATGTAATTTTGCAATCCCGATAAGAAAATAAAAATTAACTAATTATAAAATTGATATTATGGAAATTGAAGGAACAATGGTTGATAGCCTGCCTTACAAAGTTAAAGATTTAGCTTTGGCAGAATATGGAAGAAAAGAAATTGAAATAGCAGAGAAGGAAATGCCGGGCTTAATGTCACTTCGTAAAAAATATGGTAAAGAAAAACCATTAAAAGGAGCAAGAATAATGGGTTCTTTACACATGACTATTCAAACAGCAGTTCTAATAGAGACCTTAGTTGAACTTGGAGCAGATGTTCGTTGGGCTAGCTGTAATATTTTTTCAACACAAGATCATGCTGCAGCTGCCATTGCTGAAACGGGTATTCCTGTTTTTGCTTGGAAGGGTGAAACTCTGGAAGAATATTGGTGGTGTACAAATCAGGCACTTACTTTTCCTGGAAGTAAGGGACCAAACATGATTGTTGACGATGGCGGTGATGCAACCTTAATGGTACATCTGGGTTATAAGGCCGAAAACGATTCTGCTTTCCTTAACAATGAACCAAGTGCTATTGATGAAAAGGAGCTTTATAAAAATTTGAAAAAAACTTTGGAGCAAGATTCGCATAAATGGCATAATATGGCAAAAGAAATAAAAGGTGTTTCTGAAGAAACAACAACCGGCGTTCACCGTTTGTATCAGATGATGGAACGTGGGGAACTTCTTTTTCCTGCTATTAATGTAAACGACTCTGTAACGAAATCAAAATTTGATAATTTATACGGATGTCGCGAATCATTGGCTGATGGTATTAAGCGTGCTACTGATGTAATGTTAGCTGGTAAAGTAGTTGTTATTTGTGGTTATGGTGATGTTGGAAAAGGTTCCGCAAAATCAATGCGTTCATATGGAGCAAGGGTTATTGTAACTGAAATTGATCCTATATGTGCATTGCAGGCTTCAATGGAAGGTTTCGAAATTAAACCTATAGAAGAGGCTCTTGATGAAGGAAATATTTATGTTACAACTACCGGTAATAAGGATGTTATTACAGCTGATCACATGTCAAAAATGAAAGATCAGGCTATTGTTTGTAATATTGGACATTTTGACAATGAAATTCAGGTTGATCAGTTAGAAAATTATTCTGGAATTAATAAAATAAATATCAAACCACAGGTTGATAAATATGTATTTCCTGATGGTCATGCAATATTTTTATTGGCAGAAGGACGTTTGGTTAATTTAGGTTGTGCTACCGGCCATCCATCTTTTGTAATGAGTAACTCGTTTACAAATCAGACACTAGCTCAGATTGAACTATGGAAAAAATCGTTTAAGACTGATGTTTATCGCTTACCTAAACATCTTGACGAGGAAGTTGCCCGATTGCATCTTGAACAGATTGGGGTTAAATTAACAAAACTTACACTGGAACAATCTGAGTATTTAGGAGTGCCAATTGAAGGACCATACAAAGCAGATCATTACAGATATTAAAATTAAAGGAGCAAAAAATAATAGAAAATCTGGCAGGTTTTAAAAACCTGCCAGATTTATTTTTTTAAAGGTGGTAAGAATTTATTAATTTCTAACCATTACAGTATTTGTTCCATCAAAGCTACAACTATACTTTTTTAAAGGATAACTTGCTGGATCTTGATAAACATTGCCGGAAATATCATTTTGAAAACCTTGTAGGTTTTTAAAACCTGCAAGGTTTGTGTTTGCTTTAATTGGTAATTCGCAAAGTATTGGCATCATTAAAAAAGCATTTGTATTCCTTTAACGGAACATTAGCCGGACCATTGGATGGCCAACCTTCCATATCTTCCCCGGTCATCCAAAATTTTGATCCACAACAGGAACATTCCAGTATATTTGTAAAAGTAGTGCCATCTTGTAATTTGCAATTGCTTGAAGCTTCGTATGTGCATGCAGCATCAAATGCAAGGTATTCATTGATGCCTTTCTGATAAATAATTAATCCTCCAACACCGTAACCTTCAACGTAATCGTGCTCCCCGATACCAAGATTAAGTTCGTTTAAATAAATTGTAGCATTTACATATACATAAGGAAAAGAAGTTTCGTCCTCATCACAACGAACAAAAATTAGTAGTATTAGAATAGGTATTAAAAAAAATCTTAAATTTGATTTTGAAATTATTTGTCTCATATTAAGAAATATTAATATTACAAAAATAAGCAAATGCTTTTCAAATTAAAGCATACGTTCTTTATAATTCTAAGTTTGATAATTCTTAATGCTTGCCATACAAGATGGATTGCAAATACCTTTATAAAACCGAAGCAAAATAAGGAACAAGTAAAACTAGAAAAGCAAAATGAGAAAAGAAAAAAGGAGTATCAGCAAAGTATAAAAAGAGACAGAGAAAAGAATTATGATAAACAAGCAACAAGTACTAAAAAAACTTGGGATGAAAATACTGAAAGATCTGAACGTTGGCGAAAAAATGAATTTCAGGATAAATCGTTTGGTGATAGAATAAGAGCTTTTTTTGATCGTTTTAAGAGAGAACCTAAGCCTGACAATGGATTGTTTTCGAAAGAAATAACAAAAAATAACACTAAGAAAAAAGACAAGGAGCAAATAGCCAAAGAGAATGCCAAAAGAGAAAAGCAGGCAAGAGAAGAGAAAATCAAATTAAAAGAGAAGAAGGAACGAGAACAGAAGAAACAACAGCTTAAAAAAGTTAAGAAAGAATCCGGTAAAGCCAGCGAGAAAG
>JAIORB010000026.1 GCA_021108325.1 Bacteroidales bacterium | reverse complement strand
ATTGTTTCAACTCCTTTTGTTGATTTGGGACTGGATGCTGATATCTGTAGTGGTGAGACTTACGAGTTTATTGCTTCGGCCTCGGATATTTCTACTTATCTGTGGCAAGATGATAGTAATGCTGAAACATTAATAGCTTCAACAGATGGCCAGTACTGGGTTCGTGTAACCGATAATTATGGTTGTATCGCGTCAGATACTGCTTTATTGGTCGTTCATGATTTACCTGCTGTTGATTTAGGCCCTGATACTACATATTGTGGTGATGAAGGCCTTGTGTTTGATGTATCGGAATACGGAATTTATTATGATTGGTTCGATGGTGATATATCATCAACATACACTGTATATACTCAAACCATAGACCAGGAAATTTGGGTAAATGTTACGGATGATTTCGGTTGCGTTGGATCGGATACTGTTATAGTTCGTTCCTGTGGAGAATTGGAAATACCGAATGCGTTTACTCCTAATGACGATGGTATAAATGATACATGGGAAATTGAACAATTATTTATTTTTAATGAAGTAACTGTCGATATATTTAACCGATGGGGCGAAAGAGTTTTCCAGTCTAGTGGATATTCATCTGATCAGTTCTGGGATGGTACAAGCCAAAAAGGTAAAAAATTACCAATGGATGCTTATTATTATGTTATAGATTTACATAATGGTGAAGAGCCAATAGTTGGTTCAGTAACAATAATAAGGTAAATTGAAAAAATGGATAAAAAGCTTGCCTGCCGGATGTAGGTACAAAGTAAAAAGATAAAAGTTCTTAGCTTTGCGACTTAGTGGCTTTGCGAGAAATTAATAAGGTAGAATTTTGGAAATCTCACTTAGATTGATTTGTTTTACAAACTAATGAAAAAAATATTAACCATACTGTTTATCATAATGTTGGCTGTGTTTTCTGCAAAAAGTCAGGAACCTGTTTTTAGTCAATATACGATGAACAAATTCCTTATTAACCCTGCTTATGCGGGAAGTGAGGGATATACTACTTTTAATCTTACTGCACGTCAGCAATGGCTGGGTTTTGAAGATGCACCAATGATCCAGGCTATAAGCGGGCAAACCAGGATCTTGAAAACAAGTCATATTTCAAAGTCAAGATCAGTTAAGAAAAGAACAAAAAGACGCCGTCCTAGTGGTAAAATTGGATTAGGGGGCTATTTATATAACGACCAGAACGGACCTATTGGAAGAACAGGCCTTGAATTATCATACGCATATCATTTATTTATTCAAGACGGGCAGTTATCTTTAGGTTTATCTTTATCGGCATACCAGTTTAGAGTTAACACAAGTGAACTAAACACTTTTGAGGGCTATGATCCCTTGATAGACGAAGCACGCGGAAGTATGTTTATTCCTGATGGAAGTGTTGGAGTATATTATACATATCAGCCATTTTATATCGGGGTATCAGCAAAGAATTTATTTCAGGCTTCTGTGAAATTTGGAGGCGATAATAGTTTTACTGATTATCAGCAAGTGAGAAATTATTATTTGATAACAGGCTATAGATATGATATGGATAATGATTTTGAGATTGAACCATCATTATTAATAAAAACAACTGAGGCATTTAATCTACAGGCAGATATATCTGTAAAAGGGTTTTATAAAAGAGATTACTGGTTAGGATTTTCTTACAGAACCGGTAATGCTATTATTACTATGGTTGGTATAAAAATTGACAAGCTGTATGTTGGTTATGCTTTCGATTATTCTTTAAATGATATTCAAAGAATTAGTTATGGTTCGCATGAAATAATGATTGGATTGAACTTTGGCGACAATACCAGACGTTACAGATGGCTTAACAGATTCTAACAGTACAACGGACATTCCTGTCCGTTGAAAGAATACGAACAAGTTCAAGTGCTTTGCTTTTGCAAGGTATTTTTTTTATCTTGTTGTACAATGCACATTCCTGTGCGTTGAAAATATACAATTTGAAACGTTAAGTGTAAGATTTCGCAGAAAAAACAATAATTTAACATCCTAGTAATATGAAAAAATGGATATCATTATCAGCGGCATTAATTATAATTATTATTGCATTTCTTGTTTTAAAACCTAAAATTTCAAATAATTATTATCAAAAAGGACAAATTTATACCGACTCCGCAAAATATGATGTGGCAGCAAAGTATTATAGCAAAGCATTAAAATTTAATAAGAAAAATATAAATGCCTTATTAAATAGAGCTAATGCTTATTATCAGCTTGAACAAGAATTGAATGCTTTGGCCGATTTCAACAAATTATTAGAACTTGATACAGAAAATTTTGAAGGATATTTTGGCAGGTCATTATTATTTATCAGGCAAGATGATTTAAAGAATGCTTTAAGTGATTTAAATATGGCATTAGACTTAGATAAAGAAAATCCTGATGTTTTTTACTTTTTGGCTTATGTTAGATCAAGTTTAAACGAATATGATTTGGCTTTAGAGTATTTGAATGAAGCAATTCAGTTAGATTCAGTTTATGCAGAGGCATATCATCAGCGAGGAATAGTTAAAGCCAACTTAGGAGATTTAGAAGGCTCTGTTGAGGATTTTAATAAAGCAATTGAATTGGATAAAAATAATTTGGATGCATATCAGCGTAGGGTTAAATTCCGTATTGATAAAGATGATTACAAAGGAGCAATTGCTGATTATGATGCAATTATTAAACTTGATGCCAATAATCAGGATGCTTATTATCAGAGAGGGTATTTTAAATTACAAACTCAGGATTTTGAGGGAGCATTAGCTGATTTTGATAAAGCCATTGAGATTAATCCTAATGATGCAAAATCGTATAAAAAAAGAGGTAATGCAAAGGCAGCTTTACTAAAATATGATGATGCTTTATCAGATTACGATAAAGCGATTGATTTGAATAAATCTGATTATGAACCTTATTTTAGAAAAGGTTTGGTATATATGCATAAATCAGACAATCAAAAAGCTATAATAAACTTTAACTTAGCCGTCAAATATAAGAATGATTATTTTGAATCATATTATTTACGTGGTGTTGCTAAGGCAATGCAACAAAAATATGAAGAGTCAATAAAGGATTTTAATTTAACGCTTAAATACAATAAGAACTATTATGACGCATATTTAGGAAGAGCTGTTTCTTTAGGTATTCTTGAAAAATATCAGGAATCATTGGCTGATTATGATATATATCTTAGCAATGTAAATGATAATGGAAGTGCTTTTTTGAATAGAGGAGTATCAAGAATTAATATAAATGATTACGAAGGAGGATGTGAGGATTTTACAAAGGCTTTAGAGTTAGGTGTAAAACAAGCTCAGGATATGTTAAATATGTATTGTAAATCAACTAAAAATAATTAAATAAACTTAAACGGATGAAACTACTATTTAAGAAAATAGCAGGAGTTATTACAATAATAATTGTTTTATTTCAATTCTCTGTTAATGCTCAAGATACTTTAGATCTTAAAAGAATAGAAAGAGCTGTCGATAAGTATTTAACCTACTTTTCTAATGATAATCCCGGAGCTGTTATTTTAGTAATAAAAAATGAAGAAATTATCTTTAATAAGGCTTATGGATTATCGAATGTGGAAAAAAATGAAATAATGACGGTTGATAAAACATTTAATCTTGCGGAGTTATCAAAATCATTTATTTCACTTACAGTTCTTAAACTAGTCGAAAAGAATAAACTGAGTTTAGACGATAATCTTATAGATATATTTCCTGATTTTCCGGAATATGGTAGAAATATAAAAATAAGAAACCTTCTTAATCATACGTCCGGTTTGGTAAGTTATAATGATGAAAATATACATTCAAATGATCAGGTTTACGAATTTTTAAAAAATCAAGATGAGCCTGTTTTTGAACCGGGAACCAAATGGAAATACAGTAATTCGGATTATGCTTTACTAGTAAAGATTATTGAAAAAAGTTCAAAAAAGTCATATAAGGATTTTTTACATAAGTATATTTTCAAGAAACTATCTATGAATAATACTTTTTTAGCAGATGAAATTAGCGATCAAAATATAGCTGAAAGTCATTTCAAAGAAGATAAAAAATATATTACAAAAAAAGATATTAGTAAAATATATGGAGAGCAGGGGATATATACTAATTCTATAGATTATGCCAAATGGACTAAAGCTTTATTTTCGGAAAAATTATTGAAAAGCGAAAGTCTTTCTAAAATATTTTCTGTTGAGAAATTATCTGATAATAAGGATGTTCCTTATTATGGTTATGGCTGGGCTGTAATGAAAAAAAATGGTGTTCGTTATAATTGGCATGGTGGTTCTCAAAGGGGGTATTCAAACTTAGTTTTACTCTTGCCTGATACTCATATGACAGTTTTAATATTGACCAATAGAAATGATGGTTATGACTTTTTAAAAATGTCAATTTATATAGCTAAGTTATTTGATAAGGACTTGAAGTTATAAACGGAAAAGATTAACAATAAAAGTCTATAATTAAATCTTTATACTTGATACTCATTTCTAAAATCTGACATTAAAAAGTCAATGTAAAAGTAGTTCCCTTTGCCTTGTCCTGCCCGTCCGGCAGGTTTTCTATTTCTGATTTTGCTGTAATTGATCCACCGTGTAAGCGCATAATTTGTTTCGACAGGCTTAACCCGATACCTGAACCTTTAGGTTTAGTAGTGAAAAACGGTATAAAAATTTTATCTAATACTTCTTTTAATATTCCTTGTCCGTTATCGATAACCTGTATTGTAACTCTCCCACGTTTGTTATAGTAGGTCTTTACATGAATCATAGGTATTTCACTATTTTCAAGAGCATGTATGGCGTTTTTAATTAAGTTAATTAAAACTTGTTCAATTAATTTTGTATCGGCGTGAAACTCAATTGATTCAGGTTCTATTGACACAACATAATCTATATTTTTAGCTTTGATTTCTTCATGAAATAGGAGTTTAATATCATCAAGAACCTCTTTAACTTTAGCTATTTTGAAATTTGGCGTAGGAATTTTTGTTAAATTTCTATAAGTATCAACAAAATGAAGCAAACCATTGCTCCTTTTATTAATGGTTTTTATGGCCATTTGAACTTCTTCTATGGATTCTTTATCAGGAGGAGTTTTTCTATTCTGAGCATCTTTTAACATTAAATCTAATGTAGAAGTAATAGAAGAAATTGGTGTAATTGAATTCATTATTTCGTGTGTAAGAACACGGATTAATTTTTGCCAGCTTTCTGTTTCCTGATCCTCTAATACGCTTTGAATATTTTTAATTGTAACAAGTATAATACTTTTATTTAGTATCTTAAATTCTGTTCCCGATATGGCTAATTGTAAAATATCATCTTCTTCCTGAATTTTCATCAGGCAACTTTTTCCCGGTTCAAATTTAATAAGAGTATCTACTAATTTGGGACTCATACTATTCAGGTCGTGAATATTCTTTACAGAGTTTATCTGGAATAGTTTCTTAAAGGCGTTATTAACCATATCGACTGTACCATCACGTTGATAGGTTATGATACTTACATCAATATTCCTCACAAGATTTTGAAAGTATTGATATTGCTCTTCCTTTTCAGACCGTACTTTCTGAAAATCCTGAATTACATCATTAAAAGCTTTATTTAGTTCATCAAAAGATGATCCCATTCCTTCAATTTTAAAAGAGCGTGTAAATTCAGAAAAACGAATAGATTCAAGGAAACTCGAAAGATCACGGTTTGTTTTGTCCAGGTATTTAAAAATGAGATAAACCTGAAATATGATTATAAGTGCAACTAAGAATGGAGTAATAAAATACTCTAAAGTAAGTGTATAGAAAAAAAGAAATATTGTTGCTGTTAACAACAATATTCTAAATATAGCAACAAATCTAAAATTTCTAAAGACCATATTTTTCCATTCTTCTGTATAATGAAGTTCTAGTCAGTCCAAGTATTGTTGCAGCCTGGGTTACATTGCCCTGATTTTGTTTTAATACTTTAACAATTATATTCTTTTCTACTTCATCAAGGTTATATGTGTCAATTTCAATTTCTGCAACTTTCTCACTTCGGGTTGTAAGTAAAAAATCATCAGATTCCAATATGTCGGAATCACTCATAATAACAGCTCTTTCCAAAGCATGTTGTAATTCTCTTACATTCCCTGGCCACTGATATTGACTCATTTTTTTCATTGCATCGGCATTAATACTCTTAATTTTCTTTCTATATTTCTTTGAGTAGATGCCTAAGAAATGATCTGCAAGTAATGGAATGTCACCTACTCTTTCTCTTAAAGGAGGTAAATGTATTTCTACAGTATTTATTCGATATATTAAATCTTGCCTAAACGATTCATCCTGAACCATTGTATGAATATTATTATTTGTAGCACAAATTAGCCGAACGTCAATTTTGTTTGGTTTATTGGCACCTACCCGGGTAATTTCTCTTCTTTCCAGAACATTAAGTAGTTTTGCTTGCATAGGCAATGATAAATTTCCTATTTCATCTAAAAATAATGTTCCCCCTGATGCTATTTCAAACCTTCCTGGTTTATCCTTTTTTGCATCAGTAAAGGAACCTTTCATGTGTCCAAATAGTTCGCTTTCGAATAATGTTTCTGCAATTGAACCCAAATCTACACTCATAAATACTTCGTCTTTTCGGAGTGAATTTCGATGTAAAGCTCTTGCTACAAGTTCTTTCCCGGTTCCGTTTTCGCCAAGAATTAGAATGTTAGCATCGGTTTTAGCAACTTTTTTAATTGTTGTAAATACTTGTTGCATTTCAGGAGAACTCCCGATAAATTCATGAAAAGGTTGATCCTGAATAGCACTAATTTCCTTTTGTTTTTTTCTTAAATCAGTAGCTTCACTTTTTGATCTGCGAAGTTTAATTGCAGATGAAATTGTAGCAAGTAATTTTTCGTTTTGCCATGGTTTTAAAACAAAATCTGTAGCACCAAGCTTAATTGCTTTAACAGCTTTTTCAGCATCGCCATAAGCAGTTATAAATACAACAACTGCATCAGGATCGATTCCAGTGATTTTTGCTAAGCAGTCAAAACCTTCCTGACCGCTAATGGCATCTTTAGTAAAATTCATGTCAAGAAGAATAACGTCGTAATTTTCGTTATGCAAAAACTCCGGAATTCTTTCAGGGTTTGTTTCGGTTTGAATTAATTCCACATGATTTTTAAGTAGAAGTTTTAAAGCAAACAGTATATCTTCATTGTCGTCAATTGCCAGTATTTTGCCAATCTTTTCGTTCATAATAAGGTAGTTAAATAAATGCTTGTCTGAATTAACCGTAAAGATACAATTAAAATGACTAAAATGTTAAAATGACTAAAATGTTAAAATGAACTAAAATAAATTTAAATTATGACATGAATAACACTAATTAGCAATTAGTTGTGCAATGCTTATTTTAAATTTTAGGCATTCATAAGTATTCCGCCTGTCGGCAGGCCAATATCAATAAGTCAATAGATTCCGCATCAAGTGCGGAATGACAGGAGCTGTGAAAAGGTATTCCTACTTGTCATTATTCCTTTCAGTCATGAAGGTAAACGTTCCTGCGTCCCGAATCCCGATATTTATGTAATACTTCATAATTCGGGTAACAAATTAACAATATTTTTTAACTTATCTAAAGGCGTTCTGTAATTTAAAGCAGAATGCCTTCTTTGGTAGTTATATCTATACATAAAACCATTAATTTCAGCTTGAAATTCTTGTATATCCAGAGTTTTGTTTATAGGTAACAAACATTCATTATAAAATACCCTCCAAAAACGTTCAATTTTACCATTTGTTTGCGGTCTATATGGTTTAGTATAAATATGTTTAACTCCAAAAATTATTAACATTGATTCAAAAAAATGCTTGTCTTTGGCTTTTTGAGATGTAAATGCAGTAAATTCTTGACCATTATCAGTCATAACTACTTCAGGGTTTATTCCATGAGCATTAAACCACTTAAAAGTTTTAAAGAAGGCTTGTGTAGCTTGTTGTGCAGTTTGCCTTTCGATTATTTCCACATGACATAGTCGAGTACAGTCATCAATAGCACCAAATAAGTAATATTTTTTCCTATCAAACATTATAGTTTTAGCTAATGAATATGTGTCGGCATGTAAAAGCTCTCCTGGATATTTTTTCTCATATCGTTTTACAGCTACTTTTCTTTTTTTGTTTAAGGGATACCTTTTTAAGGTTCTGTAAATAGTAGATACAGATGGATGAACTCTAAATTTTCCTTCTATTAAATGATGAATTTCAAATTCATTTGCACCTAATTTACGATGTATTTTAACAATAGCCCTTTCTTCTTCTTTGGTCAATATTTTTAACTGACCTGGTTTGGGGCCTCTCTTTTTTGGTAGTAATGACTCAGGGTCTTTACCACTTTGACACCATCTCATATAGTAATTGCGGATGTCTTTTCGGTTAACCGAAAAGACATCACATATCTCATTTACACTAGAGAAATGTTTGCTTTGCTTATTTTTTAAAAGTTCATATTCCTTAATAACCAATAGCCATTTATTGCTGAAAATTTGTTGTTCTTTACTTGTCATAGGTACAATTTAAGAAATGTTACCTAAATAGTGAAGAAATACATA
>JAIORB010000129.1 GCA_021108325.1 Bacteroidales bacterium | reverse complement strand
CTTTACGAATCAGAAGTACTACTCATTCCTGCTTCCTGGAGTTTAGTCTTTTCTATTAGTTGCATATTATTAAACAGGCTATCCTTTTCATCAAGGAGTTTTTGAATAGCTCTTCTGGTATTGTTACGTGGATTACTGTCTGCATTTCGTATACTGTGAGCAACTTCTCTGAATTGTATGTTAATATCTTTGCTTTTAAAACTCTCAGTTAACCTGGGTGCTAAGATTTTATCAAATGTTTTTATATCATTCTCGTAGTACCATTTTACCCCTGAAGAGCTTAGAAATTTGCTATTTCTGGGTTGCATGGAAATATCAAGTCCGGTTACCGGGCAGATTTTTTCGGAAGAAGCGGAAGAAAGCCTGATATCATTAGGGTGAATGATCTGATTAAAGAAATCGTATACCTTATATATCAGGTTGTTTTCCATAGAAAGTCTTTAATAATTTAATACAATTTATTAAAAAATATACCCCTATGTCAAGTTATGGCAGAATAACTTATCAAATAGTTTTCAACTATTTGTTTAAGTCTTAGAATTCGGGACGGGCATGACAGGCGAAAGTAAAAAACACACTACAAAAAAAGGGACTTTTTCAAGTTCCTTCCTGCTAATAATCTGTGTTTATGAATTAAAATATTGGGTATATTAAAATACACATTTCTACTTGTTGCCTGCCTGACCTGTCCGTTCGGCAGGCGGGCGGCAGTCAGGGCAGACAGGCTTGTGCGTTTTTTCAACATGCAAGAATACATGTTATACTTTATTTAAAATTTCGGATAAATTTCGCCTTTTGCTGCTTTAAGGGTATTTTGTAATAATGAAACGATAGTCATTGGACCAACACCACCCGGAACAGGAGTTATATATTCAGCTTTTTCGGCTACTTCATCGAATTTAACATCACCTAAAAGTTTCCAACCCGATTTGGTTTTGTCTGATTTTACTCTGGTTATTCCAACATCAATAACTGTTGCTCCTTCTTTTACCATATCGGCTGTCAAGAATTCAGCATTTCCCAAAGCTGCAATAATAATATCAGCTCTTGAAACAACTTCTTTTAAATTTTTTGTACGACTATGTGTTAATGTTACTGTAGCATTTCCCGGATCTGCTTTTTGACTCAATAAAATACTGATTGGCTTACCTACAATATTACTTCGACCAATAACCACAACATCCTTACCTGAAGTTTCAATATTATATCGCTTAATGAGTTCAATAATTCCGGCAGGTGTTGCAGAAACATAAGCTGGCAAACCAATAACCACGCGACCTAAATTAATTGGATGAAAACCATCAACATCTTTCTTAGGATCAATAGCTTCGATAATTTTCTGTTCCGAAATATGTTTTGGCATCGGTAACTGAACAATAAAACCATCGATATCGGGATTATCATTTAGTTCATGAACTTTTCTTAATAGAGTATCTTCGGCTATATCATCTTCAAAGCGCAAAACTGTTGAATCAAAACCAACCTGTGTACAAGCTTTTTCTTTATGGCCAACATAGGTTTCACTAGCTCCATCATGACCAACTATAATTGCTGCTAAATGAGGAATTTTACCCCCTTCTTCCTTTATTTGTTGAACTTCGTTAGCAATTTCTTCTTTAATTTCGTTTGCAACTTTTTTACCATCAATTAGTTTCATATTGTTGAGCTTTTTATTTTGTAAACACTGCAATTTAATTTTTGTTCACATATAATATTTATCCCATTCCGGACATTCGATTCATTAATCCAGCCATTCCTTTACCGTCTTTCATCATTTTCATCATTTTCTTTGTTTCGTCAAACTGTTTAATGAGGCGATTTACTTCCTGAATATCATTTCCACTTCCCATTGCAATTCGTTTTCTTCTGCTTCCGTTCATAAGCTTTGGATTTTCTCTTTCTGTGGGAGTCATTGATTGAATGATTGCTTCGATGCCTTTAAACGCATCATCATCAACATCCATATTTTTCATCATTTTGCCCATTCCGGGGATCATTCCGGCTAAATCTTTAAGATCACCCATTTTCTTTATCTGACCAATCTGCGCTAAGAAATCATTAAAATCAAACTGATTTTTAGCAATTTTCTTACTAAGTTTTCGAGCTTCTTCCTGATCGTATTGTTCTTGTGCTTTTTCAACCAACGAAACCACATCACCCATACCCAAAATACGATCGGCCATACGATCCGGATGAAAAACATCGATTGCATCCAATTTCTCTCCAGAACCAATAAACTTAATTGGTTTATTTACAACCGAACGAATAGATAAGGCAGCACCACCACGGGTATCACCATCTAACTTAGTAAGTACAACACCGTCGAAATCAAGGCGATCGTTAAATTCTTTAGCTGTATTAACTGCATCCTGACCAGTCATTGAGTCGACCACAAACAATGTTTCGTGCGGATCGATAGCTTTGTTTATTGCAGCTATCTCTTTCATCATTTCTTCATCAATGGCCAAACGACCAGCGGTATCGACAATTACCAAATTTTGCCCATCTTTCTTTGCTTGTTTTATCGCATTTTTAGCAATCTTTACAGGATCTTTACTTCCTTCTTCGCTATAAACAGGAACATTTATCTGTTCACCTAATATTTTTAACTGTTCAATAGCAGCAGGACGGTACACATCACATGCAACTAATAATGGATGTCTTTGTTTTTTTGATTTTAAATGATTAGCTAATTTCCCCGCAAACGTTGTTTTACCGGAACCTTGCAGACCGGCAATTAAAACAACCGTAGGGTTACCTTTTAAGTTAACATCGGTTGATTGTCCACCCATAAGCTCAACAAGCTCATCATGAACAATTTTAATCATCATTTGCCCCGGGTTAACCGCACTTAACACATTCTCCCCAAGTGCTTTTTCTTTAACTGTATCGGTAAATATTTTAGCTATTTTGTAATTAACGTCAGCATCCAGCAATGCACGACGTACATCTTTTAAAGTTTCAGCTATATTTATTTCTGAAATTCGTCCCTGCCCTTTTAATATTTTAAAGGATTTCTCTAATCGTTCTGATAAATTCTCAAACATATATTTTAATATTTTTACTCTTTACAAAATTAAAACTTTAATTAATCCTTTCAAACAAATCTACATTCGGTCAGGAACATTAATTCCCAATAATCCCATTCCTGATTTTATAATTTTACCAAGCTGTTTTGAAAGATGTAATCTGAATTCGGAAATACTTTTATCATCTTCGCCCAAAATAGGATGATCGTGATAAAACTGATTAAATTCTTTTGCCAGATCAAATATATAGTTTGCAATTTGTGCCGGACTATAATCATTAGCCGCTTCTTTTAACACTTCAGGGTAACTATAAATTAACTTGATAAGTTGCAATTCTTTGTTTGATATTTTTATTTTTGAATTAAGCTCAATTGACAATTCCATCCCTTTATCATTTGCTTTCCTTATTATAGATTGAATTCTGGCAAAAGTGTACTGAATAAAAGGTCCTGTATTACCATTAAAATCGATTGATTCTTTTGGATCAAATGTCATGGTTTTTTTAGGATCGACTTTTAATATAAAATATTTCAAGGCTCCCAAACCTATTGTTTCTATTATTTGTTTCTTTTCAGAATCAGAATATTCCTCTAGTTTCCCTAACTCACGGGACATTTCTTCAGCTGTCAAGGTCATTTCGTCTAATAAATCATCGGCATCAACAACAGTACCTTCGCGCGATTTCATTTTACCTTCTGGTAACTCAACCATTCCATAAGACAAATGATGTAAGTATTCAGACCAGCTAAATCCTAATTTCCCCAATATAATTTTAAGTACCTGAAAATGATAATTTTGTTCATTTCCAACAACATATATAGCTTCATCAGCATTATAATCTGTAAAACGTTGATGTGCCGTACCTAAATCCTGGGTCATATAAACAGAAGTTCCATCAGAACGCAACAAAATTTTCTGATCAAGTCCTTCCTTAGTTAAATCGGCCCAAACAGAACCGTCTTCTTTTTTAACGAAAACTCCTTTTTCCAATCCTTCAAGAACCAATTCTTTACCCAACTTATAAGTATCTGATTCGAAATATACTTTATCAAAATCTACTCCCAAGTTTTTATATGTAACATCAAAACCTGCAAGTACCCATTGATTCATCTCTTTCCAGAGAGAAATGACTTCGGAATCTTTTGACTCCCATTTACGAAGCATTTCCTGTGCCTCCAAAATCAACGGGGCGTTCTTCTTGGCATTTTCTTCCGACTGCCCCTTAGCAACTAAATCATTGATTTCCTTTTTATATTCCTGGTCAAATTTTACGTAATAATCTCCAACTAATTTATCTCCTTTTTTTTCCTTGCTTGGTTTTTCTCCTTTTCCCCATTTTTGATATGCCAGCATAGATTTGCAAATATGTATGCCCCTGTCGTTTACAAGGTTGACCTTATATACCTTATCTCCCTGTGTTTCCAGAATTTTGGCAACAGAATATCCCAATAAATTATTTCTGATATGACCTAAATGAAGTGGTTTATTAGTATTAGGAGATGAATATTCAATTAAAACAGTTTTTGGGTTTTCTTTGTTCTTAATAAATCCATGATTATCGTCTTGTACTACGGTGTTTAAATACGAAATCCAAAAACTTTTATCGATAGAAAAATTTAAAAATCCTTTAATTACATTGTATTCGCTAATTTGCTCAACGTTATCTTTTAAATATTTTCCTAATTCGCTGGCAGTTTGTTCCGGTGGTTTTTTCGATACTCGCAATAATGGAAAAACAACTAAAGTAAAATCACCATCAAAATCTTTTCTTGTTTTCTGAATCTGAATTGATTTCTCATCGGGTGTTTGTTCATATAATTTCCCAACAGCATTTAAAACAGCTTTTTTCAACATTAACTCAATATCCATGATATAAAATAACTTTTATATTTTAGTGTTGTATTACCTGAAAATTCAGCGCACAAAGATAACCTCAAATTATACATAATACAAATTTATTAGGCAGACTTCTGATGTTTTACTTACTAACTCTGTCAGGGTTTTAAACCCTGACAGAGTTGTAAACTAATATAATAAAAATGACCTGGCCAAAGCCAGGTCAAAACTACCCTTCATAATTGGGAAAATATGAATACGAAGGACAGGAAAGTACTTTTAATCCTCCTTCGCATACGCTTCGGCGGACGAGAATCTTGATAAAACCAACATACCTTATTTAAAAGGTTTCCCAAGGCTTTACCTTAGATTCAATTTTATTCATTTAACCATAACCCAAAACTTATCATCTAACATCCAATCTTCGATAGTGTTTCTGTCGACATCATCGTTAATTTTCCAGACATCATCATTAATCCTCCAGAAATCATCATTAAGCATCCAGTCTTCAATTAAATTTAATTCTTCAACTGTATTATCAAAATCAGATTTTGGCAAAATCCATTCTGAATCATTTAGCATCCAATTTTCTATTTCTTTGTCAAATTCATATACTTTCTCATTCATTGCAATCATTACATAATAAATGAAATTTGAAGAACTATTATCCAGATAATTTTTATTAGTCGTCCAGTTATCTGCATCTTTTTCCAAAACTATTGAACTGTATGTATTATTTGTAAGCAGCTTGCCTACTACAGCAGCATTATCACTTACATTTACCGAAGAGATTACATTTTGGGAATACAAACTGCCATAAAAAGTTATTAAAAGTAATAAGGCAGCTAAAGTTTTTAATGTGAGAAGTAAATTTTTCATATCGCAGCCTCCAGTGTATTTTATTTATTTGTTTATTAATATGACGAACGAGAGAGATTTGTGTTACAGTTTTAATCGATATAAAGACGCGAAAAATAACCTTGTGCTGCGTAAATAAATGTTATAATGAAAAATAGTAGCAAATTTTATAAAAATCAAAAATATACAGTGAAGGGTGTTTAGATAGTAAATTCTTTATAAATACCTTATTGGCTAAACTGTAGAATAATCTAAAAAGCCACGCTAACTTTATTCTTTTAATAAATTGAACGTATTTAATTAATTTTATGGTATCAGTTAAGGATTGTAATTTGGGATAGTTTTTAACAAGGTATTTTAAGTTTTTTACTGATTGATTCGTTTTACTAATAAATTGCCCGGCATCTTCCAATCCATCATGAAGTAACGGATTATCTATGTGATAAATTTCTGTAATTTGTTTTTGTAGCTCTAATCCTAACAGAGTATCCTCGTGACCATAATTTAAAATTTCTTCATCAAATCTAATTTGTTGGAAAACATTTTTTTTAATTAAAAAATTAAACGAGGAAAAGGATTTAAACGGTTCCTTAATTCTTTTATCAATAGTTCTATATTCCCTATTTATTCCATAATACCAACGAAAATATAATTTATGATTCTGCGGTTTTTTGTTTTCATATACCAAACCACCACAGACTACTTCCCTGTTTTTCTTAATACAATCTGCGTAATTCTTAATAAATTTATTATTAATAACTTTTGCATCGCAATCGATAAATAATAAATAATCGAAATTAGCCAGGGAAGCCAAATAATTTCTAATTTTAGACCTGCCGATATTTTTTATTAGCCTCTCATATTTTACATTTTTCAGTTCAGATAATTTACTGTTTTCTAAATCATCACCTTCAGATGCATCATCAACAATTATTATTTCTGTTCTAATAGGAATTACTTCAATCTGTTTATACAAATCATGAACTAAATCCGTTATATTATTGTTAAATACAGGTATTAAGATAGAAATCATATTGATAATTTATCAATGGATATCAAAGAAAAACAAATTATAGATATATTTGTCCTTTCTTAAACGTTCAAAATCTAAAAATATGAAATTTAAGTACATTTTAATCATTCTTTTATCAACATTATTTATAACAAAGGGATTTTCTCAATCGTACAAGATTGATATTAAAATAAATGATTTAAAAAATACTAATATTTACCTGGGGTATTACTATGGTGATAAAACTTATGTAAAAGACACTATTAAGCTTGATAACAACGGGAAAGGCTCTTTTCATGGAGACAGTTTACTAAACCAGGGAGTTTATATTATTGTTTTACCATCAAAAAATTATTTTGATATTTTGGTTGGAGAAGATCAGGAATTTTCTATTGAAACATCAACAGATAATTTAATCAAGAATTTAAAAATAAAAGGATCAGAAGAAAATTCAGCATTCAAAGAGTTCCAACAATACATGATTGATAAAAACGCTGAATCAAGTAAAATTCAAAACAAATTAAAAGTACTGGATGAAAGCTCTGATTCGACACAAATACTAAAAGATCAACTTAAAGGATTATCTGCTGAAGTAAAAGATTATTGGAATAAAACAATATCAGAAAATGAAGGAACTCTTTTAGGCGTTATTATAAAAGCAATGAAAAATCCGGAAATTCCTGAAATTGAGATTCCAGATGATGTACAAAATAAAGATTCGGTAAGATGGTTTCATTCATACAATTACAATCGCCAGCATTATATGGATAATATCGATTTTTCAGATAAAAGATTTTTAAGAACTCCTATTTTTCATAAAAAACTGGAGATTTTTTTTACAAAAGTATTAATTCAGGATCCTGATACACTTAATAGATATATTGATATTGTTGCAGTACAAGCAGAAACCGATGAAGAAATGTTTCAATATATTATCAGGTATTTTATAAATACATTCCAAAAAAGCAATATAATGGGAATGGATAAAGTATTCGTTCACGTTGCGGAAACATATTATTTATCGGGCAAAGTTGACTGGTTAGATGATGAAACCACACAAAAACTAAAAGAACAGGTTTCTAAGTTACGATTTAACTTAGTTGGAAATATTGCCCAAGACCTTAAAATGGAAACTTTAACAGAAGGATATGCCCGTTTACAAGAAATAAAATCAAAATTTATTTTGGTATATTTCTATGAGCCACATTGTGGCCATTGTAAAAAAACTACTCCTAAACTACACGAATTATACCAGGAATACAACAGGGATGAATTTGATGTATTTGCCGTGTATACCCAAGCTGATAAAGAAGAATGGTCAGAATATATCCATGAGAAGGGCTTTGATGACTGGAATAATGTTTGGGATCCTTATAATCTTACAAATTTCAGATTCTTTTATAATATCTACAGTACCCCAACGATTTACCTGCTCGATGAAAACAAGAAAATCATTGCCAAAAGGATTGGACATGAAACGCTAAAAAATATTCTAGAAATAGAACTTGGGAAAAAAAATATAGCTAAAGAAATCGAAAAAGAGCGCAATTAAGCGCTCTTTTATTTTATATGATTTTTAGTTTTTATCGTCGTTTGAATCACGTATTAATACCGAGAAAATAAATAATACAATTACAGAAGCTACAAATATTATAAACAGCGATGTAAATATCTTTCGCATTACATCTTCAAGAGAAATTATTTCCCAAATTCCTAAAAGAGAAATAACGGTAATTAATAAAACAAATGTTATTAAAATGTACGAAGTAATTTTCTTTAAGCCTTTCATGTGTTTTTAGAATTTAGTTTGTATTTTCAAATATAAAGATAATTCATATATGGAACCAAATTCATGTTTGTTTTCATGTTCAGTTAATTTCCATCTGCAAGAATTATTCGCTGTTT
>JAIORB010000035.1 GCA_021108325.1 Bacteroidales bacterium | reverse complement strand
TATATCAATTATTTGAAAAGCTAATATGTTGATGAAAATTTATACATTTGTATAAAGAACAATTAAATATAAAATGAAGCGATTTGTCGATTACCTAAAGAAAAACTACAAATATATATTTAGAGCTTTGCTATTTATTTTAACTATTGCACTTATAGTATATATTTTTCCTCGCGAAGGGAAATTCAAGTATGAGTTTCAAAAAGGGAGACCATGGTTACATGAAAATCTTTTTGCTCCTTTTGATATTCCTATATATAAAAGTGAAAAGCAAATACAGGACGAAAGAGACAGCATGCTTTTGTACTTTAATCCCTATTTTAAATATGATAGCACAATTTTAATAAGCGAAACAAGCAAAATTATCAAATATTATTCGAGCAAACAAGAAGAGTTTGTTTCAGATAAAACTGAAGCAAATAGTGGATTTGATAATTACCGGAAACAAGTTTTTATAAAAAATTCTGATAGCTTTAGGGAGGATGCTTTACAAATAATTGAAGAAATATATTTAAAGGGAATCATTGAGATTAATGAGGTAACAGAAGCTCTGTCTGCTGAAGATAATATCATCCTATTAAAAGGGAATTTGGCAGAAAATTATATTTTTGGAAATACTTACACTCAAAAGAATGCATATGAGCAGGTTACAAAATTGGTAAACGAATATATTGAGGGGAATAAAGTCAACCTCAAGTACCCTGATTTTTATAGAAACATAAATCTTTATGAGTTCATTGTTCCAAATGTTTTTTATGATCAGAACACATCAGAAAAAATAAAAGATGAATTGCTTAGTAATGTGTCACTTACAAAAGGGATGATCCAGTCAGGAGAGAAGATTGTATCGCAAGGAGAAATTATTGACACAAAATTGTTTAGAATTCTGGAATCGCTTAAGCATGAGTCTGAAACAAGATTGGGTAGTGATTATTTTTCTAATTTGATTTTATTGGGGCAGATAATTTTTGTTTTTGCATGTGTTTTTGTATTGTTCTTATTTCTACTGAATTTTAGAAGTGATATTTTAAAACATAGTCTGAAAACTGCGTTTATTTTAATGTTGGTTTTGATTTTTGTAATTATTTCAAGGTTTTCAATAAAATATTTGTATATAATCCCATTTGCACTAATTCCAATTATAATAAAAACTTTTTATGATGCACGTTTGGCATTATTTATACATATTATTACCGTTTTACTGATTGGTTTTTTTGCACCCAACGGCTTTGAATTTATTTTTCTAAATTTTATAGCAGGAATTGTTGCAATTTTTAGTTTAACCAACCTTTACAGGAGAGGTAAATTATTCCTTTCTGCTGGTTTAGTAATTCTTACGTATAGTTTTGTATATTTTGGTCTGGCTATAACTCAAGAAGGTAATTTTTCTGGAATAGAATATCGAAACTTTCTATATTTTGCTTTTAATGGCAGTTTAGTATTATTAACTTTTCCATTAATTTACATTTTTGAAAAGATATTTGGTTTTTTGTCAGATTTATCTTTAATGGAATTATCTGATACAAATCAGAAGCTGCTTCGTTCCCTATCAGAAAAAGCCCCCGGAACATTTCAACATTCAATGCAGGTTGCAAACCTGGCTGAAGAAGCAATTTATAAGATTGGAGGAAATCCATTATTAGTCAGAACAGGTGCATTATATCATGATATTGGTAAAATTACTAATCCGATATATTTTATTGAAAATCAGCGTACAGGATTTAATCCCCACGATATGCACGAGTTTGATGAAAGTGCCAACATTATTATCAGTCATGTTAAAGATGGGGTTGAACTTGCAAAGAAAAATAACCTGCCTGAACAATTAATTGAGTTTATAAGAACACATCATGGTACTACAAAGGTTCAATATTTTTATAGATCTTATATTAAAAAATTTCCAGATAAAGACATAGATGTTAATATGTTTACTTATCCCGGGCCAAAACCGTATTCAAAGGAAATGGCTGTTTTAATGATGGCCGATTCTATTGAAGCTGCATCAAGAAGTTTGACCGATATAAATGAAGAGAAAATTAGCAATTTGGTTGAATCTATAATTACAAATCAAATGAATGAGGGGCAATTCGATCATGTAGATATTAACTTTAAAGATATAACCGAAATAAAAACCCTTTTTAAGGATAAATTAATGAATATCTACCATGCGAGAATAAAATACCCGGAAAAGAAATAAGAAATTTAAAATTACCATCTCATATCAATAATTTCAACATCAGGGTATTTGTTTTCATCAAAGATGAAATAAGAATCATCAAAATTTGAATTTGTTTTATAATTTTGAATTGTAATGGTGTAATGTGAGCCATCTTTTCCAAAAATTGTGGCCGAAGAAAGGAAATATTCATTGGTATTTATTTGCAATCTGATTCTCGAGAAATCTTCTTCCATATCAATAGGAAACAAGTCAATTAATGCGTAATCTTTTTCATTTTCAGATATATTATCAATTAATTGATATTTATAATCATTTTCATAAATTGTAAATAATCTTTTTGGATTATTAAAAATATCTTCATCGTCGGGTTCAGGTTCAGTAATATTTACTTCATTTACATCAGGAAGATAACTCCATAATGTTTTTCCATCATAAAATGATTCGCTATCCATAAATTTTAGTCGGTACTTGTCGCCTTTAACTGTAATTGTTCCTTCAGATGAATTCTGAATGTTATCTTTTATATTCTTATATGATACATTAAAATCTGTTTTAATTATTTTATGTGATTTTGTTTTTTCCGTAAGTTGATCAAGAATCTTTTTTGCTTCAGGATCTTGTTGTGCAATTAGTGTTGTAAATCCTAAAAGCAAAACCGATAATGATATAATATTTTTCATGTGTTTATTTTTTATATGGTTCTACTGCTATTTTAGTGAAATGATTAAATATGTAAATGCTTAAATAGTTTATTTGAAATTTGAAATTCAACTCTAAACTCTATTTCTTTTTCTGTCATAATTTTCTATAATCATTCAATCATTTAAGCATTGTCTATTAAATTCGTAGTACCTCTTATATTAATTTAAATCCTTCATTGTGGATATGCTGGAATCATTAAATATTGTCAAGGAAATCATTCAAATACTGTTCCAAAGAATATTCATCCTGAAAAAGAACCTGTCTTGCTTTACTTCCTTCAAACGGGCCAACAATATTTGCTGCTTCAAGTTGATCAATAATTCTTCCGGCACGATTATAACCTATCGCAAATTTTCTCTGAATTAATGAAGTTGATCCCTGTTGGTGTCGCACAACTAACCGGGCAGCATCTTCAAACATTACATCACGTTTTGAGAAATCTACTTCGCCAATTTCATCAAATCCTTCAGGGCTGTATTCAGGCAACATAAATGCAGTTGGATAACTTTGTTGTGACCCGATGTATTCAGTAATTCTATCCAATTCAGGTGTGTCAATAAATGCACATTGTAATCGTACTAAATCACCACCTGTTGATATTAACAGGTCTCCTCGTCCAATTAAATGATTTGCACCGGGACTGTCTAATATTGTTCTGGAGTCAATCATGGAAGAAACTCTGAAAGCAAGTCGTGCCGGAAAGTTTGCTTTAATTACACCTGTAATAATATTGGTCGAAGGTCTTTGAGTTGCAATAATAAGATGTATTCCTATTGCACGTGCTAATTGTGCTAATCGCGCAATTGGCCCTTCAATTTCTTTCCCTGCCGTCATAATCAAATCAGCAAATTCATCAACAATAACAACAATATATGGTAAATATTTATGTCCTTTTTCCGGACTTAGTTTTCTTGCAATAAATTTGGCATTATATTCTTTAATATTTCTTACATGAGCTGCTTTTAACAGGTCGTACCGATGATCCATTTCAATGCCCAGTGAATTAAATGTGTTAACCACTTTTTGAGTATCTGTTATTATTGCTTCATCGGAATCGGGAAGCTTTGCCAAAAAGTGTTTTTCAATTTTAGAGTATAGTGTAAGTTCTACTTTTTTAGGATCAATCATTACAAATTTCAACTGTGCAGGATGTTTTTTGTAAAGTAAAGAAGCTATAATGGCATTTAATCCTACGGATTTACCCTGGCCTGTTGCACCGGCAAGAAGCAAGTGAGGCATTTTAGCCAAATCGATTACATAAGTATCATTTGAAATTGTTTTTCCAAGACCTATTGCTAAGTCATACTTTGATTCACTAAAAACCTTTGACTCAAGAATAGAACGCATCGAAACTATTTCCGGTTTTTGATTTGGAACTTCAATTCCAATTGTTCCTCGTCCCGGGATTGGAGCAATTATGCGAATTCCTAATGCAGATAAACTTAAAGCTATATCGTCTTCCAGATTTTTAATTTTTGAAATTCTAACACCGGGAGCAGGTATAATTTCGTAAAGAGTCACTGTTGGCCCAACAGTAGCTTTAATTTTATCAATCTGTATTTTATAATTTGCCAGTGTTTCAACAATACGATTCTTATTTGCTATGATTTCATCTTTGTCAATCTCGCCATTGGTATTTTGACCATGATCTTCAAGTAAATCTAAAGGAGGCAACTTATAAGAAGATAACTCAAGTGTAGGATCATAATCTTCAAGCTGGTAATTTTTAAAATTACCATTTAATTTTTCTTCTTTATGCTTTTCCTCTATAGTAAGCTCTATATCCTCTTCTTTTTCAGGCGTATCATTTAGATTTTTGTCCTGCTTTATTTGAGTAGTAATCGTTTCTGTTTCAGCTTTTTCGATATTTTTTGTAATAAAAATCAAATCTTCATCAATACTTTCTTCTTTAGATTCGTTTTGTTGATTACTTTGTAAATCTTCTTGCGATTCATCTTGATCTTCTGTCGAAGATTGATCCTCAAATTCAGCATAATCTTTTTTAAATAATCCTGCAGATAATTTAATAATCCAATCGTATGATTTTTTAAAAGACAGAATAATAAATGAAATTATAGCGATAGAAAGTAAAAATGCAGTTCCGACTTTTCCTAAAAAAGAATTTAACCATTGTGCAATAATAAAACCATGTCCTCCTCCTAAACCGCTCCCTAAATAGCCATTTGAATTATCAAATAAATAACCTAAAAAAACCGATAATATTATTGTGCCAATTATAGCAATTTTAAATGCTTTGCGAATAGAGTAAATTTTAATATTAAAAAAACGAAATCCTATAACGAATAATAGGAAAGGAAATGTAAACGATGCAATACCAAACCATTTATTTATAAATAAATTTGCAAAGTGAGCTCCGGCTTTCCCTGACCAGTTTTCGACAGATATTTCAGTAGCAGAAATAACTTTTGAAAATTGAAAACTCTGATCAACCTTCCATGTGAAAAAATATGAAATAAATGCTAAAGTTAAAAAGGCTGACATGAAAATAGTTGTCACTCCTAAAATAATTTTTAAGCGTTCATCGGATAATAATTTCTTTTTCTTTTTTTTAACTCTCGTTTTATTATTGCTTTTTTTAGCCATTGATTATTTAATAACAAATTGTTGTTTACCTTGAAGCATGAAATTTACTGCAAAGTAAAATAAATTAACATAAAAATTAACAGAAAATATGATTTATATAAAAAACGATTAATAAACGAATTATTGTTTAAGTAATTCCATGATTTCAATCATCGTTTTTTTATTGATTGAAACATAACCTTTTGGTATTTTGAAGTCTTCGGAAGAAATTTCAGCTTCCTGAACTTTAGTTGCAGTAAGCTTCATAGGCATATCATAAAGTTTTATTGGGAATTCAAGTAATACACCTTTAATTGATTTGAAAGGGGTCTGGGCATTTACATTATTTATAATTATATCATTTGTATAATAAATAAAGAAAGGTTCTACATCTGAATCAGGTATAATTATTTTAGCTTTTTGACTTTTAAATCCACATATTTCTGTGGTAGTATCCTGAAGTTCAATTTTCATTCCTGGCAGATCATCAAAAAACATAGAGTTATCACTAATTTTTTCAATGTATTTATATTTTTTATTCAATACTTTAACAAGTGTAATGTTTCTTTTTTCTTTAAAATTTTGAATATGAGTAAAGCTTACTATTCCTGAGAATCCTTCGATTTTATTAATTGTATTATTGTTTTTAAATTTTATGGTCATCTTTCTTGGTAACAAGCCTTTCATGAAACTATCCAGCGAATCATCAAGATATTCTATGTCGTATTCAATATAACCTTCCTTAATGCGATCTTTATGCTGAATCTTTTTACATGAATTTAATGATGTAAAGATCAGTGCAATAATAACAAATGCTTTTATTTTCATACACGTTAATTAAGGGTTGTATATTAAGTAATGTGCAAAATAATTAACTAAAATAACGAAAGAAAAGAAAAAATCAAAGTCTTATTATAAGTATAACTTAATTATTTGATAAAAGCATAAAAAATGTCTTTTAACATTTGTTTGATAGTATATTAATATGATTAGATTTTATATTTTTGAAATGTTTTTTTATAGATTTGTAGCTCAAATTACTAATTATATATAAATTAATGGATATGAATAAATTAGCTGTAATTGCATTAGGTGGAAATGCACTTTTGCGCGGTGACCAAATAGGAACAATTGACGAACAAGAAAAAAACACCTTTGCTACACTTGAGAATTTGGTGTATTTAATAAAAGAAGGTTACGACATAGTTATTGGTCATGGAAATGGTCCACAGGTTGGTAATATTTTGATGAGAAATGATGCAGGTGAGCAAATGTACAATATCCCTCAAATGCCTCTGGATATTTGTGTTGCCGATTCACAAGGCGGAATTGGTTATATGATTGAACGAATGCTCAGGAATGTTATGAAAAAACATAACATTGAAAAAGATATTGTAACACTTGTTACTTCTGTTGTTGTTGATAAAAATGATCCTGCATTTAAAGACCCTCAAAAACGTGTTGGTAAAATATACTCTAAAGAACAAGCTGATAAATTAACTGCTGATAAAGGATGGGAATTTAAAGAAGAAGTAAAAGCTGATGGTGGTTGGAGAAGAGTAGTTCCTTCGCCAAAACCAATAAGTATAATGAATGAGAAAGTAGTTGAATCATTAGCTCGCCAGGGAAATATTGTTATTACTGTAGGTGGTGGTGGTGTGCCTGTTTATATTGACGAAAAAAATGATATAAGACCTGCAGAAGCTGTTATTGATAAAGATTTGGCTTCTGCTTTATTGGGAGCAAGAATTAATGCTGATGAGTTTTATATTTTAACAGATGTTCCATATGTTTATATTAACTATAAAAAAGAAAACGAACAAAAATTGGAATTCTTGAACAAAGCTGATACTGATAAATATTTAGCTGAAGGACAATTTGCGCAAGGTAGTATGGCTCCAAAAATTAAAGCTTGTTTACAATTCATTGAGCAAGGTGGTAAAAAAAGTGTAATTACTGAAGCTACAAAGCTTGAAGATCGTTCTTATGGAACTAAAATTACAATGGAATACGAAGACTAAATAATTGATTATTGACTAATCAAAAATCAAAATAATTATAATTCATAAATAATAAATTTAAAAAGTTATGGCATTCAATTTAAGAAATAGAAATTTTCTAAAGCTTTCAGATTTTACTCCACAGGAAATAAAATTCTTATTAGATCTTTCTGCTGATCTAAAAAAAGCAAAATATAACGGAACAGAGCAACCAAAATTAACAGGTAAAAACATTGCTTTAATATTCGAAAAAGCATCAACTCGTACAAGATGCGCTTTTGAAGTTGCTGCTTTGGATCAGGGGGCACATGTAACTTATTTGGGGCCTTCAGGATCTCAAATTGGCAAAAAAGAATCTATGAAAGATACAGCGCGCGTTCTTGGAAGAATGTACGATGGTATTGAATATCGTGGTTTTGGACAAGATATAGTTGAAGATTTAGGCGCATATGCAGGTGTTCCTGTTTGGAACGGTTTAACAAATGAATTCCATCCAACTCAAATTCTTGCTGATTTCTTAACTATGATGGAATATTCTGATAAGCCTTTACATCAGGTAACTTTTGCTTATGTTGGTGATGCAAGAAATAATATGGGTAATTCATTAATGATTGGTGCTGCTAAAATGGGAATGAAATTCCGTTCAGTTGCTCCAAAAAGTGTTCAGCCAACTGCTGAATTAGTTGCTCAGGCTAACGAAATAGCTAAAGAAACCGGAGCCGAAATTAACGTTACTGATAATGTTGCCAAAGGTGTTAAAGATTGTGATTTTATTTATACCGATGTGTGGGTTTCAATGGGAGAAGCAGACGAAGTATGGAAAGAAAGAATTGAATTATTAAAACCATACCAGGTAAACAAACAAATGATGGATTTAACAGGTAATCCAAAATGTAAATTCATGCATTGTTTACCGGCATTCCATAACAGAGAAACTACTGTTGGAGAAGAAATTTTCCAAAAGTTTGGTTTAGACGGAATGGAAGTTACTGATGAAGTATTTGAATCACCTGCATCAGTCGTTTTTGATGAAGCTGAAAACAGATTGCATACCATTAAAGCTGTTATGGTTGCTACATTAGGAGCATAAATCATTAGCTTATATAATATTTAAGGGCGCTATTTGGCGCCCTTTTACTTTTGCTAAAACTTAATTTAGTTTAAAACCTATTTTTATTGCACGAATATTATAAACTGATAAGATCAAAATGATTGGGATGAAAGCAATCTCAAAATTTTGAGCCCGACTCAACCAAATGACTACAACTCCAATTAGCATAGCTTGTAAAATAATAGACAAATACATTTTCAATT
>JAIORB010000003.1 GCA_021108325.1 Bacteroidales bacterium | reverse complement strand
TTTCACCCATTCAGGTTTGCCTTTTATTTCCTGAGGATCAAGCTTTTCGGGTGCTCCTACAATTTCCGGAGCAATAAGATAACCACGTACATGGCAACCACCTCTGTTACTTGTTGCGTATGAAAGTCCTTGTCCCTGAACTCCTCGCGGATCGTAAGCAGGAATTTCCATCTTTTTAACAGTCATTGACAATTCGGGATGTCCATAACTTTCAGCTAAGCGATATGAACCAAGAGCTAGTTTTTCACCAAATCCCTCTTTATATGCAAGTTTTTTAGTGTAATAGATAAGAGCTTCTGAGCTTCCAAATTTTAATTCGGGACCTTTTTCGAATTCTTCTTTTTTAATATAACCTTTTTCGTATAGTTCCATGGCTGTCGCTAAGGTTACACCAACCGAAATCGGATCAATACCCATCTCGTTACATAAGAAGTTTGTTTGAGAAATAGCATTCAAATCGTTAATTTCACATAGAGCACCAAATGCCCATCCTGGTTCATATTCAGGCCCTTCGCCTATTTTACCTTGAGGTAATTCAACCAATCTGCCGCAAGCAATCGGACATGCATAACAAGCAACATTTTTTACGAGATAGCCTTTTTCAACAAGAGCTTCGCCTGAAATTTCATCTACATCTTCAAATTGTGCTTTTTGAAAGTTTCGGGTAGGATATAAACCACTGGAATTAATAATGTTGTCGAGAACTTTTGTTCCTAAAGCTGGCAAGCCCTGACCTGTTACTCCGTTTTCTTTTAATATCTTAATCTTTTCCTTAACTGCTGCGTTAAAAGCTTCTTTATCATCAATAAGTGTTTTGTGTTTTCCGGATACAATAATGGCTTTTAGCATTTTACTTCCCATTACAGCTCCAACTCCCGAACGCCCTGCTGCACGATTTTTGTCATTCATAATGCCGGAGATTAACGAAAGATTTTCACCACCAGGACCTATGCAGCTAACTTTTGCAGTTTTCTCTCCAATTTCTTCCATTAGGATGTCGGTGGTTTCGTGGGTGTCTTTACCCCAAAGATGAGCAGCATCACGTAGTTCAGCTTTTTCATCATCAATATAAAGATAGCATGGTTTTTCGGCTTTGTTTTCAAAAATTAGCACATCATATCCGGTACTTTTTAGTTTATGTCCAAAAAAGCCACCCGAATTACTTGAAGCAATTGTGCCGGTAAGTGGCGATTTGGTTATTACCATATATCTGCCCCCGGTTGGAGCTATAGTGGAAGTTAAAGCTCCGGTAGCAAATATCAGCTTGTTTTCAGGTGAGAATGCATCAATTTTCGGATCGACTTCGTCTGAAAAGATTTTGGTTCCAAGACCTCGTCCGCCGATATACTTTTTTGCAAGGTCTTTTGACAATTCTTCCGGTTTAATTTCTTTTGTAGCAAGATTGATTCTTAAAATTTTACCATGGTACGACATAATGTATAATTTTTAGTGATTAGTTTTTTTACAATTTACGAAACAAATAATTGAATAGCAATATGTTGCGATTTGCATATCGGTATTTAACCTCCCGATAGAGTCTTTCGCTTGTATTTTTGTTTATCAAATTCCAAATTATAAGTACAAAGAATAAATTCGGATTATCAACCCTGCCAGAGTTGTATTAACGTCAGTTCGAGGCAAAAATCAAAGTAATCAGCAGATTATAAGGCAACTGTAAATTTACCGAATAGAAAATAACGCTTCAAATGGTAAATTCACCCTCCTAACCTCCCTCAAGGGAGGACATCTTCGATTTACTATCAATTTTAATCGAAGTGTGTGTCCCCTTGAGGGGACAATAGGGGTGAATTACCTATAATTCAAAAAGATATTACAAATATTAAAAACTATTCTTATATCGAACTCAGGTTATTAATAGATGAATAACCAGCTTTATGTGATTTGTGATTTTAACAAAACTAACTCTGGTAGGGTTTTTTGACTGGTCTCAATAAATACAAATAATATTTTAGTAATTATAAGTTGATTTGATTGATTTGAAAATAATTTGTAGATTCACTACATAATTAAATTGAAGGAGTTTTTGCTTCTATTTATTGTTAGGTGCAAGTGAGTAAAAAAATATTAAATATTAGACTATGAGTTTTTCAAACGAACAAAAGAATGGCTTTTTTGAAGCAGTAGAGTCTATGAAAAAATATAGACGTGCAGATTTGATAGATGAAAAAGGACGAAGCCTTTTAGAAAAATTATATACTGACTTGCTTCCAAACGAATTGGTTTTAAAAAAGGCTTTGTTGACCAATACAACGTTTTTCATAGGACGCAAAGGGACTGGGAAATCGACAATTTTTTTGCGGATTGAACAAGAATTGAGAAAAAAAGAAAATTTTCTTTCTTGTTACTTAGATGTTAAAACTATTTATGAAAAATCTCAATCTCAATATACTTCAATTGCAAAAGTAAAGGAAGTAATTCCAGAAGAACTCTTTAATAAGTATTTAATAGAACGAACTTTTATACAAAATACACTTATTGCAATACAGGAAGAATTGAATAAAAAATATAATTCTTTAGGGGATAAAATTGCAAGCATTTTTGTGACAACAAAACCTGAAGCAGTAAAAGAAAGGATTGATGAATTGCTGCAAAGAATTAGCGATAATAAAACACTAGAAAACATAGAAATTCCTCTTTTAAAGAGCATATCGTCCAAGTTAAAGAATACTAATGAAGACTTTAAAGAGAGGAAGGTTAAATTAGGAGGAATTGAGCTTACTGGAGGAGTAAAGACTGATGGACTTGAAGGAGGATTAAAAACTGATTCTGGAATTGCGTGGAAGAAAGGAAGTAAAGACACAAGCGAAATTGAAAACGAATTTTCAAGCGTACTGTTGCAAGTGTTTCAAATAAAAGAAATAATTAATGAAATCAAGAGCATTCTAAATATTTTAAAAATTGACCATTTATTTATTTTATTAGACGATTTTTCTGAAATTGATAATCATGCAATAATCAGGTTTGTTGATGTATTATTAGCTCCTCTTAATAATTGGTCAGATGAATTTATTAAATTTAAAATAGCCGCTTATCCAGGGAGAATTTATTATGGAAAAATTGATCCAGGAAAAATCGACACAATTTATCTTGATTTTTATAACCTCTATTCTCAATTCGACCGAGATAAAATGGAAATTAGCGCAACTGATTTCACTAAACGATTAGTTGATAGCCGAATTAATTATTTTACAGACATCCAGACATCAGATTTTTTTGATACTGAAAGCCTCCGTATTGAAGAATACTATAGTCTGTTTTTTAAAGTGTCAATGAATGTTCCTAGAATTCTTGGATATATATTGTCGTTTTGTTATCAATCAAAAACGGTTTACGACAAAAAAATAAATAAAACAGATATTGAATCTGCCTCACAGCGATACTACGAAGATAAAATTCTCACTTTCTTTGATTCAACAACATACTCACTTTTAAGTATTGATGAAAAAATATCAATTCTTCAACTAAGGGAATTGCTTGGTAAAATAAATGCTAAACTAAGTGATAATAGGAGGAAGATTCAAACAAAAGAGCTTACAGGCGCATCTTATATACCAACCATGCCTTATTCAACACATTTTCATTTCAATCCAGATCTTGAGAAATTTTTAAAGACTTTGGAGCTTAACTTTTTTTTGAACAAGTACAATGACATGAGTGATAAGGATGGTGTTTCTTCTTCTATTTATTGCATAAATTATGGACTTGCTAGAAAACTAAATATTCCTTGGGGAAAACCAGAAGGAACTCATTATCGAAAATATTTTATTGAAAGACCTTTCAGTTTTAATAAACTTATTGTTGAATTTTTAAATGCCTCGAAAAGGATACAATGTATTAACCCAGAATGTGCAAAGGAATATAGTGTTGACCAACTTAAATTTTTGGAATTCAACAACTTTAAATGCAATATATGCTCAAGCCCAGTTGAAACTAAATCAATTTCTGAAACAATCACTAAAGAAATTGAATCAATAGACAAAACTAAGTTTCTTCCGACACCTGAATTGAAAATTATACAGGAACTTTTAAAATCGGAAGAGCCTCTTTATGCAAGAGAAATTGCTCAAGAAATTGATTACTCTGGACAATTAATAGGATGGAGAGGAAAAAGATTAGCTGAAGACCACAATTATGTGACAAGAATTAGAGAAACAGAAGGTGCTCCATATAAATATAAACTAACCGAAGAAGGAACGAAATATTTTGAATAATCAATAATCACCAGTATCTAACAATGTGTAAAAATAATAGCCGAAATAGTAGTAAATTAAGGGTTTGTAGCCCGCTTCAACTTCATCGTGAATTGAAAATTAATTGCTCCGCAGTCGGCTACTATTCTTAATACTTAACGTTAGTCAGAATAGCAAAGCACAATCAATGTAAGATATTGCAACAATCATTTGTTTTATATTAAAACATTTTGTATTTTTGTCTTGAAAAATTTAATACAATGAAGACAATAACACAAAAAGAAATAGGACAAAGAATATCAGAATTAAGAAAAAGCAAAGCTTATTCTCAAGAGGATTTAGCAAAGATGCTTGACATTCCTCGTTCATCATTTACACAGATAGAGTTAGGAAAAAGAAATTTATCGGTAATTGAGTTAAAAAAAATTACTGATATCTTATCAATATCCATTGATAAACTTTTATCTTCTAATTTTAGTTTGTCGGAATTAATAATTGACGAAGAAAAAGTTGATGAGAAACCAAAATTTAGGATTTCTATTCCGGAATTGAAAGTAAATAAATTCAAAGATATATTATTATATATACTTGAAAAATGTGCCGGAAAACCTAATGTTGGTGAAACCCTCCTTTATAAGCTACTGTATTTCTCTGATTTTAATTACTACGAACTATATGAGGAGCATTTGAGTGGAGCGGAATACAAAAAACTACCATATGGCCCGGTACCTCAAAAATTTGATTCTATTATTAATCAAATGATTGCAAGTAAACAATTAAAAAGATTTAAAGCTGATTATCATGGATATCCTCAAACAAGATACATACCATTATCTAAACCTAATTTATCAAGTTTTAATGCAAGTGAAAAGGATGTAATAGACAAGGTAATTGACCAATACTCTGATTGGTCTGCGTCTGCTATTAGTGATTATTCGCATAAAGATATTCCCTGGTTAGCATCTAAAGATGGTGAAACAATAGATTATGAATTAGCTTTTTATAGAGAAACACCATATTCAGTTAGGAATTACGATGAAAATGAAGAAGCATTATGATATTTGAGGAACTTGATGAATTTAAAAAAGACATAAAGAAACTTTTAAAAAAATATAGAACTCTTAATGATGATGTTGAAATTGTTAAGAAAGTTTTAAGTATAAGTCCAAATGAGAGACCTCCTTTTAGTTTTAGAATTGATGGATTGGGAATAGAAACATGCGTTATTAAAATAAAAAAGATTGCTAGTAAGAGTTTCAAAGGGAAAGGAGTTAATTCTGGTTTTCGAATAATATACGCCCATTATGAGAAAGAAGAAAAAATAATTATGATTGAGATATATCATAAATCAAATAAAGAAATTGAGGATAAAGAGCGTATTCTAAATAATTTTAAATAAGGATAATCATAAAAAGCAGGCTTAGTCTGCAAGTGGAAAGTAAATAATTTGTAGATTCACTACAATTAAATAAAAGGAGCTTTACTTTTATCTATAGATGTAAAATATGAAAACAGGAATTCAAATCACTTTAATTGTATTAACTCTTCTGATTGCTACAGTTGCACGGTTTGCAACTGTAGGTTGGTTGTATTTTCTTGGCATTTTGTCAATACCAATTTTATCAATACCTCATTTCATAGTTCATAAAAAGTCAATGGACTATCTTTCTAAAAAGGGACAAAAAAACTTATTGAAAATACTTGCTTCGCATTTTCTTTTCTTATGCTTGTTCTTTTTTCAACATGAGTTTGGTGATTCACCTCGATCATATTCTGTTTTAGAAACTGTTTTTGGAATAAAAAATGAATTTTTACACAATAATGGATTTATTATTTGGCTAATCTCCTTAATAGCTTATATCTTTTTGAGCGTAAAGATTAGGAAAAGTGCCAAAGCAGATAGAAAAACTCAAAGTATGAGTTTGGTGTAGCTTGCCTGCCGACAGTAGACGATCTCATGAACCGCAGGTGAATAACCTTCGCTTAACTGAGCCATTTATGAATAGAAAACTTTTTAAGAAAGAAAAAAGTATCTTTGCCCTAATTTTAAAAATCAATAATTTACTGCACTTGAATTTTAAATTCAATGACATAAGCTTGTAAACTTAAGAAGAAAATAGAATTTAATATCTCAATACTCAAATCTAATATGCCATTTCAATCATTAAATATTATTGCACCTATTTTAAAAGCAATACAAGAAGAAGGTTATACTATCCCAACACCTATACAGACACAATCCATTCCTATTATTTTACAAGGCGCTGATTTGCTTGGCTGTGCGCAAACGGGAACAGGAAAAACAGCCGCATTTGCTATTCCTATCCTACAATTGTTGAGCGCAAATAAAACGTATAACAAAAAAAGAAAAATAAGGAGCTTGATCGTTACACCAACACGGGAGCTGGCTATTCAAATTGGGGAAAGTTTTAGAGCTTACGGACGACATACAGGATTAAACTGTACTGTAATTTTTGGTGGTGTTAACCAAAACAAGCAAACCTCGGCATTGCAAGGCGGTGTGGATATTGTGGTTGCAACACCTGGTCGTTTATTAGATCTCATGAATCAAGGATATTTAACTTTACGTGAGATAGAAATATTTGTTCTTGATGAAGCAGATCGCATGTTGGACATGGGTTTTATTCACGATGTAAAAAAAATGTTGACGGTTCTTCCAAAAAGAAGACAATCACTTTTCTTTTCTGCAACCATGCCACCCGAAATTATTAAACTTGCAGGTACCATATTGTATAAGCCTTCAAAGGTTTCGGTAAGCCCTGATTCTTTAACGGTTGATATTATCAAACAATATATTTATTTTGTAGATAAAGGAAATAAAAAAGCCTTATTGGTAGATGTATTAAAAGATAAAAACATAAAAACGGCCCTGGTGTTTACGCGTACAAAGTATGGTGCAGATAAAGTTGCGAGAAATCTGTTGAAGCATAAAATCAAAGCAGAGGCAATACATGGCGACAAATCACAAAATGCCAGACAGCGTGCTTTAACAAATTTTAAAGCACAAACCACACGTGTATTGGTGGCAACAGATATTGCAGCACGTGGAATTGATGTTGATGAATTAGAATATGTGATCAATTATGAAATTCCCAATATTGCAGAAACATACGTTCATCGAATTGGAAGAACAGGAAGGGCAGGTGCAAAAGGAACTGCATTTTCATTTTGTGATGCAGAAGAGAAAACATTCTTGAAGGATATAGAAAAATTGATTGATAAAAAGATTCCCGTAATTGAGGATCATCCTTTTCCGTTGATGGTTCATAATCCTGAGAAAGCTCCAAAACAACAACAAGGAAAAGGAAACTCAGGTCACTCAAGACCGAAACCTGCCAGAAATAAAAAACAAAAAAAGTGGTATGGCAAACCGAAAACTTCGCGACAATATTAATTTTCCGATTCTTTAAGGAATTATAATAGGTTTCCTTAATATCATTAATCATATTAAAGATATATATATTTGCAAAAAAAATAGTTGTTAATGAATACTTTTGAAAATTTTAATCTGTCAAAACAATTACATAATGCAATTGTTGATTTGGGATTTGACAGGCCAACACCAATACAAAAAGAAGCTTATCCTGTTATTCGTTCAGGTAAAGATATGGTAGGAATAGCACAAACAGGTACAGGCAAAACACTTGCCTATATGCTCCCTATATTACAGGATTTAGAGTTCTCGAAGCAAGTTAACCCAAGGGTATTAATATTAGTTCCCACACGTGAATTAGTATTACAAATGGTTGAGAATATAGAAAGCCTTACTAAGTACATGAATATTCGTGCCTTAGGTGTGTATGGAGGAACAAATATTAATACACAAAAGCAAGCTGTTGCTCAGGGTACAGATATTCTTGTTGCAACACCGGGACGATTATATGATTTAGCCGTATGTGGAGTATTACAGCTAAATGCAATAAAAAAATTAGTGATAGACGAAGTAGATGTAATGTTAGATCTTGGATTTCGTCCTCAAATAACAAATATCTTTGATCTTCTGAAAGAGCGCAGACAAAACATTATGTTTTCAGCTACAATGACAGATGAAATTGATGTACTTATTGACGATTTTTTTATCGTTCCTGCCAAAATTTCTATTGCTGTAAGTGGTACTCGTTTAGATAATATAGCTCAATCATGTTATCCGGTACAAAATTTTTACACGAAAGTTAATTTGTTAGCACATTTGTTAAGTGATAAGAATGAATTCAGTAAGGTTTTAGTGTTTGTGTCAAGTAAAAAAAATGCAGATAGATTATTTGAAGCCATAGAAGATAATTATGGATCAGAATCCTGTATAATACATTCTAATAAAACGCAAAATTATAGAATAAGATCAATCCAACAATTTGATGAAGGAAAGAATAGAATATTAGTAGCTACAGATGTAATGGCTCGTGGATTGGATCTGGAAAAAATTACTCATGTTATTAATTTTGATACGCCTCATTTCCCCGAAAATTACATGCATCGTATTGGCAGAACCGGTAGAGCAGAACAGCAGGGTAAATCTATATTATTTTATACCGAAAAAGAAGAAGGGTGGAAGGTAGCTATTGAAGAATTAATGTCTTACGAAATCCCAATTATTGATTTTCCTATAGAAGTTGAAATCTCAAAAGAATTATTACCTGAAGAACGCCCCCAAATTGGTGAAGTTAAAAATTCACATCGGAATCTGGTAACAGAGGTTCGTGGACCGGCTTTTCACGAAAAGAAGCTAAAAAACACCAAAACAAATCAAGGTGGCTCTTATC
>JAIORB010000148.1 GCA_021108325.1 Bacteroidales bacterium | reverse complement strand
CTTTTATAAATTATAGCTATTAACTCTTCCGTTTCTTTCATAATTGGAGCTAATTTCTTTGTATTTGGGATTAATGGTTTCCTTCCTATAATTTTTAAGCAAATTCGACTTTCTTTTAACTCTTTAAGAATTATTTTCAGTTTATGAACAAAATCTTTTCTTGATTCTGCACTTTGAGTTTCCCCATAATTTAATGCAGGCGAACTACCACTTCTAATTAATTGACCAGCAATATGAGTTCCTAATTTTGAATTATCAATTTCATCAACAACATTACTTATTCTTATTGTAAAGTCAATAAATCTATCTTCTAAATCAAATTTTTTCATTTTCTACTTTTTTATTGATTATTGTGTGTTGGTTATTGAGTATTTTTTCTAAATAATATCAAATAGTTAATGTCGAAATAAATATTACCCACCTTATTCGACATAGAACCAAAATATAAAATAAACTTAACTAATTAGTTCGATCTAAAAACCCTGCCAGAGTTAATTTTATTAAAATTTCAAACTACACAAAGTTGGTTGTCAGTTTATTAACACAACTCTGGCAGGGTTTGACAATTCAAATTTATTCTTTTTATACCAAGCTTACTAATTGTTCATCAGAATAAAAGCTCCCCAGTAAAAAGGTGCAGAATAAGTCTCTTTAATTTCCAGTTGAGCTTTCTTAAAAGCCATTTGCTTATCGCCTGTTTCAAGAAAATATTGATAGAATTTGGCCATTAACAGTTGTGTTACCTCATCACTTACTTGCCATAAACTCATTATAATGGTTTTTGCACCAGCAATTTGAAATGCTCTTTGCAGGCCGTAAACACCTTCTCCATTTACAATTTCTCCCAGCCCTGTTTCACAGGCACTCAATACAACCAATTCTGTTTTGTCAAGATTTAAAAGCATTGCTTCGTAAGCATTCAGAATTCCGTCATCGGTTTGTTTGTTTTCCGGATTTCCTATTTGCTGTATTGTATTATCGGCACCTGCAAACATTAAGCCTGATCTGAGTAATGGATTGTCTTTTGCATTTTGTGGTTCTATGCCAAAGATTTTTTCATTTGTTTTTTTAACATCGGATAAGAAAAATCCATGTGTAGCAATATGAATTATTGGAGGGTTATTTAAATTTTTAATATTCTGTTCAGAAGCATTATCAGAAAAATATGTTTTTGTTAACCAGTCTTTCCTTTCCAGTATTTGATTGATTTTTTCAACCTCTACTTTTGTTCCTGGTAATTCTGCTAAAGGCATTTCTTCAACTTCGTCCCAATTTAAATCTTTTGCATAATTTGGATTTCCAAACAGAATGGCTTGTTTATCTTTAAAGTCAGTATTTGTTACAGAATGATCTTTAATTCCCGGCAATTCTTTTGTGTTAGGTACGTAAACAATTTCTTTTTTATCAATTAGAAATTCTCCTTTTTTATTCTGAAGAGTATTGAGATTTATTTGATTATAAACGCCGTCGAGAGAAATATATAATGTTGTTATATTTTCAGTTTTTGGCTCAACCGGATTCCAGAAAATTTCATAAAAATTATTTGTTTTTGATGCTCGTTGCATGTTTCGTTGATAGTCTTTGATATATTTTTCTTCGAAAGCTTTGCCATTTTTTAGAATAACTAATTCCGGCAAGTTTTGATTTTTGCTTAATATTAGAATTCCATAATTTATTGTAGTATCTGCACTTAAATATTTGTATTCAGGTATTCTGATAATTTCTATCGCGGCTTCTTTTTCTTTGAGTGAGTTTGTTATTGTTTCATAACCGGTTTGTTTTATTTGATGTCCTTCAGCAAAAAGAGCCGATGTTTTCGAAAGTTCTTTTTCTTTAGTATTGGTTAAATATTCTACAGAATCTATATTAGCGCTTTCATTTTTAAGTTCGTCTTCAGACAAAGTATACAGTCGTGCAAGATATTTTTTTAAATCAACCCATTCCCCGTAAAGCTTAATTAAATTATTATCACCGCTATTTAATATCTGGTGTTTAACTTTATTTGTTGAACTTAACAATAAAGCTTTGGTAGCAATATGATAATTATATAAATCGGCAGCCAGTTCAGGATTTTTTTCAATTGCTTCTGAAACGAATGAATAGTATCTTAAAAATTTAGGTTGAATCTTATTCCAGAAAGCAGATTTTTCCATCTCACTCATAGGAGGGAAATAAGTATTTATTTGATAAATGTATTCGTCCATAACTTGTTTATACAAAAAGGATGCTTGTACAAAATCTTTTTTTTGCCAATAAAGTATAGCCAGGTTTTCTTTTGTGGAAACATAATCAGGATGATGTTCATTTAATAGTTTTTCCTGAATTTGCTTACTCTCTATTAGTAAAGGTTCTGCATTATTAATATCATTTTTAAACTGATAATAAGTTGCAAGTTCATAAGTTGTTTTTGCATAAAGTGCGCTGTTCGAGCCGAATTTCAATTTATAGATGTCTCGTGCTTGTGAAAGATAGTCTTCTACTTTTTCATAATTTCCCCTTAGCTGATATAGGGATGCTAGGTTTCGCAACAATACAGCATAGTCAGGGTGTTTGTGGCCAATACGTTTTTCCTGAATTTCCAGTGCCTCTAAATATATTTTTTCTGCTTCATCGTATTTTTCCATTAATTGATATAACAGGGCCAGGTTAACATATAAACGGATGTAGTTTGGGGATTTTTCTTTTAACTGAACACTTGCTATCTCAATAGCTCTTAAAAGTAAGCCTTCAGCTTGTTCAAATCGGCCAATAGTTTGAAATAGCATAGCATTATTATTAAGAACAAGAGCATATTGAGTGCTGTTTTCCCCGTTTGTTTGTTTAATAATTTCTCTTGCTTGCGTAAATAATTCTTCCGATTCGTTATATTTTCCCCTGTCTTTATATAACACAGCTAAATTATTTAATGACACACCATATCCCGTTTCATCATTTAAAATATCCCGGCGTATTTCAAGAGCTTTTACAGTGTGTTTTTCTGATTTTGAATAGCGACCGGTGCTGTGCAAAACCAATCCTAAGTTACTATAAGTCAAAGCTGCTTTTTTAGTTTCGGATAATCCGTTTTCTTCATAAATACTTATTGATGACTGAAAAGCTAATTCAGCAGACCGAAAACGGTTACCTGCATAAAGCATTTCTCCGGCATTATTAAAACTTTCTGCTTGTTCTTCAGCCGATTTCCCTTCTAAAGCGGTACCTTTCAGTACAGTTAAAAGGGTTTTTTTGTAACGCATATATTTTTCTTCGTTTTCAAATAATCCTGAATTATCACTAAAAGATACAGCATAGTTATAGTCAGTTGCATCGGATTCTTCTTTTGATTTTTCAAGATGATTGATTGTTTCATCCTTTAACACATCAACGATTTCCTCTTCTTCAATAAATTTTTGTAATTTTTTTAGGATTTGGCCATTTGAAAACGAAACAACAAATAGTATAAAAAGCAGACTCAGAATAAGTTTTTTCATAATAAAGAGGTTTTAAAAAACAGGATACTAAGGTAGTAATTATTTAAATAAATTGATCAAAGAAGGTGGGTTGCTGATGAAGATCAGGTTAAGATTATATAAAATAAAACTGCCGCAAAAAAGCGACAGTTGAAGATATGTGGAGTTTTTGGAATATTTTGAAGCAAGCTGATTATAATATAAAAAAGTTGTGATTTTTCATCCATTCTTTTTCTACAAAATCAGAATATATGTCTATACACATACAAGCTTCTTTTATAACTTTGAAATTTATCATCCATTTTTCTATTTCTCTTTCTTCTTCAACAGGTTCCTCGTCCCATTTAAACTTTTTAACGATTTCCCAGGACTTGCTATCTAACATCCAGCTTTCAAGTTTTTGATTTTCTTCAACAATTTCCAACTCTTCAAGAATTGCGAGTTTTACCTGTAACTTATTATCGGTTTTAGGCAAAGTTTTGTGGTTGCTTATTTTAGTATTTAAAGCTATAAGATTTGAATATTTATTTTGAGCATATAAACCAAAAACAAAACATGAAAGAATTATGGATAAACTCAAAAATTTTACGATTGTTTTAGCACGAAATTTCATGATAGTCTTCTTTCTTTTTAAACCATTTAGTGTGGTTTAAACATCTTTTATGCCAGAAAATGCAATGTGTTAAAACTGAACGAATAAGCTTCTGTTTGCGTGTTTTGTTAAGTGACTAAAATTGAACGTTTCTAATACAACTGTGTTCGATTTCGCACAAAAAAAGCTGTGAAATATCTCACAGCTTTCAAGTTTGGGTTTATAATTTTTAACTTTCAATTTCCCACTCAAAGCCATCTTTAGTATCTTTAATTATAACACCTTTTTTAGTTAATTCGTCTCGGATATTATCTGACGTAGCAAAATCTTTATTTTTTTTAGCTTCCAATCTCAGATTTAAAACCAGGTCAATTAATTCTCCCGTTAGTTCAGTTTCTTTTGAACCACTCGATTTGTCTTCTTGTAATCCTAGCACATCAAGAACAAATGTTTTATATAATGATTTTAAATTTTCTAAATCATTTTGATTAATTGATTCTTTTCCATCATTAATTAAATTAATAATTCTCACGGCTTCAAATAAATGAGAAATTAATATAGGACTGTTAAAATCATCATTCATTGCTTTATAGCAATTACTTCTTATTTCTTCAATATTTATGGCAGATTGTGAACCGGCTTTAAGTTTATTTAATGTTTCTCCGGCTTTCATTAATTTGTTAAAACCTTTTTCAGCCGCTTGCAATGCATCATTCGAAAAATCTAATGTGCTTCTGTAATGTGATTGTGCCATAAAAAACTTAACAACCATTGGCGAATATCCTCTTTTTAATAAAGGATGACTTCCTGTAAATAATTCTTCAGGTAAAAATCCATTGCCTGCACTTTTCGACATTCTTGTTCCGTTTACAGTAAGCATATTGGTGTGCATCCAATATTTAACTGGTGCTGTACTATTACATGCTTGAGATTGTGCAATTTCATTGGTATGGTGTGTAGCTTGTAAATCCATTCCTCCACCATGAATGTCGAACGTTTCACCTAAATATTTAGTGCTCATGGCAGAACATTCAATATGCCAACCAGGAAAACCCCATCCCCAGGGAGATGGCCATTTCATAAGCGTTTCTGGTTTTGCGCTTATCCATAATGCAAAATCCAATCTTCCCTTTTTTTCTTCCTGTCCACTCAGTTCGCGTGTACCTTCTAAAAGGTCTTCCATCTTTCGATTTGTTAATTGGCCATATGCATAATCTGTATTGTATTTTTCTACATCAAAATAAACGGTTCCGTTATTTTCATATGCATAGCCGTTGGCAATTATTTCTTTTATCATTTCAATTTGTTCCGAAACGTGACCGGTCGCAGTAGGCTCAATGCTGGGAGATAAAGTGTTAAAAGTAGTCATTACATTATGAAAGCCAAGAGTATATTTTTGTACAATTTCCATTGGTTCCAGTTGTTCCAATTTGGCTTTTTTTGCAAACTTATCATCGCCTTCGTCTCTGTCTCCTTCTAAATGACCTGCATCAGTAATGTTTCGTACATAACGAACTTTATAACCTAAATGCAATAAATAACGATAAATTAAATCAAAAGAAATAAAGGTTCTGCAATTTCCTAAATGAATATCACTATAAACAGTTGGCCCACAAACATACATGCCTACTAATGGCGGATTTACAGGTTCAAAAGCTTCTTTTTTTCTCGATAAAGTATTGTAAATATGTAAATTTCTATTCATTACTATAAAGTTATTTAATGCAATCTGCAAAGTTAATAATTAATAAAGGATATTGTATGTAATGTTTGAAATCTAAATATCCGCAAGTGAATTTTTATTTATTTGCAGATTAAACAATTAGCCGTGGCACGGCTAACTTATACAGATGATAGCAAATCACGATTAATTTACTGATTATCAAAAAATCCGTGCTACGGCTTGCGAATTTAAGGGAAATCTAAATATTCATGCAGAATAATTAAATAATCTTCACTAATTTTGAAAGCTTATAATATTAATAAGGTATAGCTATGAGTTCGACACGTCAAAATAAGATAGAAAGATTGCTTCAAAAAGATTTGGGCGACATTTTTCAGAAGGGTACAAACACCTTGTTTAAAGGGAAAATGATTACTGTAACAACCGTAAGAGTGTCTCCTGATTTATCTAGTGCCAGAGTTTATTTGAGTTTATTTCCAGTTAAAGATAAAAAAGAGTTTATCGGTTATATAAACGGAGTTGAAGGACAGATAAGATTTGATTTAGCTAAACGAATAAGACATCAATTAAGGAAAGTGCCTGAATTGTCTTTTTTTGTTGATGATTCTCTCGATTATATTGAAAACATAGATAATTTATTAAAATAGAATAAGTTGTTAATAATGTCATTTGCTAAAAGCCAATGGCTAAATACTAATAGCATATTTAATATGAAATACGATCCTATAAAAAGAAGCTTAGGCAAAATTTTTAATAAAAGACCATTTTTGCGAAAATTATTCTATTGGCTATTAGATTTGTTATTGCTTCGTGCATGGCACATAAAAAAGGCTATTAGAGCATGGAAAAAGAATTATAAAGAGGGAGCAAGTATATTAGATGCAGGTTCTGGATTCGGACAATATTCATATTATCTTTCAAAACAATATAAAAACTGGAAAATTTTAGGAGTTGATGTGAAACCCGAGCAAATAGAAGATTGTAATAATTTTTTTACTAAGATAGGTAAGTCTAAAAGAGTGAAATTTGAATTTGCCGATCTTACGAAATTTTCTAAAAATCAGGAATACGATTTAATATTAAGCGTTGATGTAATGGAACACATCTTGGAAGATGTTGTTGTATTTAAGAATTTTCATCAATCACTCAAAAAAGGAGGAATGGTTCTTATTTCTACTCCTTCGGATCAAGGTGGTTCTGATGTACACGACGAGGATGACCATTCATTTATTGACGAGCATGTTCGTGATGGATATAATATTAATGAAATAGAGAATAAGCTTAAAGATGCCGGATTCAACAAAGTTGAAGCAAGATATGCTTACGGAGCACCTGGGAAAATATCATGGAAACTGTCCATGAAATATCCAATATTATTATTGAATGCCAGTAAGTTATTTTTTATTATTTTACCATTTTATTATATTATTGTTTATCCTGTTTCGTTTATATTAAATTATTTCGATGTGAATATGAAACACAAAACAGGAACAGGATTAATTGTAAAAGCATATAAGTAGTTTAAAGTTTCAAGTTTTTAGTTCCGAGTTATTTCTTTGTGAACTTTGTGGTTTGAAAAATAAATTTTAGTATATTTTTTAGTTTTTATATAACCTGTGGCTTTTTTGTAAAGTTAAAATTATGAATATTGCCACTGATTTGTTACAAATCGATAAAAAAATTAATAAAAATTGAATTTTTCTTTTTACATATCGAAACGATACTTGATTGCAAAGAAATCAAAAAATGCAATTAATATTATTTCAATGATTTCAATAATTGGTGTAGCTGTTGGAACGGCGGCATTAATTATCGTATTGTCGGCATTTAATGGCCTCGATAATTTAATCAAATCGATGAACGATTCTTTTGATCCCGATTTGAAAATAATGCCGGCAACCGGAAAAGTTTTTTCACTGGAAGATCCTAACTTGGCAAAGATTAAAAATTTGGAAGCTGTTTTTGATATTGCTGAAGTACTTGAAGAAAATGCCTTATTAAAATATGGCGATCAACAATATATAGCTACAGTAAAAGGAGTAAGCGACAATTTTGCTGTCATATCTGGTGTTGATACGATGTTAACCGTAGGTGATTTTATTTTAAAGCACAACAACCAGCCATATGCTATAGTCGGACAGGGTGTGGCCTATTATTTATCACTTAATTTAAATTATATTGATCCAATTGTAATTTTTGTACCTAAGCGTAATGCAAAAATTAATATGAATCCGGAAAAAGCTTTCAATCGAAATTATATTTTCCCATCGGCAGTTTTTGGAATACAACAGGAATTTGATTTAAAATATATTTTAGTGCCTCTGGATTATGCACGGGAATTATTCGATTACAAAAACCAGGTCAGCGCTTTAGAGTTGAAGTTAAATAAGGGATATAATTTTGATAAAGTTCAAAAACAAATTCAGGAGATTTTAGGCCCTGATTATCTGGTTAAAAACCGTTATCAATTACACGAAGCTTTTTATAAAATTATGAAATCCGAAAAGTTCTATATTTTCATGATTTTAACCTTTATACTTATTGTGGCGTCATTTAATATTATTGGTTCACTTACCATGCTAATTATCGATAAAAAAGAAGACATATCAACATTTAGAAGTCTGGGAGCTAATTTAAAAACAATACGAAATATTTTTTTAACCGAAGGCTGGTTAATAACAATTGTTGGTGCTTTTTTAGGTTTAATAATTGGATTTCTAATATGTTGGCTTCAAATTGAATTTGAATTTGTTCGATTAAAAGGCTCAGGATCGTTTATTGTAGATGCTTACCCAATTAAAATTATTTGGACTGATTTTTTAATAATTTTTGTAACGGTTGTTTCCATAGGATATTTTGCAGCCTGGTATCCGGTAAGATATATCACCAAACGATTTGTAATACAGGAGCTTGAGCGAAATTAAAAATTTGATATATTAAGCTTAGATTACTTAAGTTATTAACATATAGAGCTTTTTACAATTTTTTTTAAATTTAGATGTTAATAAAAAAACACTCCTAAATGCCATACTACTAATATTTTTGAAACAAAAACCCGTCCTTGCCGTAAAAAAATATTAACATTGCATGTATTTTATTAACAATTGGCCAAAAATTTAAGCTCATGTCGAAAAATTTAAGACATTCTATTTTTTATTTTCTGACTATTATTATTGTTATATCTTCAATAAATAACGGACTCGCACAAAACAGATATTGGGTAAACGGAACAGGAACCTGGAATGATTCGAATCACTGGGCAGAAACCACAGG
>JAIORB010000086.1 GCA_021108325.1 Bacteroidales bacterium | reverse complement strand
CCCTTTTTTTATGCTTTTTTCAATTCCAGAACCGTAATTTCGGGAGGCATTCCAATACGACCGGGAAAACCAATATATCCAAAACCTCTATTTACATATAAATATTGATTATTTTCTTTATACAGACCTGCCCAACGTGGATATTTATATTTAATCGGGCTCCATTTCACATTTCCTATTTCAATTCCAAATTGCATTCCGTGTGTGTGCCCTGATAATGTTAAATCAACATCTGTTTTTTCAATTACTTCTGCATCCCAGTGCGATGGATCATGAGTCATTAGAATTTTAAATGGTAATTCGGATGATCCATTCATTGCTTCTTTTAAATTTCCATGTTGCGGGAAAGGAGGCAAACCCCAGTTTTCAACTCCAATTAATTCAATTTTAGAATTGTTTATCTCAATTGGTTCCGATTCGTTTAAAAGTAATCTAAAACCTATGTCTTCATGGGCTTTCTTCAGATTATCAAGATTTTGTGCTTTTTCAGCATCATTTTTCCATTCAAAGTAATCTCCATAATCATGATTCCCTAAAACAGAGAACTTGCCATATTTAGCCCTAAAATTGCTTAATATTGGTATCCAGTCATTTAGTTCTTCCGCAAAATTATTAACAAGATCGCCGGTAAACAGAATTAAATCAGGATCTTGTTCATTTACTAACTCAATTGCCTTCTTTACTTGGTTCTCATGTCCTAGAAAACTACCTATGTGAATATCAGATATTTGTACGATTTTAAATCCATTAAAAGCTTCAGGTAAATTTGGAAATAAAAGCTTTTCGTGCGATATTCTAAAGTTAAATCGTCCTTTTACCATTCCATATAATATGGAGGTAAATGGTATTGCGGCCAAAACCAAACCTAATTGCGATAAGAATTTTGCTCTTGAAATACCTTGAACATTACCGATTATATCATTTCCAGTCGATTTCGAAAATTTACTTATAATCCATTTGCTAATGTGAATAATATCTTCTGTTAAATGGAAAGTTATGAATACCAATTTAGGAACATAAAACAATAGAAATAATCCGGCCAATAAAAAGAAATTACTGAATATTCGAGGGTCTCTTTCAAATGGCTGTAATGTCCTAAAATAGAGTAGAAAAGATATAACTGAAATCGGTATAATCCAATAAACTACATAAATCACATTTTTTATAATACTTGGTTCTAATCCCGAAACCAGCAATTTTATTCCCTTAAATGAGTATATATCAACAAGTAGAATAAAGGCAAAAACAAAAATCAGTATCATAACAAATCTTTCTTTCATGTTTTTTCACAATTAATTCATCACAAAAGTGTTTAAATTTATTAGTTCCAAACAAGCTTTTGGAGTGAATAAAGCAAATATAGGCATGAATACGTTAATTCCATATTTATACAATTTTTCTTTTGGTTGATATTTTTTATTTTGTGAAATTTGGTGCTTTGGTGTTTTTGTGGCATTTTTAGTTTTTATTATAGATTTATTGATAAATACATAAACAATAAAGAATAGTTTAATTAAACTATTAATTTATTAAATGATAAATAAAGAGTTAATATTAAAAGAGTTAAGATTTAAAGCATCGCGAAGCAGCGGGAGTGGAGGGCAGAATGTAAATAAAGTTTCTACTAAAATTGAACTGCGTTTTGATATTGACAATTCGTTATTACTTGCAGATAACGAGAAGGATAGAGTAAAAACCAAACTAAAAAACAGAGTATCATCTGAAGGTATTTTAATTATAACATCAGATTCCGAGAGAACACAATTAGGGAATAAGAAAAAAGCAATAGAAATATTTTTTGATTTATTGGAGAAAGCTCTGCGAAAACCTAGAAAACGTATAAAAACCAAGCCAACCAAAGCATCCAAGGAAAAAAGATTAAAGGAAAAGAAAATTCAGTCGGATAAAAAACAACTAAGAAAAACTTAAAAACTTGAGCGAGAAACCTGTCTTGCCCTGCCTCGCCGGCCGGCAGGCGAGTTTAGAGTACCGAATTTCATCAAATTTCTATTTTTTTAATTTCTCTATATCATTTTTCATATCCATAATCATATTATGCAATTTGCTCACATTTAATTCATTAGATTCGGGTAAATTAAAACTTATAAAGCCTAATGCTTTCCACACTTCATGCACATCTTCAATTTTTAAAGAATAAGTGTTGTATTCCGGATTATCGGATTTTAGAATAATTTCACCAGAATCATTTATTTTATTATATAAACGTTTATAAACTATTCCATCATCTTTCGAAATTAGGATATATGGCTTACCATCATATATTTCTTCCCAGTTTGCCAGATATTCACAAATTATGTAAGAACCTGATTTTATTGGTTCCATGCTGTCTCCTTTGATTTGGAATACACGATAGGTTCTGTCTTTGCTTAATTCAATTAAGGGCATTGAAAAATGGGGAAGTTCTTCAATGTAATCAGGATCGGCATATCCTTTTGTATATCCCGCAGAAGCTTGAATAGGTACGGTTGTTATTAGTTCTTTATTATCTTTATCAACCACAGTACTAATAACCCGCAAATTATCACCTTTTACAAAATCAGTTATGGCCGTGGTTTTTGCGTCTGTCCAAAGTCTTATTTTTATAAGATCATCAATGGATATATTAAAAAAATAAGCAATATCCTGAAGAACAGACAATTTAGGAGCCGCTCTGTTCTCTTCGTAAGAGCCTATCATAGCACGATTTACACCAATGTTTTTGGCCAACTCTTCTTGTGTTAATCCTTTCGATTTGCGTAAGTATTTGATATTCTGTCCTATATATTCCATAGATGCAAGTTTACTATAAATTGCTATTAGCCTTTAGCATTTTGCTATTGGTTCTAATTTTGCTAATTAAGTTGTTAATCATTTTTTGTTCATGATTTAATAATTCAAATATAGAATTTATATTATCAATTGAAACAAACTCTAGTTCTGATATTATTATCAACTGAGTTTCTAATTCAAAAGATGATCCTATAGCTATTTCCAGAAACCTTTTAAATTCAATTTCACTATTTCTTGCGCAACCCTCAGCTATATTTGATGGTACTGATACTGCAGCTCTACAGATTTGACTTTTTAATCCAAATTTTTCTTCAGGGGGCAGTAATTCTGCTAGTTTATAAATCCTTTTTACTAATTCTATTCCTTCTTTCCAGATGTTTAGTGATCTAAAATTTCTCATAGTTGTTTTTATTTATCTAAAAGCTAATAGCAAATTGCTAAAGGCTATATTAAAAGTAAAGTTTGTGCTAATATACAAAAAATACTAAACAAATTAGCCTTAATGCAGATTATTTTAGTATATTTGCTAATATATTTAGTATATATTTTTTGTAAATGAAACCTGAAACTGTAAATAAACTAAAAATTTCGGCAAATGCAGCCAAATATGATGTTTCTTGTGCATCAAGTGGAAGTAACAGGCCTAATAGCGGGAAAGGTTTGGGAAATGCCAGTTCATGGGGAATTTGTCACAGTTTTACAGAAGATGGCCGATGTATTTCCTTGTTAAAATTGATGTTAACAAATTATTGTATTTACGATTGTGCTTATTGTGTTAATCGTAAAAGTAACGATATTCCAAGAACAACTTTTTCTGTTAAAGAAGTAGTAGAACTGACTATTGAGTTTTATCGAAGAAATTATATTGAAGGTTTGTTCTTAAGCTCCGGTGTTATAAAAAACCCTGATTATACAATGGAACGCATGGTTAGTGTGGCAAAGGACTTGAGATTAAAACAAAATTATAATGGTTATATTCATTTGAAATCGATTCCCGGATCAAGTGATGAATTGCAGCAACAAGCTGGTTTATATGCCGATCGCTTAAGCGTAAATATTGAGATTGCTTCAGAATCAAACCTTAAAATGATAGCTCCTGATAAAAATTTCAAAAGTATTCTTAATCCGATGAATACGATCAAAAACAAAATTATTGAAAATAAGGAGGAGCGACAAAAATTCAGGCATGCGCCACGATTTTCTCCTGCCGGGCAAAGTACACAATTAATAGTAGGAGCTACACCGGATAGCGACCAAAGAATTTTAAACCTTGCGGGGAATTTATATAATTCAAAAAACCTGAAAAGAGTATATTACTCAGGTTATGTTCCTGTAAATAACTACGATAAAAGATTACCTGCGCTTAATGAGCCACCATTGAAAAGAGAAAACAGATTGTACCAAGCTGACTGGTTGTTTCGGTTTTATCATTTCTCAATTAACGAAATTGTAAATGATGATCATCCTGATCTTGATCTGGAGATTGACCCTAAGTTGAGTTATGCTTTACGCAATCCATGGCTATTTCCTGTAGATATCAATAAAGCAAATTACGAGACTATCTTAAGAGTACCGGGAATTGGTGTATTATCTGCTAAGAAAATTATATTAGGAAGAAAATATAGTAAACTTAATTTATCTAATTTAAAAAGGATTGGAGTAGTACTTAAAAGAGCGAAATACTTTATTACTTGTAATGAACTTAAAGCTCCAACAATAAATGAACTGTTACCCGAAAATGTAAAGAAGATTCTATTATCTGAAAACAAATCGGTTAAACAATTCAATAAACCATTATACAAACAACTTAGTTTATTCTCTGTAACTTAAACCATTACCATTATGAACTTATTTATATATGACCAGACATTCGAAGGTTTATTAACTGCAATAAATGATGCTATTGACTTAAATATTAAGCCCGACAAAATTATTAGCACCAAATCTTTTCAAGATGACTTATTTGCTACAAAGTACGATATAATAACAGATTCAGATAAATTTGATAAAATATGGAATCAGGTAAAAGAAAAATCAAACGAACAGAATTGTCAAAGAATTTTTAAAGCCTTTTTATCTGAATTATCTGAAATTGAAATGATTATATACAATTATATTAAGTTAATTATTGACACACCATATAATGTTGAAGTTAATTTTAGCGAAGATTCTGTAATAAAACTTAATAACATACAGAAAAAGGTAGGTAGAGAAGCTCAAAGGGTGTTAATGTTTGTTCGTTTTCAAAAAACCGTAGATGATATCTATTATGCATCTTTCGACCCAAAATACAATGTAATTCCGCTTACAGTAGCACATTTCAGAAATCGTTTTGCAGATCAAAAGTGGGTAATTTTCGATACCCGACGAAAATTTGGGTATTATTATGATTTAAAAAATGTTTGTGAAATTACTATAGGAAAACAAAAGATTAATTTTGAATCGGGTAAAGTAGATAATGATGTTTTACATGTGAGTGAAAAATTATTTCAAAAGCTCTGGAAAGGTTATTATGATACAATAAACATTAAAGAAAGAAAAAATATAAAAGTGCACATGCAATTCTTACCTAAACGATTTTGGAAATATCTTCCTGAAAAAGATTTTAAAAATACGCTTGTAACAAGTTGATATTTAGATAATCAAATTTTCACTTAAAACTTAAGCGTATTTAGTTTTGTCAAATTATAGAGTAAATATGACTAAATATGACTAAATAACATATTCCTAAAGAGTTATTTTTTTTCCTGCATACCAAGATAATTTGTATTTTTATAATTTAAAATAATATCGAAAGTTTATAATGGGAATATTTCAAAAATCAGTAATAAGAAATCACTTAACACAGCTTGATAAAGAGCTAGTTGATAAGGTATTTGATAAATTTAAAGAAAATTATTCGGTTGCGAAAATTTCAGAAATAAAACAACTTAAAGAAAAGAATATTTTGCAGCCTATAAAACAGAAATTAACAATCTGCAAGCTCAAATAAACCAAACCGATAAAGAAATAGATAGAATGGTTTATGAGTTGAGCTGACAGTGACAGAAGAAGAAATAAACATTATTGAAGTGAGCATATGATATGGTAAAAACAAAACAGTTTTTTGATAGGCAAACAGCCTTAACATTAGCAAAAACAAAAATATATAAAGAGTATATTGAAGGTTATTTGCCAAAACTTTTAATGACTTACGGTACTTGTTTAATTGCTGATTTGTTTTGTGGGGCAGGTAAAAATGGCAGTAAAGATGGAAGCCCTTTAATTCTAATAGATCGTATTAAATACATATTAACTTCAAAGCAGCTAAAAGAACGAAAAAATATTAAGGTTCATATTTTATTTAACGATCAAGATGAGAAAAATATTAAAAATTTAGAAAATGAACTTTCTAAAATTTCATTCGATAGAAGCATTATAAATATAATCTTGAAAAATCAGAAATATGAAGATATTTTATCAGATTTAATTCGCAAACCTGAAAAACAAAAAATACCAAAATTCTTTTTTCTTGACCCATTTTCATATGCAAATGTTAAAATGAATGATTTGCAAAACTTGATGCAACTTTCATTTACCGAAATATTACTTTTCTCTCCATTATTTCACACATATCGTTTTACTACAACAGAAGCGTTTGACGAACAACATAAAACTCGTCGTTTTATTGAAGAATTTACTACAAAAGGTATGGTAGATTATGGAAATGCTCAAAATTATATGCACTCAATTAGAGAAAAGTTGTTAAACGTAATAACTGTAAACAAGAAAAATTCAACACCTTATGTTCGTTCTGTATTATTAGATGGTGGTTTTTCAAAAAATGGTTTGTTTCTAATTACATCTCATCAAAAAGGAATGTTATTGATGAATAAAATTCTTATTAAGAATACAGATGATGGTAGCACTGTAAATGTAAAAGATTTAAACCAATCAAGGATTTTTTCATCATATGAAGCATCAACATATTTTGATGATTTTAAATCTCGTTTTTTGAGTTACTTAAAAGAAAAATCAGAATTAACTAATGAGGAAATTTGTGATTTTACAATAAGAGAAGGTTTTGCTCCAAAGCAAGTTAAAAAAATTATAAAAGAGCAATATGATAAAAAGAAATTACAGGTATTCTCAACGAGTGACGAGGAAATTACGAATTCCTCTAAGTGGAGAATAGCTGATGATATTAAAGAAATTACTAAATTTAAAATAGTATAGTAATGAAAAAAAGTAAAATAGAATGGACAGAACAGACATGGAACCCTTCTGTTGGTTGCAGCAAGGTTAGTGCAGGTTGTCAAAATTGCTATGCAGAAGCAATGGCAAGGCGATTAAAGGCAATGGGAACAAAAGGCTATGAAAATGGTTTTGAGTTTACTGCAATGCCTGAAAGGTTAGAACAACCTTTAAATATAAAAAGACCAACAAAGTTTTTTGTAAATTCAATGAGCGATTTGTTTCACGAAGAAATGCCTTTTGCATATCTTGATGCAATTTTTGATATTATTGAAAGAACACCACATCATACATATCAAATATTGACAAAAAGAGAGAGGATAATGGCAGAATACTTTAAAGATAAGATTTTGCCAAAAAATGTCTGGCTTGGAGTAACAGTTGAAAACAGTAAAACAAAATACAGAATTGATTATTTGAGAAATATTAATGCAACAATTAGATTTCTTTCGATTGAACCATTACTTGATGATATTGGTTCTCTTGACCTGGAAGATATTCATTGGGTAATTGTTGGCGGAGAGAGTGGTGTAAAAGCGAGACCAATGCAAAGTGATTGGGCAATAAATATAAAAGACCAGTGTAAACAACAGGAGGTTGCATTTTTCTTCAAACAATGGGGAATTTGGGGAGCTGATGGTGTAAAACGAAAGAAAAAAGACAATGGGAGAAGTCTAAATGGTAAAATATATGATGAATATCCTGAATTAATAGAAGAATATTTTGAGTAGCAACCGTAGAAGCCATACACAAGTAGATAATCATATGTATTGTTAGATTTGTAACATATTTAGAGATAAATGTATTTTTCCATAATAACTAACCAGATATTAATTCTTGCATTACTTGCCATAATAGGCGTAGTTGCTACTAAACTGAAAGTAATAACCGAACAAGTTAAAAACAGTATTGCATCTATAGTTTTTAACATCACATTACCAGCTCTTATAATTACTTCGGTTTCTCATGTTGAACTTAATCGCGAAATTCTTAATAACAGCCTGTTAGTATTTATTTTATCGCATGTAGGGATTATTTTATTGTATTTTACAGGTAAAATATCCAGAACAATTTTAAAAATTAAAGACAAAAAGGGAAATATTCATTTAATACATACAATGCTCGGAAATGTTGCTTTTTTGGGTTACCCTTTGTTTTCGGCTCTCTTTCCCGGTGGCGAAGGCTTACTTTATGCTGTTATTTTTCATCTTACACAGGATATTTATATTTGGACCATCGGAGTATTTGAATTTAACAATAGTAAAAATTTAACATTTAAAGAAAGTCTAAAACATTTAATAAATCCAAATACAATTGCATTTGCTATAGGAATAATAATGCTGGCTTTAAATATTAAACTTCCTGAATATATTGATGCTCCGTTTTCCGGCTTAGGTAAAACTACCATATATTTAGCGATGCTTTATATTGGCGCTGTTTTAGCCCAAAATCCTGTGTTTGCAGCTTTCAGAAAAACTGAGATTTATATGCTCATTTTCAATAAAATGCTACTTATTCCTTTTCTTTTGTTATTGATAATTAATATAACTTCTTCGGTATTTAACATTCATATTGGAAATATTGCTAAAACGGTTGTTGTAATGCAAACTGCTATGCCGTGCATGGCAATGGTTGTTGTTTTGGCAAAAAAATATGGGAGTGATGATATCCACGCTACCGAAAATCTGTTTTTATCAACCATTTTATCTTTGGCAACATTACCATTGATTTACTTCATTATACAAATCTTATAAATAATAAACGGTATTATTACTTATTTACTTAAGAACATAAGACGCTTCCCTATAGTTCGTCCGTATGCGCTTATGCTACAAATATAGATTCCACCCGACACATTTAATCCTTGCGCATTTTGGCCATTCCAAATAACTTGATGTTCTCCTGCCGGCTTTTGTTCATCTACCAGCGTGCGAATAAGAAGTCCCTGGATGTTGTATATTTTAATTTGCACATGAGTTGAATTTTCCAACGAATATGTTATCGTAGTTTCT
>JAIORB010000106.1 GCA_021108325.1 Bacteroidales bacterium | reverse complement strand
CCCTTTCAATATATCAAAAATAAATTTCTACCAGTCACCATAATAATCTTCTAAGGAACCAAAGAAATCAGCTAGATCTTCTTCAAGTTCCTGGAAATAAGGAATTGCAGATTCTGAAGTTCCGTCAGCATAAACAAATAATATGTCTAATTCATCTTCTGCATCCATGCCTAACTCAATATCAGCAGCCCATGTGCCACTAACAGTAACATAAGCATCAATCTCTGAATTTATTGCATTTAATAATTCTTCTCCAGTTCCATAGCTTTCTGCATTATTTATAACTGTTATGAGATCCAGAACATCTATATTAACCTGAAACTTAACCTCGAAAAACTGTATGTAACCGTTGATATTATTAGGAAGTGAATCTCCTGCATTTGCCCAGGTTGCACCAACTCCTGCCGAGAAAAACTGTGCACCATCGTAATTAATTGCAAAATTAATGCTGGCAACTGTACTTGTATGACTGAAATCACCGGTAAACTCAAATGGAATTAAATAAACACTAACATCCAAAGATGTTGGTTCACCGGTATATTCACCACTTGTAAACCATACTGCAGTTAAATCAATGTCAACAACTTTAATGTCGCTTATATATAAATCAGCATCAACATCAGTTGGGAGATATTCATAATCAATGAAAATCTCATCATAATTATGAATAGTAATTGTTGCATTATTATTATCCATATCTGTTGAATCAGCAGGAAAAATAATAATGATTTTGTTAGAAGGAGTTCCGTAATCAGGATCCCAGGCTTCTACGGTATTGTTCCATGTATATGTCCCAACCCATCTGTCAAAATCAAAATGGTCTGCTTCAAAAACAGATTTTTCAGTACTTTTTTTAACATAGTTATATGGAAGCAAATATTTCTGAATATTGTTCAGTACAACATATTTATCATTTGATTTAGATGTACTTGCAAATGGATCCGGCATATTCATTAAGGCTTCCATGGCAACCATACCATCTGATTGTTCCATTTCAGTTAACTTATCAGCCAGGTCTGTACTTAACTGGGTAATTTCGGTCTTTGTTTCTTCTTTTGATAATTTTTCATCTTCATCATCAGAACAAGCAAAGAAGAATACCGATGCTAACATAAGCATCATTGCTAATAATTTTTTCATGTTTTGCATAATTTATTGATTTTGGTTAGTATTAATTTAAAATTTAAAAGCAATTCTTATATAAGATGTAAAAAAATGTTAAAAGGTTTCATTTAATCTTTTTTATACTAAAATTTTATACGCGTCAATATTTTTTTAGTTACTTTGATGCATATTTCAAGTTTCGTGCCAAAAATAAAAAAAGAGCGGAAATCCAATTCCGCTCTTCATTTGAACATATTGTAAAAAGTTAATTAGTTTCCGTAATCATGAATTTTTTGCATATTAATAGATTTATATACTTTCATGATCTCATCTTGTGTTAAATTTCCAACAAGGTTTAAACTGATATATTCTTCATCAGAAATTATTGTCACTAAAACTTCATAAATAATTTTTTCATTTTCTATTATATATATTGATATATCGTTATTTTCTTCAGCAAAACGGGTCAATAAATTATAATTAAATTCCTCTAATTTTTGATTCATGGAACTTTTCAAATCTCCTATTTTTATTGATTTATCTTTTTCTTCGAAAAACATAAACTTGATAACTTCAATTTTATCAAGAAGTTCTTTTGAATCAACCCCGGATTCATCAGAAACAGATAAAATTATTTTAAACAAAACCGGCGGAAGATGAAGAATAGTAAATCCATTCTCAGCTTCGTATTCTTCAAAAATATCTGATTCTTTGTATTTGTCTTGATCTGTGATGCAAGAATACTGTGCAATTAATAAAATTGCTATTAAAAAGATTGTTTTTTTCATGTGTTTATATTTTTGTATTATATTATATACGATTACTTAAAGTTGAGTTGCAAAAATAATAATTCACTTGTATACTTCATTTGTTTATAGTTTGCTATTTAACTCACATTCTACTAGAAAGGTGCTAAACGGCTAATTTTATAAACTACTTCAAATTCAGCAAATCTTATTATCAGTCTGTTAGCAAATCCGCTAAGCACCTAAAGTAAAGTACAATTGTTTAAGTATTTTATTTCTTATCTATTTCTTCAAGATGTTCTAAGCCGTTAATATTCATTGATTTTGACAATTTTGAAATATTTTTCAAATCAATATTTCCCTTTATGCTAATCAGTACATTTTCATCTTTTCCCCCGGCAATAAGCAAAAGCTCAATTATTTTGCCATCTTTTTCATTGATAAGAAATTTCACATCCTGATCTTTTTCTTTAATCACCATTAATTCTTTGTATTTCGACATAGGAATTTTATCAATGATCTCTTTATAAAAATTGGCATTTCCGTTATAAGATTCATCTGTTGCCAATATTTTAATTCCTTTTAAATTTTTCATTAGTTCATCAAATTCAGGGTCGTTTGTTTCTATATCGGTAAACATGCTAAACATATAGCTGGTTATATAAACCGAAGTGAAACCTTCTTTCCCGCTATATTTGTCGAACAGTTCATCTACCGGAGTATTCTGCGAAAATCCTGGTATTGACAAAAAAGCTACAATTAATATTAAAATAATCTTTTTCATGGTTTTATTGTTTAAAATATTTATCTGCTACATTATATGTATTTAGAGGACTTAATTTCTCGAGCCCCTCATTAAAGCTTGATAGTTTTTTTAATTCTTGTGTTCCCTCATTTATTTTTTGAATTGGTTTTAAATGATCGGTACCATTATTTAATATTGCTGATACATATAAAAGAGTCTCCTTTGCCTGTTGGTATGCGAGTTCTGGATTATCATAAGTATCAGTAAATTGAATATTCTGATTTTTATTAAATACTTGATTTTTAAGTAGGAAAAAAGAGCCTGTTAATATAATTATACTTGCGGCAATTCTTAAGAATACATACCGTAAATTGTTATCCTTCTTTAATTTATCTTCTTTGTTATTGTTAATATTATTCCATATTTCATTTGAAATATCAGGCATATTATCACTTATGTCATTTTCACGAATTTGATATAAAAAGATATCTTTATCAGCGATAAACTCTTTATCGACAACATCGCTACTGAAGTATTCACGAAGGATCTTTTCTTCGGCTGATGTTGTATCTCCGTTATAATATCTCTCTAACAGAGCTTTTATTTTTTTCAGATCCATGGTTATAATATTTATTTAACAGAAATTCTCTGACTTTTTTCCTTGCTCTTGATAAACTAACACGAATAGTATTAACATTCATATTAAGTATTTGTGCAATTTCATCGTAATCATACCCTTGTATATCACGTAATTGCATTATGGTTCTTTGTGGTTCATCCAGCTTCTCTATTGCATTTTTTGCTCTTAATACCGCAATATTAAGGTCTGTTTGTTTTTCCTTAATTAAAGATTCGTCTGATACTTCCTCCTTTATATCTCCATTTAAAGGTATTGTTTTTTTCAGTTTTATTTTATCTAAGCATAGGTTTCTTGTCATTCGCATTGCTAAAGCTTCAACACTATTATATTTATCTAAATTATCGCGCATATTCCAAAGTTTGATATATATTTCCTGCACTATATCCTTGGAATCGTCTATATCTTGCAGAAATCTGTTTGCAAACCCAAGCAGTTTTCTGTTCAGTGGTAATATATTTTCCTTAAAAGCTTCAGCAGTCATTTATTCACAATTCAAGACCATGAAAATTACAAATTAATTTCGAGAAAGGGAGATATTTCTCCCCCTTTCTTAACGATTTTCTAATTCGTCTAAATATTCAAATCCTGAAATATGTACTGAATTTGATAAAGAAGCTAAATCTTTTAAATTGATTTTTCCTTTTATGCTTATAACTGCATTATCATCGTGCCCTCCTGCAACCAAAAGGAGCTCTTCAATATCTTTCCCTGCGTATTTTACATAAAATACAACATCGTTGTCGTGTTCTTTCACAGTCATTAATTCTACATAAGATTTTGTGTCAACCTGCGATTTCATCTCATCGAAAAAATTAATATCAGAACTGGAGAAATGATCTTCCATGGCAATAATTCTAATATTATCGATCATTCCCTTCATTTTTTGAAGATCTTCGTCATCATCGATTGCAGCAACAATATCAAATAATGTACTATTAATTACTACTGTGGTAAAGCCTTTTTCGCCCTGGTATTTATTAATTAAATTATCCACAAAATCCTGTGCATTCATTATAAACGGAAATGCAGCTAAAACTACTATTGTTATTATCTTTTTCATAATTCTCTTGTTTTAAATTTGTACTTTGTTTTACTATAATCAAGCTTAATTCAATTACAAGACGAACATGTTCTGTTTTCATTACAATAATCACTAAAAAAAAATTAAAACTGTATGTTAAATAGTTGATTTAAAATAAAAAAGGGAACATCTCAAGACATTCCCTAATCGCTATGTGCAGTTATTACTATTTAAAATATGGTTCTAATTGTTTAATTAATTCATTCGGTGCTTTTCGTGGTTTTCTGGTTTTTTCATCAACAAAAATCAGCATTGTAGTTCCTTCATTAAGTAATTCGTTATTCTCATTTAACACTTCATAATAAAATGTTATTCTAACACCAGGGAGCACTTTAATTGTAGTCCTGATAGTCAACAGGTCATCATACATAGCTGCTTTATGGTACTTTACGTCAAGAGATTTTACAGGCAATATTATACCCATATCTTCAATTTTTTTATAAGAATAATCAAATTTGCGCATTAACTCAGTTCGTCCAACCTCGTAGTATAAGGGATAGATACCATAATATACATATCCCATTTTATCAGTTTCACCATAACGAACTCTTACTTTTGTTTCAGAAGTATACATATTTATTATTTAAAAGGTTAATTCAGCTCTTTAGCCATCTAATTTTGAAATAATTTGTTGCAATAATACAGAGAATTTCCCTTTGAACGATCTAAATATTTTTCTTTTTAGTTTTAATGTCGTTATAGACTTTAAAGTATCATCCCGATTAAACGGAACGACACTTTGAAGAAGAATTGGTATAAAATGTCTTTTACAATTTATTTTACTACAACTCTGGCAAGCACAAATTTTGCATCATCCAGGAAAAAAATATTGATACTCTCCTTGTACTATTAATACGGGGTTCCTAATATTTGATAAGTATATTTATTAATATTTGCCAGATAATTTCCCCATAAGTTTACAGTTACAAACTGAGGGTACTATTAAATCAATAATATCTAAAATTTATTTTTAATATTTTTTTTAAAATATTTTTATTTAAAGAAAAAGGTTTTACTTTTGCATTCCGATTGACTCAATAGCTCAGCTGGTAGAGCACATCCCTTTTAAGGATGGGGTCCAGGGTTCGAGCCCCTGTTGGGTCACGAAAAGTCAGAGCATAAGTTCTGACTTTTTTATTTATATAAAACACATATCTTAAGTACTTTATCGTAGATATTTGCAATTCATTGTTTAAGTAAAAAATATTTAAATATTTTTCCATGAATTGTTTGGATTTAAAAGATAAGATATTACTTTTGCAGTCGCAAAATAATTGACTCAATAGCTCAGCTGGTAGAGCACATCCCTTTTAAGGATGGGGTCCAGGGTTCGAGCCCCTGTTGGGTCACAAAAAAGAAGCTTTTCAGGCTTCTTTTTTTGGTTATGATATTAATTTATTCTTTAGTAAAGCCTTATTAATTCTTTTCACAAATGCAGGACCTTCATATATAAACCCTGTATATAACTGTATCAGAGTTGCTCCGGCATTAAGTTTTTCAATTGCATCGTCAATAGTCATAATTCCTCCTACACCAATAATAGGTATAGTTCCATCTGATTTATCTGTAATATATTTTATAATATCAGTTGAACGTTTTGCAAGAGGTTGCCCGCTTAAACCACCATCTGCAATTTCTTCAATTCGGTTCTTGTTTGTTACCAGGTTTTCCCTGGAAACAGTAGTATTTGTTGCAACAATACCATCTATTCCGGTAATATTGAAAGTTTCAACAACATCGTCAAGTTGATCGTTGGTTAAATCGGGCGATATTTTTAATAAAATAGGTATGTATGGTGATTTCGATCTTCGGATTTTAGTTAGCCTATTTAGAATTGTAATTGTAGAATCCTTATCCTGAAGTTTACGTAAATCTTTAATGTTTGGGCAACTAAGGTTAACTACAAAGTAATCAACATGATCATACAGTTTTTCAAAACAAATAACATAATCAGTTAAAGCATCATCGTTAGAGGTCGCAGTGTTCTTACCAATATTTCCACCAATTATTGTTTTATGCCTTTTGTTTTTTAACTGATTTACAGCATAATCAACCCCTTTATTATTAAACCCCATTCTGTTAATAAGGCCTTTATCCTGAGGTATTCGAAATGAACGTGGTTTAGGGTTACCTGCTTGTACTTTAGGTGTAACCGTACCAATCTCTATAAACGAAAAACCAAAATTTGCAAACTGATTGTAAATTTCAGCATTTTTATCAAATCCGGCAGCAAAACCAACAGGATTATCAAATTCAATACCTAAAAACATAGTTTTTAAGCGATTATCTTTAACAGTTAATGATTTATTAACTAAGTAAGCGATTCCCGGAATTCTAAAGCCTATTTTAAGGAAATTTACAATTAAGTGATGAACAGTTTCAGGTTGTAATAAAAATAATAGTGGCCGAATTATATTTCTATACATGTTTTTTTCGCAAAGATAACATAGAATAATGAAATATTAATCAGGTTTATATTCTTTAAAAGATCCATCGGAATAAAAAATTATTACACGTTCAATATCATTTTGCATTTTATTCGATTTAAGCTCTTTATTTTGAATATTATCTAACTCTTGTTCTGAATCGACTATAGCTGGTTCTTCTTTAATTAGATTTTGAATATTGGATTCTTGTGGCGTTATATTATTCTGAGCCTGATCCTCATCTTTAGAAAATAATAAAGGTTGATTAGTAAACATATTCCCTTTGCCTGTAATTAACCATTGTGCGTTCAGTTTGGGGTAGGCTACAAGCATTTTTTCTATAAAATCAAAACTGGGTTTGTTTCGTCCTGATAATATATGTGATATACTTGAACGTTGCACACCTATTACATCAGCAAATTTTGTAGACGTAAGGTTATTTTCACTTAAAAATTGAATAATGCGCTCTTTCATAGTTGTATATTTAATAATTACAAATGTAATACAATAAATGTTTACAAATGAGAATTAAATTGATTTATTTACTGGTTACATATGTAAATCCAGACAGTTAGTAAACTTGTCTAAATCTACTTATATGTTTGATATGGCAGATTATTATCAATATTATGCAAGAGTTGTGATTAAGTAATGTGTAAATTTTGATATAATAGTAATTATATTAGTATACATGTTACTTATAGCACTTATTCATTACCTATTTTTCAAGTGATATCAGGTAACAAAAGAGTACTGAATACAAGCCTTATTCCAATTATACACCATAAATAAACTAATACTTTATATATAATTACTAAATCATTAGTTTACTTGTTTTTACAAACAATATACAGCCTTTAAAACGGCTTATTTGGCTAAATAAACTAAAAATAATAAATAATTACTTTATTCAAGTATTGTAATTAACTGATAATATGAATATAATGAAAATTTAGAGCAAGTATTCGGTTACAATTTGTAAGTATTGATAAATGTAAACTTTATTACACTTAATTTCTGATACAATTGTAAACTATTGCGATTAAATCCTATGTTACAAATGTTAATTACCGGTATTTTACATATGTAATCAAGATAAACAAGAGCTACATACTTATCCTCTAAAATAATTTTACATATCAGTACAGAATCTACTTCTCTATATTAAATATTAACCCAACGAGATTTTGATATTTAAATTCAAATTGTATACAATTACGGAATATTAAATTCTCAAATACAATCTTTTTTGTGCAATTATTTCAATATTTCAACTTAACTCCTATTTTTTCATTAAAACAGTATTCAATTTATTACATTTATAATCGAATTTTCAAATCTCATTAGTTATGAAAAAAATAGCATTGCATTGGCAAATATTAATTGCTCTTGTTTTAGCCATATTATTTGGAATTTTTTTCCAAAATCAGGTTAAATATATCAGTTGGATGGGCGAGGTTTTTCTTAGAGCCCTGAAAATGATTATTATACCATTAATATTGAGCTCAATAATTTCAGGCGTATCAAATATTGGAAATGCTGAAAATCTTGGCCGATTAGGTGCAAAAACAATCTTGTATTATATAATGACCAGTACCATTGCTATTATTACCGGTTTAATATTGGTTAACATTATAAAACCAGGAGTTGGTGCTGACCTAAATCTGGCACAAGCTGTTCATTTGGATGTTGAACCCGATAGTTTGGGTACTACATTGATTAAAATAATTCCTGATAATATATTCCAATCCTTTTCGAGTAACACTCAAATGCTATCTGTTATATTCTTTGCCCTATTGTTTGGTTTTTTCATTACACGTGCTGATAAAAAATATAGTAGTGTCTTATCGGACTTTTTTAATGCTGTATTTGAAGTAATGATGAAGGTTACCTTGTTTATAATTAAGTTCACCCCGTTTGGAATATTTGGTTTAGTGGCTGAAAAAGTAGCACAACAGAGCGATTTATTTGCACTTATGCAGAGTATGGGTCTTTACATGGGAACAGTTATTTTAGCCTTGGTTATTCATGGGATAATTACTTTACCCTTGATTACATCACTAATTGGAAAAGTTAACCCTGTTAAACAGTTTAATGCTGTAAAAACTCCTTTAATTACTGCCTTTTCAACATCATCTTCAGGTGCTACACTTCCACTTACAATGGAAGCTGTTGAAAATAATTCAGGTGTATCGAATAAAATTACGAGTTTTACATTACCCCTGGGCGCAACTATAAATATGGATGGAACAGCCCTTTATGAGTGTGTTGCCGTTATATTTATTGCACAAGCATATGGAATGGAACTTAGTGTAGTTCAACAAATTATTGTTGTAATTACTGCATTGTTAGCTTCAATAGGAGCTGCAGGTGTTCCAATGGCAGGATTAGTTATGATAACAATTATATTAACTGCTGTAGGATTACCACTCGAAGGCGTAGGTTTAATTCTGGCAGTGGATAGAATTCTTGATATGTTCAGAACTGCTACAAATGTATGGAGTGATAGCTGTGGTGCTGTGATTATTGCAAAATCAGAAGGTGAAAAACTAAAAGTTTAACAATAAAAAGATTGAGTTATGAGAATACTTGGAAATATACTATGGCTTATATTTGGTGGTATTATAATTGCTCTTGAATACTTTATTAGCAGTTTAATTTTAATGATCACAATTATTGGTATTCCTTTTGGAATTCAAACCCTGAAATTAGGTGTTTTAGCACTTTGGCCTTTTGGCAAAACAACAATACCAAGCGAGCG
>JAIORB010000130.1 GCA_021108325.1 Bacteroidales bacterium | reverse complement strand
TTGGTGACCCAAGTCCTGTATTTGAAGTAGGCCAACCTTATGGTATATTAAGAGGGTCGGTTAGTGCACGTGATGATGAAGGGAACTTATTAATTAACCCGGGAGATGGAAGATTAATAACAGATCCTAACCTTGCAACAATAGGAGACCCAAATCCTGATTTCAAGTTAGGTGTAACGAATGCCTTAAGTTATAAAGGTTTAACACTTAGTTTCTTATTTAACTATACTCATGGTGGAGACTTGTGGTCAAATTCTATTGTTAGTTTGTTAGGCCGTGGTGTTACTAAAGATACTGAGGATAGAGAACATTCATATATTATTCCAGGTGTATATGGTGACCCAAATACAGTAGAACCACTTTTAGATGGAGACGGGAATACTATTCCAAACACAACTCAGATTAGTATGAATGATTTGTATTTTGGTAATTCATTCGCTATTAATTCTGCAGGAGAATGGGGAGTTTATGATGCAACTGTATTAAGGTTGTCGGATGTGTCCATTAGCTACGATATTCCGCAAAAGTTTCTGAATAAAGTACCTTTTGGAGGAGTATCTGTTGCATTTTCAGGTAAAAACTTATGGTTTTACACACCAAATTTACCGGAACATGTTAATCTTGACCCAGAACTTAATGGTTATGGAGCATCAAATGTTCAGGGAATTGAATACTCAAATCAACCATCAGTTCGCAGGTATGGTGTTAGTTTAACTATTAAATTATAAAAGACTAAAAAGTTAAAAAAATGAGAAATATGAAATATAAAATACTAGTATTGTTCACAGTAATTGGACTGTTGACAAGCTGTACAGGAGATTGGTTAGATGTAAATAAAAACCCTAACCAACCGGATGTTCCCTATATTAATCTTTTATTACCAGGTATACAGTATGATATTGCTGATTATCTTTCAGTAGGATACATGAACCTGGGTTATGTAACAGGAGTGTATACACATCAGATATCAACCAGAGAAGGTATTGATCAGTATGGAATTGCCGGTGATGATATAGAAGGATATTGGGAATTGTTTTATTCCCGTCCATTAACTGATCTTGATTTACTAATTGAAGTTGGTATCGAAAATGACTATATGCAATATGTTGGTATTGCAAAAATTTTGAAAGCATATGCTTATAGCCAGATGGTTGATATCTGGGGAGATATTCCATATACTGAAGTGAATGATCCAGTTATTATTTCTCCTGTTTTTGATAATGATGAAGTAATTTATGCCGAGTTATTTACTATGATTGATGAAGGAATTGCTGATTTACAAAATACAACTTCTGTAAACGAATTTGTACCAGGTGCTGATGATATGATTTATGGTGGCGATATTGATTTATGGCTTAAAGCAGCTAATACTTTGAAATTGAAATTATATAACCAGGTCAGAGAAACAAGTATGTTTAATGCTGTAGCTGTAAATACATTACTTGCAGGTGATTTAATCGAGAGTGGTGAAGATTTTATGATGTACTTTGGAATTACCAATAATCCTGAAAATCGTAATCCTGGTTTTGTTGATGAGTATTCCGGATCACAAATTAGTACATACATAAGTCCATGGTTCTTCGAAATATTAAATGGTGAAAACATGGATATTTATAACGGTATAACAGATCCACGAATCCCTTATTACTTTTGTAATCAACACAGGTCTTCAACAGAGAATCCACCTGAATATATGAATGGTGATTTTGTATCAATTTATTTTGGTTCTACAGGTACAAATCGTGACCATGCAGGTAGAAGTACATTTACCATGGTTGGCTTTTATCCTGTTGGTGGTAGATATGATTCATATAATGATTATATCTATTTTAATAATGCAGACTCTGCAAAAGCTATAACTGATAGTTTAAATGTTGAACCACTTGGGGCTGATGATGCTTTAGGAAATGCTCCAATGCGTTTTATAACTTATGCTGACAGATTATTCATTGAAGCAGAATTGGCATTAGAAGAAGGAATTACAGTTAATGGGAATGCAGAGGTATTATTTCAAAACGCTGTAAGAGCATCATTTGACTTAATTGATATTATTATTGATGGAACTGGAGAAAGTGCTCCTAACTTTAGTGATTTAAGCAGTGATGAAGATTATATTACTCTAATTATGTCAGAATTTACAACAGCTTCTGCAGCAGAACAATTTGAAATGATCATGACTCAAAAGTGGATTCAAAGCTGGGGAGCAAATGTAGATGCTTATACTGATTACAGGAGAACCGGATACCCTGTTATGTTTGATGCAAATTCAAATGATGGTGAACAATCAGGAGGCCCTGATGGAAGTGGAATTGCTACAACACAATGTACAAGAGGTTATCCTTTATCATTCCCATATCCAAATTCAGAGCTTGATTTGAATACTAATGCTCCTGAACAAAAGATCATTACAACTGATAATGTATTTTGGGATATTAATTAATTAACGTAAATAACTAAATATTAAGAAAATGAAAGAAATATTTAAAATAATAATTAGTTTTGTAATAGCATTAACATTTTTTAGCTCTTGCAATGAAGAAGCTAATTTGCCTACACCAGACGGTATGAAGCCTGGTGTTGCTGCTTCCATACATAGAACCGATGCTTCTGATATAACAATTAATTCATATAATTATGCAAGTTTGGCTTTAGAATTTGATATAGCTATTTTGCAGGATGGAGAGGCTTCAAGTGTTGATTTAATGGTAGTATATGGTACTACTACAGTTATTGATAGTGTACCTGTCTTTAGTAGAGATTTCGAAAACCCTGGTAATATAGCAACGATTACTAGTTTTCCTGCAACTGTTTCAGTTGATGTAGCAGATATTGTTGCTGCAATTGCTGCAATTACAGATACAACAGATCTTGCAGGAGGTGATGATTTTATGTTCTTCTTAAATGTAACAACAGTTGATGGACGTTTATTACCTGGGTACTTGCCAACTGGAGAGATTACTCAAAGTCCTGCACAAAGAAATATTGAAGGACAAAACTTTAATGTTTTGGCACCAATTGTATGTCCTTTGTATATAGATTTATTTGTAGGTACTTATGATGTACAAGAGTATGATGGTACTGCTACTGCAGAATATACCTGTACTGTTGAACTAGATCCTGCAGAACCTTATGGATTAATTGTTTATGATCTATGGTGGGGGCCATCTTCAACTTATATTACAATAGATCCTTTATCATATGAAGTATTAGGTGAAGATCAGATTATTACAGATTGGGGACCTTATGGTGGAGCTTATGGTAGAATAGGTATGAGTGATTTTAATAGTGGATATGCAAATACTTGTGATTTGATTTTATTCTGGAACTCAACACCGGATCTGCCTGAATCAGGATACTGGTGGGGTGTTACTTGTGATTACACATTAACAAGAACCGGAGATAAGAATTCTCAAACAGAAAATATTGAGAGAGATATTCCTTATAGCATTATTAGAAGATAAAATGTTATAATTAATAAAATTTAAAAACGTCTTCTGATTTTTCAGAAGGCGTTTTTTATTGAGACCTGTTTTTAAAATACTTTTTTATCTTTACATTTTTAAATTCTTAAGCATATGGTTAGTAAAGACAATAATATCCATCCTACATTCGATAAAATTCTTAAACGAGAGGATAAAGAAGAACTTTTAAATCAACATTCAATTGTTATTTGGATTACCGGGCTTTCAGGTTCCGGTAAAACAACAATTGCAGAAGGTTTAGAGCAGGAACTGCATAAAAGAGGATATTTGACAAAATTACTGGATGGTGATAATGTAAGAACCGGAATAAACAATAACCTAAAGTTTTCAGAAGAAGATAGAAAAGAGAATATAAGAAGAATAGCTGAAATATCGAAACTGTTTATGATGGGTGGGGTTATATTGATTAATTGCTTTATTTCACCAACAAAAGAGATAAGAGATCAGGCAAAAGAAATTGTTGGACCAAAAGATTTCTTTGAAATTTTTGTTAATACTCCATTAGAAGTTTGTGAAGAACGTGATGAAAAAGGATTATACGCTAAAGCCAGAGCAGGCTTGATCAAAAATTTTACCGGTATCGACTCTCCATATGAAAATCCAGAAAACCCTGATGTTGAAATTAGAACGACTGAAATAAGTATTGATGAATCTGTAAAGAGAATATTAGACAGCCTTATACCTAGGATAGAATTTTAAAATGATTAATTTTGCAATCTCTATTAGTAAATCACACATATAATGGATAATAAATACAGGATAAATCACTTAAGAGAATTAGAATCAGAATCAATATATGTTATTCGTGAAGTTGTTGCACAATTTGAGAATCCGTGTATGTTGTTTTCCGGTGGAAAAGACTCTATAATAATGTTTCATTTGGCAAGAAAGGCATTTTGGCCTGCAAGAGTTCCTTTCCCTTTAATGCATATTGATACCGGGCATAACTTTCAGGAAACGTTGGATTTTAGAGATAAATTGATGAAAGAAACGGAAACAAAATTAATTGTTCGTTATGTACAGGATTCTATTGATCAGGGCAAAGTAGTTGATGAAACAGGAGTAAATGCGAGTAGAAATTTACTTCAAACAACAACACTCCTTGATGGAATAGAAGCTATGAAGTTTGATTGTGCAATGGGAGGCGGAAGACGCGACGAAGAAAAAGCAAGAGCGAAAGAAAGATTTTTTTCACATAGAGATGAGTTTGGACAGTGGGATCCTAAAAATCAGCGTCCTGAACTTTGGAATATATTTAATGGTCGTAAACATATGGGCGAGCATTTCAGAGTTTTTCCAATAAGTAATTGGACAGAGATGGATGTATGGCAATATATTCTATTGGAGAATATCCCTATTCCTAATTTATATTTTTCACATGAACGAGAAGTTGTTGATCGTGATGGAACTATTTTAGCTGCAGGTGAATATGTTACTTTAAAAGAAGGTGAGATACCTGTAAAAAGAATTGTGCGTTTCAGAACTATTGGCGATATGACTTGTACCGGAGCCGTTGAATCAACAGCAAATTCGCTTGAAGAAATAATTGAAGAAGTTGCTTCAACCAGAATTACCGAACGTGGTGGCCGTTATGATGATAAGCGATCAGAAGCTGCTATGGAAGATCGTAAGAAGGAGGGTTATTTTTAATACTTAAAATTATAAATGCCTAAAATGTTTAGTAATTATTTTAGTCATTCATAAATATTTTAGTCATTTTAAATTTTTACATATGTCAGAAGAATATAATAGGGGATACTTAGATATGGAGCTTTTGCGATTTACTACTGCAGGTAGTGTTGATGATGGCAAAAGTACACTTATTGGCAGATTATTATATGATAGTAAAGCTATTTTCGAAGATCAAATGGAGGCCATAGAGAAGGCAAGTTTAAAAACAGGCGATGGTGAAGTCAATCTTGCTTTATTAACAGATGGATTACGTGCAGAAAGAGAACAAGGAATTACTATTGATGTAGCTTATCGTTATTTTGCAACTCCTAAGCGAAAGTTTATTATTGCTGATACTCCCGGACATGTTCAGTACACTCGAAATATGGTGACTGGAGCTTCAACTGCAAATGTTGCTCTTATTTTAATTGATGCCAGACATGGTGTAATTGAACAGACCTTACGACATTCTTATATAGCTTCTTTACTTCAAATTCCTCATATAATTGTTTGTATAAACAAGATGGATTTGGTTGATTATAAAGAAGAAGTTTTTGAAAACATTAAATCTGATTTTGACAGAATCTCAACAAAACTTGATGTACACGATATTCGTTTTGTACCAATAAGTGCAAAGCTGGGAGATAACGTTGTTGACCGGTCAAAAAATATGGATTGGTACGATGGTCCTACTTTAATGTATTTGCTAGAAAATATTCATATAGCAAGCGATATTAACCATAATGATACAAGATTTCCTGTACAGCATGTTATTCGTCCTATGAAAGAGGAATATCATGATTACAGGGGATATGCAGGTAGAATTGAAGGTGGAGTATTTCACGTAGGTGATAAAGTTAAAGTATTACCATCGAGTTTAAGCTCAAAAATAAAATCGATAGATGTTCTTGAAGGTCATGTAGAAGAAGCATTTGCACCACAATCGGTTGCACTCTCTTTGGAAGATGATATTGACATAAGCCGTGGAAACCTGATAATTAAAGATAATGGTTTACCAAAGTCAGGTCAGGATATTGAAATGATGATTTGCTGGTTTGATGAAAAACCAATGATGCTTGGAGGAAAGTATACAATGAAACATACTACCAATGATCTAAGATGCGTTATTCGCGATGTTAAATATAAAATTAATGTTAACACACTTGATCATGACAAAGAAGATAAAAAGATTGGATTAAATGATATTGCAAAGATTTCTATTAAAACAACAAAACCTCTTTACTTTGATTCATACATAAAAAACAGAAATACAGGTAGTGTTATTTTAATTGACGAAGCAACGAATAATACTGTTGCTGCAGGAATGATTATATAAAAAACTTTGATATATTGAAATAAAGAACTCCTTTTCAGGAGCTTTTTTTATGCATAATATAAGAATGTATTACTTCATTATGATCAAATGCGAGCTTGGGAAGTTTATTTAAAGGGAACCAATTTAGGTTTTTTGCATCATCACCAGCTTTTACTTTTTGTTTAAGATTAATTAATTCGCCTGAATAAATAACTGAAATTGTTCTTCCTCTTGGATCGCGGCCAATCTTTCCAAATGTGCGAAATTGGCTCAATTTAATGTCTGATATTGAAGTTTCTTCCTTTAGTTCGCGATAAGCAGCATCTTCAATTTCTTCATCAATATCAACAAACCCGCCTGGTAATGCCCACTGGTTTTTGAAAGGTTCATTTTTCCTTTCTATTAATAAAACATAAAAAGAATTTCCAGCTTTTTTTTTAATAATAATATCTACGGTAAGTGCAGGTCGTGGATATGCATAAGTATAAATCATAATGGTTCAGGGTTTAAGGTTCGAGGCCCAAGGTGTTAATGTCATTAACTTAGCGAAGCGATTTCACTGAAAGTAATCAATATTCATTATTCAATTTTTCTTAAATTTAATCGGCAAGAGTATTTTTTCATGCGTTTGTCCTTGTTAATGCCTGAATAAGGTGGGTCGTTTTACTATTTTACTAATAAACTAATTTTCATCATTTTCATCAGTTAAATGTTTTTCTCTTTCTTTTTGTTTTAATCTATTGTTTATAACGTAAATTATGATGACAACAGATACTATAAAAACTAAAATATAAAATTTGCCCATTTTCAACAGGTATTATTTAATTCTTTTAATAACGCGTAATTCGTGTGTGTATTTTTTAAGATCAATATTATAAATTCCTTGTTGATCAAGTTTGTCGATGCGTACTTTCCCAAATGCATGAATTATTTCATTATTATTTAATATAATTCCAACATGAATAATATTTCCTTCATCATCATCAAAAAAAGCCAGATCCCCAGGTTTCACATCTGAAATAAAATTTACTGTACTTCCTAAATTTACTTGTTGATTTGCATCACGAGGAAGTTTTTTCCCGATTACTTTGAATACTACCTGAATAAAACCTGAACAATCAATTCCAAATGGATTTTTTCCTCCCCACAAATAAGGGCTATTAAAAAACTGTTTTGATAAATTAACTATATCTGGTTTATCATCATTATACCTTTCGTGTAACTGGTATTGATTTTTATTAATTATAAAGGTTTTATTGACTTTATTAATGTTTGGTAATGACGAACCCATTGGCAATATCATTTGCTCATTTTTATCATTTAAAATGATATTTGAGAGGTTTTGTGTTACATGACATGGATTAGAATTAATATGGTTAAAGGAATCTTCAGAAAGCTCTGTTATACTATTTGAATTAATCCATCCTTCGTAATTATCAAGAGTAATCTTCACATAACTCCATTTATTAGTTTCTTCTAGTATTTGAAAAGTTTCCCCAAATAATATCTGGCTTGTCATTTCACTTTGATTACTAGATTCTTTTCTAACAGAAATTATACTTAACTCGCTAATGCCGTATTTAATCATTTGTTAAAGTTTTCAATATGCTAAAATTACAAATTACTAAATTAAGAATTGAGTGATTAGACAATTTTATATTTTTTCAACAAAAAAATAAATTTGTTTTGTCAATGCCTGAAATAAGTTGACCACTTTTAAGAACAAATTTAAAATTTTAAAGTGGAAAAATGGCAAGAAGAGAACAATTAAAAATGAGTACGTCAGAAAGACGTCGCAGAAAATTTAGTGACAGTTTCAAAATTCAAAAAGTAAGAGAAATTGAAACAGGAAAGACAAAAGTTTCCGAAATTTGCAAGCAATATGAAGTGTCATCAGTAAATGTATACAGATGGCTCAACAAATTTGGCAGTATGCAAGATAATAAAGAACGCTTGATAGTAGAAACAGAAAGCGATACCAAACAGCTATTAGCTTTAAAAAAGAAGGTAGCCGAGTTGGAAAGAATAATTGGTCAAAAACAAGTCTTAATAGACTTTAAAGATAAAATGATAGACATAGCAGAAGAGACCTATGGCATAGATATTAAAAAAAAACTTTCTACTCTACAATCCGATACTTCTGGGAACACCGAGAAAAATACGGATTCAGCATGAATAGTTTGTATCAAAGTGTAGGCATAAGTAAACAAGCTTTTCATCAGAAGATGGATAGGTTTCGATTGCTAAAATCAGAGCAGGGCCAATTGCTGTTATTAATTTATCAGATAAGAGAAGATCATCCTACTATGGGCATGAGAGATATGTATTATAAATTAAAGCCTGAAAGTATGGGGCGTGATGCTTTTGAAGCCTTTTGTAAGTCGGAAGGACTTATGTCCAAAAGAACAAAAAATTGGCATAGGACAACTGACAGTTCCGGTGTCATAAGATTTGATAATTTATTGATAGATATAAATGTAGTTCGGATGAATCAAGTATGGCAAAGTGATATTACTTATTTTGAAGTCAACCAAAGGTTTTACTATATCACGTTTATTATTGATGCTTTTTCAAGAAAAATAGTAGGCTATCATGTTTCTCAAAGGCTAACAACAGAACAAACTACTTTACCGGCATTGAAAATGGCTATAAAACAAAGGATAAAGGAAAAACAATCTGTTGAAGGTTTAATTTTTCATTCAGATGGAGGTGGTCAATATTATGATAAAGAATTTTTAAAACTTACAGGAAAATATACTATCATAAATAGTATGTGTGAATATGCCTGGGAAAATGGAAAAGCCGAAAGACTCAATGGAGTAATAAAAAATAATTATCTAATACATCGGGATATAAACAGTTTTGAAGAGTTACTAAGAGAAGTTGACCGAAGTGTGTATCTTTATAATTTCGAAAAACCACATATAGAGTTACAAAGGAATTCTCCAATTGAATTTGAGAATTCTTATATTCGCAATGGAAAACAAACCTTAGGCTCTAATATAGCTCTTAATGTAAAAACAAAGGTTAGTAGTAAGAAAGTAAAAACGGTCAACCTTATTTAGGCATTGACATTTGCATCCTGACAGCTAACAACTCAATACTCTGTACTCATTATAAAATAAGAAGATTAAAATGAAGAAGATACGAATATTATATCATCCTGGGCATTTCAAACTTAAGGCACTCGTAGTTATGGTATATCAATTATTTGAAAAGCTAATATGTTGATGAAAATTTATACATTTGTATAA
>JAIORB010000001.1 GCA_021108325.1 Bacteroidales bacterium | reverse complement strand
AATTAGGTGTTTTAGCACTTTGGCCTTTTGGCAAAACAACAATACCAAGCGAGCGATCAAGTGGTTGTCTTCACATTATTTTTAACATTATCTGGATTTTTATCGGAGGTATCTGGATTGCATTGTCACATGTAGTTTTCGGAATTATTCTATACATTACAATTATTGGAATTCCTTTTGGAAATCAGCATTTTAAGCTTGCTTCTCTGGCACTTACGCCGTTTGGGAGGGATATTGTGGATAAAAAGTAGTTATAACCCATTACTATTCTAAGGCACGAGACATATGATTATTAATATACCAGATAAAGGGAGTTATGAAAATTTAGGAATCGAATGTTTGACAAAGGCTTTTGAGATGCTTTTTCAGATAGGTAATTCTTTTAATGAATTAGCTGAGTATAATTCTGCAGTAGAAGAAGAAGTGAATAAAGATGAAATTTGGGATTATCATCAAATTACAGTTAGAGCTTCTCTAATTTTATTATATCAAGGAGTTGAATATTTAATGAAAAATGAAATTTCTAAACACAGTTCTCTACTTCTTATAGAAAACAATAAAAAAGACTGGCCTACTTTACCGGAAAGAAAAGATAAAGATTTTGATGAAATGCTAACCATTTCAGGTGAAAATTTGTTAACTGTATTTTGCGCGATTAGTGACAAGAAATTTAATTTAAAAGTATTCGTAGAACTTTTTGATAATTTAAGAATAAAGAGAAATAAATTAGTACATGGATTGGGTAAAAAGGTAATTGACCATAAATACATATTAGAAAAAATATTACAATTCTTTACTATTTTCTATGAAAAAGAAAGTTGGATAGTATTTCTATCTCGAATGTTTGTTAATGAACCAACTTTTGGTTATAGTGACTGGGATGCAGAAGTTGCTCTTTTTTATAGAGTTCTTGATTTTACGGAAAGAGAATTAGGTAAAAGTAAACTAAACAAACATTTAAAAGTAGATTTGAAAGCACGAAGATATTATTGTCCTGAATGTAATACTACTCTTAATAAATTGGGTTTAGGACAAAATAGTAAGTGGACTTTTTTGTCTCCTAATAAGCCTGACTCTACAAAAGTAAGATGTTTAATTTGTCGAGAAGAGTTTAAAGTAATAAGAAAAGATTGTACAGATTGTAGTGGAAATGTTTTAAATTCAGATGTATATAAAGGTTTGTGCTTATCATGTTTAGATGAATTTTTCGAATAGTAACGGGTTATAACAATGCATCAGAAAAAATACGGGGTTTTGGTGGTTAGCCAAGTAATTACTATCTTCAAATTCTATTAACAGCGGATAATGAAACAAGGCGAAATCCCCGCCAAATCATACTCGTAAACCATTTCCAAGTTTCGAGTTAACTCTCTTTTTTTGGATAATTCGTAATATGCCTGATATCGTGATATAGAGGTTTTAATTGCTTATACATTTTCATATAAACCTTATCAAATAATTTTTTATAAATATCCCGGTTTTCAGGTATTGGATGGTATACTTCTCCTACCCTGCACATATTATTAATTGCTGTCTGGAAATCAGGATAAAGTTTTAAACCTACAACACAATTTATTGCAGCGCCCAAAGCTGAAGTTTCATAAGTATGTGGTTTTTCTACAGGCATATCGAAAATATCGGCTGTCATTTGCATAGCATTATCGCTTTGTGAACCACCACCGGATACACGTAATTTTTCAATTTTAACACCCGTTCGCTTTTCAGTACGAATTGCTCCTTCTCTTAAAGCATATGTAAGGCCTTCAAGAATGGAACGATATAAATGAGCACGAGTATGAACATCACCAAAACCAATTATTGCTCCTTTTGCTTCAATACCGGGTATTTTAACTCCAGGCGACCAGTATGGTTGCAGAGTTAATCCCATAGATCCGGGAGGAATATCTTTAATCATTTCATCGAAAAGTTCTTCAGGTGTTTTACCTGTTTTTTTGGCCAGCTCAACTTCTTTATGACCAAATTCGTTCTTAAACCAGTTTATCATCCAGTATCCACGGTAAATCATTACTTCAGTATTATAATGATCGGGAACTGCACTTGGATACGAAGGAAAAAACTTAATAACTTCAATATATTTATTATTAACAGTTTCTATTGTAGCTGTTGTTCCGTAACTTAAACAGGCTATTTCAGGAGTAATACATCCGGAACCCAAAACCTCGCATGCTTTATCGGCTGCAGCAGCTATTACCGGTAAACCAGCGGGTAATCCGGTTTGTTTTGCTGCTTCTTCGGTAATGTTCCCTAAAAGTTCGGAAGGCTTAACCAGATCAGCAAGTTTTTCGCGTTTAACAGGGAAAAGCCTTGAATTTATCGCTCCTGCCTTTGACCACTGTTGTTTCTTATAATTGAAAGGCATAAAACCAACTGTACTGCCTACTGAATCAATGAATTTACCTACAAGACGATAATGGAAAAAAGCGGAAAGAAAAACATGTTTATGAGTTTTTTTCCATATTTCAGGTTGATTTTGACGAATCCAGTTCGATTCCCCATCTTTAATTGCATGAGCCAGAGATTCATACATATTAATTATTTGTAATCCTTTTTTTACAATTCCCTTCGGCCAGCCATCAACTTTTGCTTTTCGTTGATCGAGCCATATAATAGCTGGTCGCAATGGTTTGCCATCTTTATCTAAATTAACAACAGTCCCACGTTGAGTTGTGATTGATAATCCTTTGATTTTGAAAATATCAACTGAAGTATTTTTCATCAATCGTTGTGAAGTTTCACAGAGCTTATTCCACAAATACTCTGGATCCTGTTCAGCATATCCTGGTTGTTCAGAAAAATATGGTTCTATCTGTGTTCGTTCAATTTCACAAATATTGCCTTGTAAATCAATAATTATTGCACGTATTGATTGTGTGCCAGCATCTATTACTACAACGTATTGTTTTTCTTTTGTTTCCATGATTTTCAAAATCTGTTAGGTTTATTATTATATTAAGGTTTTAAACCTAAAGTATTTCCCGGATTCATTATTCCATTTGGATCCAAATGATCTTTTATTGCCTGCATTAAATTCAAACTTTCTATTCCAAGTTCATTTTCCATCCATGGCGCAAGCATTCGTCCAACTCCATGATGATGAGACAAAGAACCCTTATTTGCCTGAATTGTTTCAATTATGCCTTTATGATATTCAGTATATTCGTTCAACTCATCACCCTTTTTCATAGGACTTAAAAATGTAAAATACAGGTTTGCTCCATTTTCGTAAACATGTGAAATATGAACCATTGCAACTATTTTTTCGCGAGTTTTTAAATATTTTCTTACTGCACTCCATAATGGTATAAGGTTATCCCACATAACAGCAGTTTCCAGTGTGTCTGTCATAATACCCAAATCCATTAATGGATCGCGTAGATAAGCGCTTGAATATCTTTGTTCCAGCCATTTTTTTGTTGGTGAAGCTCCTAAAGAAAACGCTTTATACCTTTTCGAAATATTTTTTATTGAAGATATTACCTGGTTAGTATAGGATTTACTTCCTTCTACAGCAACAAACATCAAACAACGTTCAGGAGATTTATAACCTAATACATTTAAGAACTTATCAGCAAAAGTACCATCGAAATTTTTGGTCTTAAAAGCAATTTCAGTTTCTTCAGGATCGGATATGCGAAATAAATGTGGAACTCCTATCCCGCTCTGCATTACAGTTCGCATTGCATTAACTGCTGATTCAAAGTTTTTAAAAATGAATGAAGTATATCTGGTGTTTTCAGGTCTATATTTACGAATTTTCATAGTGACTTGAGTTATAATACCCAAAGTTCCTTCAGATCCAATGAATGTTTGATGTATATCCCATCCTTGTGCACTGGCCGGGTATGTTTTAGTTTCAATTATACCCGAAGGAGTTATTACTTTCATGGATAAAATCATATTCTCAATTTTTCCATAACCTGTAGAAGCCTGCCCTGCTCCTTTTGCTGCTACCCAGCCACCAACAGTTGAATACTCAAACGATTGCGGGAAGTGTCCACAAGAATATTTTGCACCATAATTATTTAAATACTCTTCGAATGCAGGACCGAACATACCTGACTGAACAGTCGCTATAGAATTTATTTCGTTAACATCCAGTACTTTATTAAAATGTTTTGTTAAATTCAGACTTATTCCACCTTTTGGTGTTTCTACTCCACGTGTAACTGACGACTGACCACCAAAAGGAGTTACAGCTATCCTGTTTTTATTACATATATTCAGTATTTTAACAATATCATCTTCTGATCGTGGATAAATAACTGCATCAGGGGGTGTTGATACTTCAGCTTTTCTGAGTTTTAATAATTCGTAATAAGACTTGCCAAAAGCATGATTTGCCCTGGAAAAATCATCTGTTTGAATGTTTTCTTTTCCAACAATTTCAGTAAGATGATTAAGAATTTCCTTATTTAATTGAATTTGAGGTTCAAGATTTACTTCCTGATTTCCGTATAAATGTTTTTGTTCCAATTCAGAATCGGCATATCCGAATTTTTCTTTAATTACATTTATAGTTCCCTTATCAATCGTAGTTTCTCGCTTATCGCCCCATTTGAAAATATCCCGATATGTTTTCATAAATTTTAAATTTCAGGTTTAAAGTAATCTGATATTATTTCGGCAAGTTAAAAATTCCCATTACTTTATCTATTTCTTGTTGAGTTTTTTTATCATCCCAATTTAAATATTCTTTAGCTTTTTCAACAACTTTATTGAATGTTTTATCTCCGGGATAACCTAATGTGCCAATCCCTGTTCTGCGGAATAATATATCAGATAATGTATATGCCATTTCCTTTTTAATAACATAAACCACCTCGGCAAGAATTTCTCCATCCTCTGTTATTACTTCCATGAGGGGCTTATCATACATAGCCAACCGGAAAATAGTATGGCATTGTAATCCGTAATTTCGTCCAACATAATTGATTGTAGCTTCCGGAAATTGTGGATATCTTAAAACAAGTTGTTTTATAAAACTTTCCATATTTCTAATATCGGAATCCACTAAATATTTCTTATGAGTTACAGATCTTCCTAAATTTCTTTTCAGCTTTTTAGATACTTTTCTCATAACATGATCTGCCAATTTCCTGCTGGTTGTATATTTCCCACCTTCTACTGTCAATAATCCATCAAGTCCTTCTTTTGCGTTATCAAAGATTTCGTATTTACGTGATGATTCATACGAACCTTCAGTCTGATCATCTACAAGAGGGCGCATACCACCATAAGCAAACTGCACATCATTATATTTTAATTTTTCGGCACCATAATTTTCATTAATTTCATCCAGTAATTCCTGAATACTTTGTTTTGATACTTTGTAATCGTCAGGATTCCCATTGTATTCTTTATCAGTAGTGCCAATTAGCGAATGATTGCGCCACGGCATTAACATTACATGACGCCCATCTTTTGTCATAGTCAGCACCGCATGTTTATTACAAATTCTTTTTGTAATTATATGAATACCTTCTGACCGGCGAATACGATGTTCTTTCCCATTTCCATTCGAGGCAGAATTTAATACTATATCGCTCCAGGGTCCAGTGCAATTAATTGTTAAATCGGCGGTAAAATCGTATTCTTTATCATTTAAAAGATCGACGACTTTAACTCCCTTAACAATATTTTCTTCATTTATAAATGATTTTACTTTAGCGTAATTACTGATTTCAGCTCTATTTGCTAATGCAGAGTTCAATATCCCTAATGTTAAACGTTCCGGATTTATATTCTGGCAATCATAATAAATACTTGATCCGGTAAGTTTTTTCCTTAACACTAAGGGCTCAAGTCTTTTGGTAAGTTTAGAACTTATGGTTTTATGGATTCTTAGCTTCTTGGTTTTATCCCATGTCCATCCTTTATCAAATGATAGTAAATCATATAGTACCATTCCAATAAACAATATTAACTTATTGCTTTTCAGATTACTGTATGTTGGAATCATAAATGGCAATGGATAAATAAAGTTAGGTGCAATATTTTCTAAATTACGTCGCTCTAAAAGGGATTCACGTACTAATCCAAATTCCATATTTTTAAGATATCGCAAACCTCCATGAATTAATTTGGATGTAGCGGCAGATGTAGCCTCACCAAAATCTCCCTTTTCAAAAAGAGCCACTTTTAATCCGCGCGTTGCAGCCTCATAAGCAACAGAAGCTCCGGTTATTCCACCACCAATAATAATTATATCGTAATGTTTCTTTAATGGTTCGTCAAATAGTCGTTTCATAAAACAATTTATATTAAGATTGATTTATTTTCAAATTTCGGAAAAATATTCAGAAAAATCATTTAACATTTGTTAAATAATTAATGAGTCCAATATAATTCTACTTTGACACATATTAAAAATAACTCTATAAAAATCAACCTGATTTACCCCTCCCGAAAGCATTCGGGACTAAAGGGAGCAGGTTGATTTTTCTGTTTTTCACCCCTGCCTGCCGCAGGCAAGCTTTAGGAATGGAGCAAAAAAACTAAAAAATCCTAATCTGTCAAAGTAGAACTAATAACTAAAATAATTGCACTTTAGGTGCTTAGCGGATTTACTAACAAGCTAATAATAAGATTGCTAATTTTGAAGTATTTTATAAAATTAACCGCTTAGCACCTTTTTAAATTAAACTCATTAATATTTCGGGATTTCTGAATGGCGATACGCTTTATATCGAATGACAGGTATAAATGCTACCATTCCAAAGATTTTCGCAAACGGCTTAGTGACTGTAATTTAATTCCAAGAAAATCAGCAATATACTTTAAGGGCACATCGCGAATCATATCAGGATATTGTTTTAACAGTTTTTTATAGCGTATTTCGGCGGTTTCTGTTATAAAAGAATAAATTCTCCTTTGCGATTCGACAAACATTTCTTCGATAATTTTTCTTCCAAGTCTCTCCCATTTCGGAAAGCTGCTATAAAGGTATTCTAAATCACTTTTATTTATTGTTATTAATTCGCAATCCGTTATAGCACTTATTATTTCAAATGATGGAGTTTGAGAAACAAAACTGGGCAAAGCAGTTGCAAAACTGTGCAGAGGTGTTATATCACGTGTTATTTCTTCTCCTTCGTGATAATAATAAACCTTAAGATATCCTTTATTTGTAAAGGCTATTCGATCAGCAATTTCTCCCTCCTGAATAAAAATTTCATTTTTTTTAAGCTGAACAATTTCAATTTTATTTTGTAATGCAATTAGTTCTTCTTCTTTAAAATCAACAAACTGATTGATAAATTTTATAATATTTTCAAATATTTCCGGATTCATCTTTAAAATTTTCATTCAAGGTCGGAAAAAATAATAATTATAGCAAAATATAAAACAGTATATTAGAGTCAAATTAAATATTCACCTTATGAAAAAGACAATATTATTATTAACTATCTTTCTAATTGGACTATATTCCTGTAACTACAAAGAAAAAAAAGCAGAAAAAGAATACAATCTTGATATAATAAAATCAACATTAACAGAAGTAGGCCAAGCAGTTCCTGAATTTAGTTTTATTACATTAAACAATGATACAATCAATATTAATGATTTTAAAGGCAAAGTCGTTTTTATGAATTTTTTTGCAACATCATGCCCTATTTGCATGAAAGAATTGCCTTATATTGAAAATAAAATTTGGGCTAAACATAAAGATAATGAAAGTTTTGAGTTAATTGTTTTTGGGAGAGAACATGTGGCAGATGAGATGATTACATTTAAAGAAAAGAATTCATATACATTCAATATTGTTCCTGATCCGGGAAGAAAAATATATTCGTTATTTGCCGAAAAATATATTCCAAGAAATATTGTATTAGATCGTGAAGGCAATATTATTTATCAGGTAACCGGATTCACTGATGAAGAGTTTATTAAATTAAAAGAAGTACTGGAAATAGAGTTAAGGTTACCTCTATAAATAAGTTATAAATAAGCCGCTAAAAATTCTGAAAATCGAGCAATTCTACTCTTTTTAGTAAGCATAAAATTAAAGAGTCTCTTTTCACGTTCTGACAGCTTTTGCATTTTGGAAAGGTAATTTTTTCTGACACGAAAGAATAGTTTATTCGTGCTATTTGATACTGAGTTTATCGAGATTGGTTTGGTAAGTGTGATATAAAATTGTTTTAGTTTTTCCTACGCGCTTTTGTGCTTCGCACAAATTAAAGTTTAAGTTTGTTTTAGTAACTTACATTCTGTATTTTGTTTTTGTAATAGATAATGCATATCTTTTATATTTTAATGGAAATAATTTACAAAAGTATTATTCTAATTAAATTACAAATGAAAAAGTATTCAGTATTAATCCCAGTTTATTTATTTATAATTAGCTTGTTAACATTATTTTATAGTTGTGAGAATGAAATTGAAAACATTAAACCAACATGTTTTATAGTCTCTCCAGTGACAGGTGAAGAAATTATAAAAGGAGAAGTTTTGACAATAACCATTAATGCAAATGATGAAGATGGAATTATAAAGGAAGTTCACTTATATATTGATGATGTTGAATTTTTTGTATCAAATACTTCTTCCCCATATACATTTGAATGGTATACTTGTGATATCTCAATAGGAGAACATAAAATAGAAGTTGAAGTTATTGATGATAAAGATTACATGACAGATGAAAATGTAATTGTAACTGTTATAGATAGTGTGGTAACTGATTTTGACGGAAATGAATATACAATTGTAAAAATTGGTGAACAAATCTGGCTGGCAGAAAATTTAAAAACCACACACTATGCTAATGGAATAGCAATTTCCTTAGTTGAAAGTACTGAAATGTGGGATAATGTTTCTAATGCTGATAAGGCTTATTGTTATTATAACAATTCTTCAGCTAATGGAAATACATATGGAGGTTTATATACATGGGCGGCGGTAATGAATAATGATGCTAATAGTAATGTGAATCTTGGTGACGTCCAAGGAATTTGTCCAGACGGATGGCATGTACCAAGCGAAACGGAATGGAATGAATTGATAGATTATTTATCTGCTAATGGATTTTTTGGCGTTGAAGGTAAGGCGTTAAAGTCCTTAAGCGGTTGGTATAGTGAAGAGAATAATGGTAATGGAACAGATAATTATGGTTTTAAGGCTCTTCCAGCTGCGTGGAGAAATGGATTTGGAACGTTTGGTGATTTAGGTTATAAAACCCAATTTTGGACTGCATCCGAGTTTGATAATTCTCAAGCATGGTACCGTATGATAGCCTACTATAATTCCTATGTGTACAGTTACTACCGAACTAAGGATTGTGGGATGTCAATTAGGTGCCTTAAGGACTAATTAAACTTTATGTATGGTTATTTGGTATAGGTAATTGAGTATGATATTGAAAAAATAATGGGGATGTAATACAAAGCATGTGTTCTCATTTTTTGCCATCTCGGACAATTTGCTATTTCTAAAAACTAAAACAATTTTGTACTTCGTTGATAGTTAGTGCTTAACTGACAAGGTTGTTGTTGGCGGCCAATTTATAACACGCGTTCAAATTCAATGCAGGGTTTTGTGGTTTGCTGACTAAGTTTTATCTTAGTAAAGTTGTTCAACGGTGGACAATGAAACACAGCGAAAACCCGCACTACTGTTATGGCAGGACCGTTAGGGGCAATCTTCCTACTATAAAAACAGTTGAATTTTTAAGCTAACGTTTGTACCTTTGAAAGAGTTAGCTCCTTGTCGAGGCCGATTTCTTCAATGGTGCTTTTAAAGTCCGACGGCAATCAAGGTCTGAATGTAAAAAGTGATATG
>JAIORB010000159.1 GCA_021108325.1 Bacteroidales bacterium | reverse complement strand
GTACATTCAATGCAGGTTATAGTTGGATTTCTGCTGGTGATAATTACGACCCGGGTAATCCTCCAACAGTTACTATTACTTCTTTAGCAAGTTATGGGTCAGGTGTTGAATTCAGGGCTGAAGTAAATTCAACCGGTGTTATTAATAACCTGGAATTAATTAATTCCGGAAATGGATATGCCAGAAACATAAATGACTATAAAAGCAATGGAACTATAAGTACGCAAGGAGGTGATTATGGTTCTACCGGTGATACGTATTTCGATAATGTACTCCCAGGTGAAGTACTTATTTCAAATGTATACTATGGAACCGGACTGGTTACAGACTTAGATTAAAAATATATTTGATTGACTAGTAAAATAGTTTATTAAAGAAAGTCTCCAAAATTATAATTTTGGAGACTTTTTCTTAAATGTTTCTGCATTAAGCCAAAAATATTAGGTTTTTAGAACAAACTAATATCTGTCTGATATTATATCCCAATCAATTATGCTCCAAAAGTTACCAACGTAGTCAGGACGTTTATTCTGATAATCTAAATAATACGCATGTTCCCAAACATCGCAGGTTAAAATTGGAATTAAACCATCGGTTAATGGATTTGCGGCATTTGAAGTTTGGATAATATCTAAACTCCCATTTTGTTTTTTAACAAGCCAGGCCCATCCTGATCCAAAAAGAGTTTTTGCAGCATTAGTAAATTTTTCTTTAAACTCATCAAAAGATCCAAAACTTGTATTGATTGCATTTAATAATTGAGCTGCAGGCTTATCAGCTTTCCCTTTTCCAAACTGATCAAAATAAAAAGTATGATTCCAAACCTGAGCTGCATTATTAAAAATTCCACCATCAGCCTTGCTTATAATTGTAAGCAAATCGGCATTTTCAAATTCAGTTCCTGCAATCAGCTTATTTAAATTATTTACATAAGCAGCATGGTGCTTATCATGATGAAATTCGAGAGTTTGTTTAGATATAACTGGTTCAAGTGCATCGTAAGCATAAGGTAATTTTGGTAATTCAAAAACCATAATTTTATAAGTTTTTATTAAAAAATATTATTTATTTAGATTAATTCTAATTAATTTAACTTTATAACAAAGATTAATTCCAATTGTTTACTATTTTTTAAAAAATTACTTTCGCTTTGCAAAAAAATTGAATTTGAACAAACGAATTTTAAATATCTCCATTCCTAATATCATTAGTAACATTACTGTTCCCTTACTTGGAATTGTTGATTTGGCTTTAGTTGGGCATCTTGATTCAAAAGTTTACATTGGCGCGATTGCTTTGGGAAGCATGATTTTTAATTTCATTTACTGGGGATTTAGTTTTCTAAGAATGGGAACCGGTGGTTTCGCTGCACAATCGTATGGTAAAAAAGATTTTCGGGAAAGTTTTTATATTCTTTACAGAGCTCTTCTGGTAGGATTTATTGGTGCAGTATTTTTACTAATCATTCAAAAACCTATCGATTTATTAAGTTTCTTTATTATTAACGGTAGTGATGAAGTAGAATTTTTTGCCCGACAATATTTTTATATCCGAATATGGGCTGCTCCTGCCACAATAGCTCTTTATTCCATCTCAGGTTGGTACATCGGAATGCAAAATGCTAAAATCCCGATGATTATTGCTATTACTGTTAATCTGTTAAATGTTGGGTTCAATGTTTTATTCATTAAGGTATTCGGAATGAAATCGGATGGAGTTGCGCTTGGAACTGTGTTAGCACAATATTTAGGATTAATTGTAGGGTTAATATTCTTGTCAAAGAATTCGAAAAGATTAAAACAATATCTAAACTTCAAAGAAATTCTTCAATTAAATGCCCTTAAAAAGTTTTTTAATGTAAACAAAGATATATTTATACGAACTATAAGTTTAGTATTTGCTTTATCGTTCTTTACCGCAAAATCGGCTAAATACGGAGATACTTTACTGGCAGTAAACACTTTGCTACTCCAGTTTTTTATGATTTACGCACACGTTGTTGATGGATTTGCATTTGCAGGTGAAGCCTTGGCAGGAAAATATTTTGGAGCAAGAGATAAATTTAATCTGATTAAAGTGTCAAAGTTTTTATTTTATTGGGGACTGTTAATGGCAGGTATTTTTACCATAGCTTATTACTTTGGAGATAATTTGCTTTTAAAAATTTTAACTGATAACACGGAAATAATTAATAATATCCAACCTTATTTATTCTGGATTTATCTAATTCCTGTAATAACTTTTGGAGCTTTTATCTGGGATGGAATTTTTATTGGAGTAACTGCATCTGCAAGTATGCGAAATACTATGCTTATTTCCACCTTTTTAGTGTTTATTCCTTCATATTTTATTTTACATCACTATTTTTATAATCATGGATTATGGGCAGCATTTATGATTTTCATGATTGCAAGATTTGTTACTCTTAGCCTATACGCACCAAAAGCTATTTTTAGAAAAATGGAATAGTAATAATAAGTATATCAGACATTCTTGTCTGATAAGAATCAACGGGCAAGAATGCCCGTTGTACTTCATGCACCTAAAGCAATTTTCAGTAAGATATAAACAAAAATTAGACTAATTATATTTATGATCTATCAGGTAATTCTTAACATAATCTTCAACACCATCTTCCAAACTTGTAAATGGCTTGTCATAACCAATTGAACGAAGCTTGCTCATATTGGCTTCGGTAAAATATTGGTACTTATCGCGAATATCTAACGGAGTATCAATGTATTCAATGTTTTCTTCAAGGCCTATACCTTTAAATGTATTCTTTGTTAAATCAAGGAATGTTCTACCCTTTCCTGTACCTACATTATAAAGTCCGGAATCTTTTCTGTGGTTCATTAAAAAGAACATTATTTCGCTTAAATCTTTTACATAAACAAAGTCCCGTGTTTGTCCTCCATCTGGAAAATCAGGGTTATGAGACTTGAACAGCTTCATCCCCCCTGTTTTCTGAATTTGATTAAATGCATGTAAAATAACTGATGCCATGCGTCCTTTATGATATTCATTAGGACCGTAAACATTAAAGAATTTTAATCCGGCCCAGAAATATGGCTTCTTTTTTTGCGCTAAAGCCCACTTATCGAAATCGTTTTTTGATTCACCATATAAATTAAGGGGTTTTAAATTTTCAACAATCTCGTGATTATCTTCATATCCGAACTCCCCTAGTCCATAAGTAGCTGCTGATGACGCATAAACCAATGGCAAGCCATATTTAACACATTTTCCCCAGACTGCTTTTGAATAATTTAGGTTAAGAACATCATAAATTTCTTTTGGAAATCCGGTAGTCGCAGATCTGGCACCCATATGAAATACAAACTGCACAAAACGCTGATTTTCCTCCAGCCAATCTATAAAATCATCACGATGGACCTTATGAGAAAAAATCTTGCTTTCAAAATTTTTATTCTTCTCAGGATGCGAAAAATCATCAACAACAACAATGTCTTTAAAACCTTCGCTGTTGAGCTTGCTTACCATATTACTACCAATAAAACCTGCTGCTCCAGTAACTATTATCATATTGTATTTTCTGTTAAGAATTAAGATTGCTAAGTTAAGAAAATTTGTTTATTCATTTCAGGTAAAACTCCCGATGAGATTGCTCTTTCGTAAAGAACTTTGATTGCTTCCCTCCCGTCCATTCCTAAATCTTTTGTAAAATTATTTACGTATAATTCAATATGTTTGTACATTATCTCTTCATCCATTTCCTGTGCATGCTGTTTAATATACGGATATGCCGATTTTGGATTTTCAAACGCAAACTCTACACTCCGCTTTAAAACCCTGTTTATTTTTAGTTGAAAATCATGATTTAAATTTCTGTTTACGGCAATTCCTCCCAAAGGTATAGGCAAACCAGTTTCTTTTTCCCAGTATTCGCCCAAGTCAATAATTTTCTTCAAACCTTTCTTTTCATAAGTAAACCTGTTTTCGTGAATAATTAATCCGGCATCAACTTCATTGCTCATTACTACATCTTCAATATCGGAAAAAAGATATTCTTTTTTATTTTTAGCATTTGGGAAAACAATACTAAGCAACAAGTTAGCTGTAGTATTCAGTCCCGGAATTGCGATTTTAATATCATTCAGTTCGTCAGGATAAATCTTATGTTTACTTATTAATAATGGTCCATTTTTAAATCCCAGAGCACTACCCGAATCTAATAATAAATAATTGTCAGCAATTTTTGAAAATGCATGATAACTGATTTTTGTTACGTCCAGCTCACTATTTAAAGCTTTATTATTTAGTTCTTCCACATCGCCTAAAAAAATATCAAATTCGAGTCCTTCAGTGTCAATTTTATGATGAACCATAGCATCGAAAATGAACGTATCGTTGGGGCAGGTTGAAAAACCTAATGATATTTTACGGGTTTCATGTTTCATGTTTTTTTGAAAAATGCTATAATCTCAAATAGTTTTTGATTAAGATTTTTTAAATTTAGGTGCTTAGCGGATTTATTAATATACTAATTCCAAGATTGTTAATTCTGATTTATTTCACAAAATTATCCGCTTAGCACCTCTTATTTAATCCCATTAATTATTTCTATTAGTTTATTATTCAAATTTTTTATTGCTAAAGGAATATTCCAGTTAGCTTCGTTTCTTTCCTCAACATAGTTCGAAATAGTTCTTATCTGTAAAAATTTAACTCCTTCGTTTAAACAAACATAAAAAAATGCTGCACCTTCCATGGTTTCAATATCTGCATTAAATTTATTTTTAAACAAATCAGTGCTTTTTTTACATCCGTGAGTTGTATTTACAGTAATGGAAGAAACCTTTTTTAAATCAAAATTAAATTCATAAGGATTTTCCAGAAAAGCATTTTTAAAAGGAAACTGATCTTTAGGTATAAATCCTTTTTCAAAAACAGTATAAAATTTATCCTTATCCTCAAAACCTAAATCAGCAAATTGATCTGATTGTACATAAACTGTATCGCCAATATTTAAATCAGGATTAAAACTACCGGCAATACCTGCATTTATAATCAAATCATATTCTTTTTCTGAAAGTTTACGTGTTAATAAATAGCTTGTAAAAACAGCTCCTATTCCCGTTACTAATATATCAACTTCCAAATTATCCTGATTAAATGATTTGATTTTATTTAATGTTGGAAAAATTTCTTTTTCTGTTGCAGAAACAATTAATATGTTCATGTTAATTACTACTTTTGTAAGTTCAAATATATTGCTTTTATATCAAAATTGTTGTTTATTTATACTGACAAAAGTAAATTAAAACATGATTTATGTAATCCGCAGAGAGCGTTTTAGTGCAGCCCACCGTTTATTCAGAGACGAGTGGGATGATAAAAAAAACATTGAAGTTTTTGATAAATGCTCATACCCGAACTGGCACGGACATAATTATGTTATGTATGTTACGGTAAAAGGGGATCTTAATCCTGAAACAGGATTTGTTGTAAATATAAAGCGACTAAGTAAAATTATTAAGGAACAGGTTATTGTTAAGCTGGATCATAGAAACCTGAATTTGGATGTAGATTTTTTAAAAGGGAAAATGGCCACGACAGAGAATCTTGCAATAGGAATATGGGAAGAACTTAAACCAACAATTAATGCTTTAGGCATTCAGTTGCATTGTATTAAAATTGAAGAGACAGAAAATAATTTTGTAGAATATTATGGAAATTAATGCATTATGGAAATTATAAATAACGGAGTTAAAACATTTGAGGATAGCGGATACATTAGAATAGATAAGTGGAATGACGAAAAAACAGCAAAACTTGCCGAACATTATAAAGCAATTTTAGAATTAATTGGTGAAAATCCAGACAGGGAAGGATTAGTTGATACGCCTGTACGCGTAGCAAAAGCCATTCAGTTCTTAACAAAAGGATATGGTATTGAACCAAAAGATATTTTAAAATCGGCAATTTTCAGAGAAGATTATAAGCAAATGGTTATTGTTAAAGATATTGAGATATATTCTATGTGCGAACACCATATGATACCTTTTTATGGCAAAGCTCATGTTGCTTACATTCCCAACAAATACATTACAGGATTAAGTAAAATAGCACACGTTGTTGAAGCTTACTCACGTCGATTACAGGTTCAGGAACGATTAACCATGCAAATTCGTGATTGCCTTCAGGAAACATTAGATCCAATGGGTGTTGCTGTTGTTATTGAAGCAGCGCATATGTGTATGCAAATGCGTGGTGTTCAGAAACAAAACTCAGTTACAACAACATCTGCTTTTACAGGAGCATTTTTACGTGACACAAAAACCCGGGAAGAGTTCATTCATTTAATTGCAACGAAACTTCATTAGCAAAAATTTTAAAATATAATATTAAATACCATTTCGAATAATTTTGACTCGTATATGGTATTTTCTTATTTTTGATAGCTGATAAAAACTATTTCATTTTAAGATTAAGTATTAACCAATAATTAATTATATGAGAGCATACGTATTTCCTGGTCAGGGTGCACAATTTGTTGGCATGGGTAAAGACCTTTACGATAATTTTCCTGTTGCAAAAGAATTATTCGAAAAAGCGAATGAGATTTTAGGTTTCAAAATCACGGATCTAATGTTCGATGGTACTGAAGATGATTTAAAACAAACCAGAGTCACACAGCCAGCTATCTTTTTACATTCAGTTATTTTAGCCAAAACTTTAGAAGATTTCAATCCTGATATGGTTGCAGGTCATTCTTTAGGAGAGTTTTCTGCTTTAGTAGCAAATGGCGCATTATCCTTTGAGGATGGTTTAACATTAGTTTATAAACGTGCAATGGCAATGCAAAAAGCCTGCGAGACTGAACCATCAACAATGGCTGCTATTATAGGATTAGAAGATAATGTTGTAGAAGAAGTATGTGCAGAAATAGATGATATTGTTGTGCCTGCCAATTATAATTGTCCGGGTCAGCTGGTAATTTCCGGTTCAATGAAAGGAATCGAAGTTGCCTGTGAAAAACTTACTGAAGCCGGAGCAAAACGTGCTTTACCATTGAAAGTAGGTGGTGCATTCCATTCTCCATTAATGGAGCCTGCACGAGTTGAATTAGCTGAAGCGATTAACTCTACAAATTTTAATACACCCATTTGTCCGGTTTATCAAAATGCTGATGCAAAACCTTATACCGATCCTGCTCAAATTAAAGAAAATTTAATTAAGCAATTAACTTCACCTGTAAAATGGACTTACATTATGCAAAACATGATTGCTGATGGAATGAGTTCCTATACTGAGGTTGGACCAGGAACAGTTCTTCAGGGATTGTTAAAAAAGATCGACAGACAAATCCCAACACAAAGTGCATAAAATAGCTATTAGCTAATAGTTATTAAATTTTATAGTAACATTTTGTATAGTTTCATCATGCAAACTTAACGGAACAGGAGAAACTTTTACCAAGCTTTGTAATATTTTCTTTTGTTTCGCAGTTAAATCGCACATTGTAAAATCATATTCAATTTTAACTTCTGCTACCCTACGCGGATTTTCTGACATAATTTTCCATGTTTTTGCTGTTGCTCCATCAATACTAAAACCTGCTTCTTCGGCTTTTATTCCCATTATAGTAAATATGCAGCTTGCTAACGATGTAGCTAATAAATCTGTTGGGGAAAAGGTCTCTCCTTTACCTTTATTATCAGTCGGTGCATCAGTAATTAGTTTATTACCCGACTGAACATGAATCGCTTCTGTTCTTAATTGCCCAGTATAAGTTGTACGTATTGTTTCCATAAATATCAGACTTTGTTAATTGTTATTAACAAATATATGGAAAATAAGCTTCAAGATTCTCTTATAGATATCATTAATATAAAGGGATTCTAATTGAAATCTGATAGTAATTTGGATTACTTGTTGCTTGTTACTGGTTGTTTAATTATTTAATATTATGGTCGATAATGAACTAAGCTAAAACAAGTATCAAGCAACCAGAAACATTAAGCTTATTTAAACAGATGAAGTGTAAATTTTTATTCAGATTAGAAATTTAACGTAAAAATAAATAGTTACGCATGCCCACAATCCGAACAGCCAACAGATTCTGTAGCAGGAGCTCTATCTACATCTCTCCGGCATTTTATTTCCTCATGTCTGGCACATTTTAATCCCAGATTTCGCATTTCCTTATTTCCGCCAATAGAACTTTGTGGAAATTTCTTGTTTTTCCTGAAGAAAACGTTAAATCCCATAGCCAAAACAGCTAATGACATTAAACCTAACACTAAAAGAAGTAATTCTATAAACATTAATTAATCTTGGTTATTATATGATTCGAATGCAAAGATAGATCTTTTTTATTTTTCAATAAAAACATCAAGTTCTTTTAATTTAATTCTATAAATATTACCTAAACCATTTTCGATAGATTTAAATTTATTAGTTAGTTGCATCAAACTCTTTTTCGAACCGGTATTAAAATCGATCGAACTTCCTCCAAATCGCGAAAAATATAAATATTCCATATCACGTGAAATAGCCGGACAATATTCATAATCTGTTGTGTTAACTTTATTTCCTAAATTTTGAGGACTGCCCCATTCTCCATTATCGCCTTTAAAACTTACATACAGATCTCCTCCTCCATAACCACCTTTCCTATCAGAAGTAAAAATGATAAAACTTTCATCTTCGGCAATAAATGGATCCCATTCACGATAAGCAGAATTAACTGGCTTTCCAATATTTTCTACAGTAGAATCCTGGTCTTGAGAAAAATAAATATCCCATGAACCAATACCTCCCGAACGTGTTGACGAGAAATAAATACTTCCATTCCTTGAAACTGAAATATAATATTCATCAAACTCGGAATTTATATTGATATTTAAAGCCTGGGGTTTGCCCCATGCATCATTATCTTTTTGTACGAACCATATATTGGCATCATTTGTTTTATCTGTACTTTCTTGTAATGGGCGTCTGGAACAAAAATACAACCGGTTTTCATTGTAAGTTAAAAATGGATCAAAATCGCTATATACTCCGGAGAATGATACAACTTCAGGATTCCTCCAAATCCTTCTTCCTTGTTTTACTGAAACAATGGCATTGTAATTTTGATATGGATCAGCAACTGAGTAATAAAACTCTTTACCTGATTTTGAGAATGAAGCGTTCATCTCAAATGCCGGAGTATTCACAATCCATGGCAAATATAATTCAGGTAAGCAATCATCCGTCTTAAGATCAAGAGTTTCTTTAGTACAAGCAAATAAAAATACTGCCACTAACAAGAGAACAAAATATTTCTTTTTCATGACTTAGCTTGCTTTAGTAAATAATAATACGAATCTAATTATTAAATATGATTAACTAAAACAGTTTTACACTATAAATTTTTAAAAAATATATTTTATATATAACTGTATTGAGAACGGAAGTTAAATTATAATTTAGTTGTAATTCCAAATTGATTTACATAACTTAAAAATCGAAATATATTAAACTAATTTAACATGGCTTTAAATTTATTTAAAAAGAAAAACAAGAAAAAACAATTGCAAGATCTAAATGGTGTTCCATTATTCGCTGGAGATAAGGTAGACTGTTTAAGATACGAAATGGGCGAAAGCATCTTGCTGGAAGTAGAAAACGGATTTGAGTACGAATCAATAAAAACAAAACAAAAAGTTAGTTATGCTAAAATGATAGATGCCGCAACATCTTTTCAAAAGGTAAGAAAACTAGATTAGTATTTACAAATTTCCAATTTATTGATTCTTTTTTCAAGTAAACAAAAAAACTTTCTCCCGATAGCTATCCTTTAGATTAGCAAAATATTTTAAATGGTTAGTTTTGTTTTA
>JAIORB010000071.1 GCA_021108325.1 Bacteroidales bacterium | reverse complement strand
TTAATACTTTTCGAATTCACTATCTCCAGTGTCCCTATTATACATTTCTAAATTAACACCTTTCTTTTGTACGGGTTCCTCTTTCTTAACAATCATATTTTCTGCAGGGCGTTTTGTCGTAACTAAATCATGCTTAACAAGTTTCTTTTTTGACTTTGTTAAATCAGTATTATCAATTCTAAAATATGCAATACCTTCTTTTAGTTGTTGCGCCTGGGCTGCCAATTCTTCAGAACTTGTTGCCAGTTCTTCAGATGATGCAGCATTTTGTTGAGTTACCTGATTTAACTGTTGTATTGCAGAATTTACCTGGTCGGCACCTGAATTTTGTTCCATACTGGAAGCTGCAATCTCCTGAACAAGTTTAGATGTTTTTTCAATTTCAGGAACAATTTCTTGCAATTCTTTTCCTGCTCGTTCAGAAATAGAAACTCCTTCTTTTGATAAGCTAACTATTTCATCGGCTGCTGTTTTACTGCGTTCTGCAAGTTTTCGTACTTCAGCCGCAACAACAGCAAATCCTTTACCATGCTCTCCAGCTCTGGCAGCTTCTACAGCAGCATTAAGTGCTAAAATATTTGTTTGAAATGCAATATCGTTAACAACTGTTATTTTTTCTGCAATTTGCCTTATAGAATTTAAACTTTCCTGAGAAGCGCTTGCAACTTTTTCAATTCCTGATGATGCTTCAGTAGAAATTTTCTCTGTTTGCTGTGCATTATCTGTGTTTTGTTGAATATTTGCAGCCATTTCTTCCATTGATGAAGAAACTTCCTCTGCCGATGATGCCTGTTCCGAAGCTCCCTGTGACAGTTGCTGTGAGTTTGAACTCATTTCATCTCCGGCAGCTGTAATATTATCGGCATTTGTTGCAACACTTGCAATAATATCCTTCAATACATCAACCATTTGCTGCAATGACTCTCCTAGTAACCCAATCTCATCTTTTCTATTTAAAACTTCAGAATCAACATTGGATGTTAAATCTCCATTTGCAATCTTAACGAATACTCCTTTTAAGATATTAATAGGTTTTGAAATTGCCGAAGAGGAAATAAAATAAATAATTACGAAAATAAACAGAATGGCAATAACAAATATTCCTAATATAAGATTCAAGCCGTTCCTTTTATAATTATTGATTATATTAGAAATATCATTTTCATAATATAATACTCCCGCATAATTTCCTTCAAAATCAAAAATTGGGAAAGTTGTAATAGCAAGATTGCCATCAATGATAAATGATCTTTCATTTTCTCCATCCTTTATAAATTCCTCCTTAATATGATCTATTTTAGATTCCTTTGCCTGAGTCACAAAAGTATATTCACCAACTTTAGGATTATCTTTCAACTTCCATGCAATTGATGCTGAATTCTTATCTAAAAAACAATATACATTCTGTAAATCATTTAATACAATCTGCTTAAATACATCACTGATATCATAAAAGCTTTCAACAGATCCTACATAATTCTGATCAACAAAAATTGGAACAATACCTCTTATAACCAATCCTCCCTTTCCTACTTCAATTCCATAAACTGGTTTGTTGGTTTTGGATATTTGAAGTACACTATTTCGAAACGAACTTAAATCATCACCACCATCACCTTCACCTTTTTCTCTCCAGATACGCCAAACACTTTGAGCAGGTTTTTTATGGAAGTGAATTCTTAATGCATCGCCCAATAAGGAGTTCTTCTTAAAAAAATTGAGTTGCACCGTCAAATTATTCCTTAAATCTTCTCTTATTGTTACATCATCTTCACTTCTATAAGCATCAACAACTAAATCCATTGAAGCATAACCCGATGAAATAATTAATGCCTTTTTACTTATTCTGGTAATACTATTTTCGATAAGAGAATACATAATATAGCTATCTTCTGTTGCTGCCTCATATATTTTAGTATTTGCCACTTTATTGAATAATATAAACATTGCAACAATAATCATTACCATAACCAAGAGGATAGGTAATATAATTTTATTCCGAATTTTTAAATCTTTATATCTAAATTTCATAATTTAATCTCCTTTTTAGTTACTAAATAATTTTGGCTTTATAGTTATCATTATAAATGCCCAATTAGCGATTTTTTCAGAATCGCCACCCTTAATTACTTCCATTGATTCTGTTGCAAGCATCATTGAATAGCCAAAATTAAATTTAACTTCTTTAGTAAGGCTATATGCAAAAGAAAGGTCAATTTCTGTTCCCAAATTCTTATCAAGTGCACGCAAATCAGCTCCAGTATAACTTGGATCGATAACATTATTTGCTAATGATAAATAATGAATAGAACCATCAAAATAAAGTTTTTCGTTTAAAGTATATTTTATACCCAAAAATATATCAGACAAACCTCCGTTTTTAGTTTGTGAATAAGTGTTCGTAAAATAATCCATTGAACCAGCATATTTATGACCAGCTCCGTAAAGTTTATTAAAAGTATTAATCTTAGTATTTGTAGTATCTAAACCATCAGATCCTGAATAATAATCGATACCTAATATTCCAGAAAGTTTGTTGCCAAATTTTTTTACTAACTTAGCAGAATAAAAATAAGCCTGAATATCCTTCCCTGTAAGATCTTTACCCGATTGGTAATAAAAATTACCTGAAATATTAAGACCAATATTTTTCATTTTATATAATACATTAGATCCAATAGTATTTCTACCGTATATAACATAATCTGAAGAATCTTTTTGGTTACCATCAAGAACATCTATTAAAGAAACTTCAAAGTTATCGTTAAACTTTTTATACAACCATATGTAATTTAGAGTTTTATAATATTTTACAGGATAAAAACTTTCAAAGTTCTTTTCTTTATCGTTATTATATGCAAAACCAATGTGGGTTTTAAAAGATTCCTTTTCAATTTTTAACAATACTAAATCATGCGAAGTTCCCACATTATTCCAATTAGTAGCAGAAAGTATCCTCTGATCATCGTATTTAAGAACCTGCCGTCCCAGTTTTAAACTCATATTTGCATTTAAATTTAGTTCTGCCCAGGCTTCATTCAAAAAAGTAGATGCAACGTCACTTTTAACCGAAGATTCACCCCAAGTCCGAATATCCTGTATAGATATTCTGAAGTTTAGATTTTCACTTTTTGATTCAAGATTAAGTCTTGATCTTTGATTAACAATATTTGCAGAATGCCTAGTTTCATCCGACAATGTTTTATAACCATCACGGAACTCATACCTTGGCCTAATTTCAGCATTTATCGAAAACTGAGAATATCCGTTTAAACTAATTATACAAAAAGTCATAAAAAACAATATTCTCATCATTTTTAAATTTTTATTCATGTTTCTCATATTAATTTTAATTTTAATTTTAATTTTATATAAAAAATTATTACGTTCCATTACTATGGAATAAATCATTTTACTTTTTTATTTTCAAATTGCTTTTTACCTACAAATGACTGCTTGTTATTACTTAAATCAAAATATGCAATCATTTCTTCCATTGAAGAAGAAACTTCCTCTGCTGATAATGCCTGTTCGCTTGCTCCTTGCGACATTTGTTGTGAAGCAGAACCAAATTGTTGACTTGCCACTACAAGATTATCAGCATTAATATAAATATCTGATATAATCGATAACAATCTTGTTGATAAATCTGATAAAGAATTATTTAAAATTCCAATTTCGTTTTGGGATTTATCTTTATCAAACTTAATATCTAATCTTCCTTCTGATATTAATACAACTTTTTTTATTGCATTCTGCAAGGGTTTTTTAACCATATTTGCAATTAACACTACCGAAATTATTGTTAAAATCGCTATAATTACAAACGACACAAGCTTGTTTGTATAACCAGCAGACTGCCAGATTCCTACAAAGCTTACAAGAATTAAATTTACTGCAAAAATAATTCCGATATTAAGTAAAATAGATTTCTTAAATAGTATTCTTAATACTATAAAAGCAATTGGAATGGCTACAAGAATATTAACTAGTTGGCTAATTAAAATTTCTTTCATAATTTCTAATTTTTTATTTCTTTTTTACTTTTTCCTCCTTCCTTATCTTCAATTTTGCCCTTACCTTTAGCAGCTTTTTCTTTAACCATTATAACTTCATCAGTTGAAAAAACTTTATCCATATCAAGAAGCATAATAAATTTTTCATCCACTTTTATCATTCCGTATATAAATTCCGATTTATATTTACTCCCGATATTTGGAGGAGGCTGTATGTCAGATTCTTCCAGCTCGATAACTTCCTGAACAGAATCAACCATGGCACTGATATTTATAGATTCACCATTAACTTTTACATCTAATACAAGAATACAAGTATTTGTAGTTATTTCAGTTTGTGTCATTCCAAATTTCAACCTTGTATCGACAAGTGGTAAAACAGCTCCTCTAAGGTTTATTACTCCTTTCATATAAGACGGTGATTTTGGAACCTTTGTGATTTTCATCATTTCCAAAATGTTTAGAACTTTGCTAACATTAGAAGCAAAAGTTTCTTCCCCAAGCTTAAATGATAAGTAAGAGTTTAGCGTTAAGTTTTCTTTTTCTTCCATAATTCAATTTAATTTTAATTATAGTTTATTGCTACCTGTGTTTTATTTTTGACATCCTGTATATTGAATGATTATCCGTATAGTTGCCTGACATAAAGATTGATTTTCAATATATATTATATTCATTATTGATTAATTAGGTTCTATTCCCTTTTTTATCCATTCAGTCCCTGCTGATTCCCAATTTATAGCCATACATTTCTTTTTTAATTTTAAACATAATTAACTTTCTTTTAGTTAAACAATTATTAAGGATTACATTATAAACTCTTAATACTTTACATGAAAACAAATTATTTTTAAATATTAAAGCGTTTAATCGATTTTACTATAATAAGATCATTTTCTTTCATAGGTATTTAAGTCAAAAACATATAATGATTTCCAAAAATTGCTTTTCCTAAAAGCTCTTTACTAAGCTTATTTTTACAGATTAAGTTTTGCGCCCCTGCTAAAATTAAATCATGCATACTTTGAAATTCTTCATGAATCGACAATCCAATAATCTTCAAGTTGGGATATTCTGCATTTACTATCTTTGTAGCCTCAATACCATTCATTTCAGGCATCTCAATATCCATAAACACAATATCAGGGGAATATTGGTTCATGAGTTCTAAAAATTCAACTCCATTTTCTGCTTCAGCAATTATTTCAACACCTTTAATTGTAAGAAGCAGAAATTTTAATGCTTCCCTAAATTCCTTATTATCATCTACTATGATTACTTTTTTTCTCATACACAAATAATTTTTTATATGACTATCGGGTAATATACCTAATCCATATTTTATAAATTATTATTGTCATTGAATATTAGGTGCTTAGCGCCTGTCTGCCATAAGCAGGGATTTGTTTATAAATAGAATATCTTTATAAAAATTGCTGAAAAGTCTATAAAACATAATCGCTTAGCACCTTCTTTTAAATTATAGAAAATCAGTCTGATAATCATAATTTTTTAATCATATTTGATTATTGGCTAATTGAACTAAGTAAAGATATTGATGATATAAATTGAATGTAAGAGGGTAATTTCTTGAAAAACCATCTTGTATACCTGATTTTTATGAGGGTTTTTACATAGAGAAAAATAAGGGGGTAATTATACCTGTATGTAATTTTTCTTGCTTAAAGTAAATTTAGAACTCCTGACACAGAGGCTCATTAACAATTAATTAAAAGTGTTTGTTCATAAAATGGAATTGTCGCATTTTTGAATAATGAATATCGAATAATGAAATAAGATCATAATAACAGGCATCTCGGCAAGAAAAAACCACTTATCTGCTAACATATTGATATATAATTATATTCTATGTAAAAATAGGCATTCGTTTTTTTGGTGAAATTGGGTGTTTTTTAATACTTCAGTATTCATAATTCCTTGTTCGATATTCTATATTATTGCGATAATAAGATTTCCGATAGGTCAAGAGTTCTGAAATTACCAACGTTTTATAAGATAAATGCAAAGCTTAGCAAAGATTGTACGGAAGAAATAATCCTTTGTATTGTTTAAATTGCTTTTCAATTTGTTGAAGTAAAAATATTCCGGAATGAAAAACATACCTTATACCATTTATACACCATATTGTCGCATATAAATTACTTCTTTTTCCCATTTACTTCGGTAGAAAAAATTTCCGTAGCTTTGGCTATGCAAATATTTTATACCTTATAAATGAAAAAAATATTTTAATTTCTTTATACGACACTATGATGAATAATTGGTATTAAACTTCAATAAGTTTATTTTTTATGGCATACATAACAAGACTTACAGTATTTTTTGATCCGGTTTTCGAAAAAAGATTAGACTTATGCCCTTCTACAGTTTTTTTACTAATAAATAATTTATCAGCAATCTCTGTGCTTGATAATCCGGTGCATAATAAACTTATTATTTCGTATTCCCGTTTGGTAAAATCAGATAAATTTTCATCACCTTCAAATTTGAATTTTCTTTTATCGGGCATATTGATAATAATTGACTTAAGTAATTCTTTTGAAAAATAATTTTCGCCCGACATAACGTCTTTAATAGCTTTAAATAACTCGTCCCCGGTAGATTTTTTTAAAATAAATCCATGCGCACCTGCATGAATCATTTTATAATAATATTCCTGATCTTCGAACATTGAAAGTGCTATAATTTTCAGTTCATGGTATTTATCTATGGCTATTCTTGTAGCTTCTACTCCATCCATTTTCGGCATAGCAATATCCATTAACACAAGATCAGGTAATTGTGTGTCTAACAATTTTAGAAATTCATAGCCATTTGATGCTTCTCCAATGACATCAATTTCTTCTGATTGTGCTAAAAGAAACCCTAACCCTTCCCTGAAGAGATTATGATCATCTACAATGGCAACCTTGATTTTTTTCATCTGATCTTTTAAAAATAAGTATTATGTTCCTTACTAATATACAAAAAAAGAGATTCTTTTCAGAATGATAAGAAATTAATTCAGGTTTTGAATCATATTGTTCGTTTAACAGATAAAATAATTTCTATCACAGTCCCTTTGTTTATATCACTTTTAATTTTGATTTTACCATTTATAAAATTAATTCGATTAATAATATTTTTAATTCCCATACCTTTTGATTTGTCCAGTATTTTTTTTACGTCAAAACCCACTCCGTTATCCATATACCGAATAAAAAGATCTTGTTTTATCTCTTTAATATTTATTTTTATTAAGCTGGCATCAGCATGTTTAAGGGTATTGTTTATAAGTTCAATTAATACTCTATATACAGAAATTTCAACATTCTCATTAAATCTGTTTTCAGTATTTGATTCAACACCTATAGCTATTAATGTACCTGATATTTTATTGCAAAATGAATTTATAGCTGCTGTTAATCCGAAATTTTTTAAAATATGTGGGCTAATGTTGTTAGCTATTTCCTGAGTACTATCAATAGCTTCATTAATTACCTGCTCAAACTTCTTCAGAATTTGCTTTTTAACCCTGGGGTTATTTTCAGACTTAAGCGCTTCAGCATATATTTTAGCAGCTGATAATATTGGCCCTAATCCATCGTGTAAATCTGCTGCAAATCTTTTCTTCTCTCTTTCTTCGGTTTTTACTATGGCATCAAACATTTTCTTTTCATATAATTTTCGTTCTGTAATGTCTTCTTTAATTATTATAAAGTTTATAATATCACCATTATTGTTCAGAACCGGAGCTATAATAGCTGATTCCCAATATAATTCCCCATTCTTTTTTTTGTTATTTATTTCTCCTCTCCATTCCTTTTTGGATTTTATCGTTCTCCACAATTTCTGATAAAATTCATCAGAATGTTTTCCCGATTTTAATATGTTAGGATTCTTTCCGATTACTTCATTTTTTAAATAGCCTGATACTTTACTAAATTCTTTATTCACATATTCAATTATTCCTTCGGCATCAGTTATAACTATCATGTTAGCACTTTGTTCAACGGCAGTTGTAAGTTTAATTAAATTTTTCTCAATGGTTTTAAGCTCAGTAATATCTCTGAAAAGCCCCAGTGTTTTAATCACTTTTTCACCTTCAAAAATAGGTGTTGCAGTTACAAGCAATGATTTTTTAATATTATTTTCTAATTCTATATCTAATTCATAGCTTGATTTTTCTCCTTTTACCCTATCTTTAGTTTGGTTTTTAATTAATTGCAACTGATCACCTAATACAAACTCGCCTAGATTTATACCAACAAGTTTATCTGTTTCAAAAATTCTTTCTGCAGCGGGATTCGCAAATGTAATTGTCTCGTTTAAGTTTGCCATTATCAATCCCTCACCCTGATTTTCAACTAAAGTCCTGTATTTTATTTCGCTTTTTTCAACTTTTTCTTTTGCTGCAATTAATTCATTTTCCAATTTTTTTCGTTGGGTTATATCTCTTGTTGCTCCCTGCAATCCAATAATTTGTCCGTTTTCAATTATAAAATTCCCTGCTACTTCTGCAAAAAATGGTGCTTTGTTTTTATTCCAGCCTTCTAATTCAAAAATAAATGAAGGTGCCTCATTAGGTATATTTTTATAAATTTTTAATAAATCATCTATTACAGTTCGTGCATTTGAGAGTGATTCTTCTGTAAATATTTCGGAATTTGAAATCCTTTTTCTTTCTTCAAGACTGTAATTAGTTATTTTTTTTGAACTTGGACTAAGGTATTGATAGTTAAAATCTAAATCCATCGTCCAGATTACATCGGTAGAATTCTCAGTTAATAGTTTGTATTTTTCTTTACTTTCTTCGACTTTCTCTTTGGCAATTACGAGTTCTGTATTTAAGTTTTTATATTCTTCGTATAATGCTTCAAATTCGTTTTTTTGTTTGTGTATTTCTTCTGTTTTTTCAGCAATATTTTTGAAGTGCATGGTTTCTGTTTGCAGCTTGGTATGTTTTATTAATATTCTGAATAAGAAAATCGTAATAATCGCAAACATCATTACTATTAACAAAATAAAAGCAACCAGTTTAATAACATACTCTCTTGCCGGCTGTAGTATTGGGTTATAGTTTGTATAAAGCGAAATAGAATATATTCCATCAATGATATTTATAGGATGGTAAGCCATTATCATTTTTGTAAATCCCCCTGTATTGTCGGTTAAATAATAAATAGCTGACCCGGTTTCGCCTCTTACGCTTTTTATAAGAATTTCCTGTCGTTTAGCAAAATCATGATCCGGATATTTCGCCCTATCTTCATTAAGAAGATCATAAACGGTTTTTCCTTTGAATACTGAATATGGTTTGTAAAAGAGTTTCCCTTGATTGTCCATAGCAATGGCAAAAGTATTTTCGTCTAATGCCGGTGAAATAAATTGGTCTATAAAAGTTTCTACTAAAACTACAAACCGGATAATACCTATGAATTTATCTTGATAAAATACAGGGTGCGAAACAGCAACTACTGGTTTTCTGTCAGTATTAAAATAAATGCCACTGATATGTGCACTATGATTTTGTAGAACATAATCAATATCTTCTCTTGAAGAATAGTCCTGTAGGCTATCCTCTATAACAGGATACCTGTGAAGTAATGTTCCATCATCGGCAATTAACATTATAACATCAATGTCTTCATTATATAATAGATAAATATTTTCTAAAGAGCAATATCCAGTACGAAATTCATGGTCGTGTTTTGTAAGTATATTAATTAATAATTGCTCTTTTGCAAGCAATTGCGATATTCTGACAAACTCAAGGAGCAATTTTTCAATACCGGTTGCAATAATCTCAGATTTTACCGACAGGTTATTTTTTGTGCTAGTAATAACTTTATCTTTAAACTTGTAATTGTTCCATACGGCAAAAATTATTGTAGAACTAATAAATACAATGCTAATAAGCAGTATCTTTATTGAAATTTTTGATGTTATGAACTTTTTATTTTTCAACGAAAGTGTATTATTATATGCTAATTTACTAAAAATAAATTATCTTCAGGAAAGAACTAACAATAATTTTTATAGATTTTGTAAAAAGAAATCCGGATGAAGGCAACTATATCCGGCACTTTAAGTGCTTAGCTTATTTACTAATAAGTTGATAATAAGATTGCTAATTTTGAATATTTTATTGCATAAACATATGAGCAATCCTGGTAGTGCCTTTTAAACTAAACTCATAACTTAATAATG
>JAIORB010000153.1 GCA_021108325.1 Bacteroidales bacterium | reverse complement strand
GTTAGAAAGTTGTAATTATTGAAAGGTTTTACTTCGTCTGCTTGCGGCATTTTTGTCAACGGTCCTGCGTTACTAGTAGTTTGGGGACTTTCAGCTCCTTTCCTATCAGACCGCTAAACCAAACCGAAGATAGAAAAACTTTGTCAAACCGCCAAAACGCCCAAATTATCTGGTGAACGCATGTTAGTAAGCGTAATTCATGATTTAGGTACAAATGTTTGCAGAATTTAATTATTCCGATAATCTTACTTTTACTAAAACATCTTCCTTTTTCTTTTTGTAGGCTTCTAATATAAATTCATTATTTTCAAGGATAACTATCCGGTCCGAATAAAATTGTTTTAATGTCAAACCATTAAAGGATTCGGTTTCTAAAACCGGAAGTTTTGTTATTTCTCCGTTTATATCAGATATTTTATAAGAAAATAATATAGCTTCTTTCTTATCCTGATACGTATAGGGTTCTGCGTCTAATTGCTCATCCAGATTATCAGGAGTATCAAAAAATAAAATATAGTGGTATATATCGTTGCTTAAATATTTAAAAGACATGGTTCCTTTTCCCTTATAACCAAATTGATCTTTTTGAATTTTTTTCATCCATTGAGTTTTTCCATCAGTATCAATTTTTGTAATAACAATATCGCTATAATAATATGTATGATTCTCATGCCGACCTGTTTTGGAATAAGTTGTTATTGTTTCAATAAACTGTTGCTCGCTAAGAATAGTTACGCTACCATCTTTGTTAGTTTTCTTTTCAACAATTTTGTAATCAGACATTTCAGGTCTTGGAGGTTCAGTGTAATATAAATCTGTATTATAGTTTTGAACATCTACAGGTTTTACAAAAAAATTATTAGGAAATTCAAAAAAGGAAATATTTCGGGAATTTCCTTTTTTGTCCATATCTAACATAAACAATCCATTTGACTGAAATTGAATAGGGTCTTCACTATAGAAGCCAGTAAAAGAAATTTGATTTTTAGAAGATTCAGAGAATTTTATTCCAGTAATTAATTTACCATTTAAATCCATACCTGATAAATCAAATAAAGTGTCAGAATCAGCTTGATATTTTAAGATTTCTAACTCAGGAATTTCTCTTCTGTGATTTCTATTATCTTCATAAACAGTAGCCAGAATAAATACATTTCCTTTAGAATCAATCCAGTTGTCGTGGAAATTCATTTGCTTTTCTGTATATGGCATTTTTACTTCTTTATTCCATATTGGTTCAACATCCTGATTAAAAACACAAATACCAGTTATATCAAAGTTAATTGCATCAATTCTTTTTTCACGCAAATAGCGATATTGAATAAGTAATTTTGAATTTTCTCCAGACATTTTAAAATGAAATTTATTACTTATTCCATGACCCCAAAAACCAATAATATTATCAATTGGGATTCTTGATAAATGATGATTTACTGTAATTATTTTTGTTGTGCTGGCTTCAAACTTCCCGTTTTCAAAATTGATTTCTCTATAAAATAATTGTTCATTTTTATTGGGTCTATCCCAAAGTGAATAAAAGAAGTAATACTTGTTATTGAACTCTATAATACTTTCTACTACAGCATTCTCAGGAAGTTTTTCTTTGTTTGTTTTTATCAGCGCAGGTTCTGATGAATTTATTTTTTGAATAAACACATCTTCAGCTATAACTTTCACGCTCAATATTTGATTTTCTTTATAAAAATAAACCTTTCTTTTACCATCAATAACCTGATAAGGCTTACTTATTTTGTATGAAAAGTCTTTTGAAGTTTCAACTTGTGCATTTAATAAAAAGGGAAGTGAAAGAATAACTGATAACAAAATATTTCTCATATGTGATTAAATCAAAAGGTTAAAAGTCAGGTCTTAAAAGTATTTATTTAATCTGGTACATGCAAATCTTGATTGAAGATAGAAATTTCAAATTTACAAATGATTCTGACTGACCAAAAATTATGCTTACTAACGTTAAGTATATGAAAAGTAAGCGATTCCGAAGCACAAATCTTTCAACTTACAAGAAAGTTCAAACGGGCTACAAACCTTGATACTACTACAATTTCGCTTATTTTTTATATACATTGTTGTATGCCGTTTTTATTCATTTTCCATTCAATTTCACACTTTAGATGCAGATAATTTTCGTGTTGCATCAATAATAATTATGTTCTCGTGATTTTCTTTTTTAATTTCTTTTAGTATTTTATTAACTTTTCGAATGTCTGATGCAGTATAGCATAAAATGACTGAAATATCTTTAGCAGATTTTGATGCTGTTTTATAAATATCAGTTTGATTTTCTAAATTTCTTTTTAAGGAAGATGACTTTGCTAATTTGAATTCGACAATTGTTGAATCACCACTACCAAATGAAACTTTATAATCTGCTGGACCACGACCATTATTTACTTCAGCATTAACGTCATATGGTGACGCATACCAAGTTAATCGAAATATTCTTTGAATAGTATCTTCTTTAGCAATAGGCTTTGAACCATCATAGAAAATACGATAACCATCATTGTTTTCTATTACATCTTTTAGAAATAATGCTCTTTGAAGAGCTTCTTCGTAACTATTAGAGGTAACTTTATAAAAATCACTATTGTTATTTAAAATGTCACATAATGGAGTAAGAGCATCTACCAATTCTTCTTTTAATGCATTAATTTCAGATATTGTAGCGGAGCTAAATTCAGTTTTTTTATCTTCCTTTAATTTTATGTAGTAATCAACTAAATCAGGGAATTTCCTTATAGTTTTTAAAAATGCAAATAATTTATCTTTTTTTAATGGTTTTCTTGGTAAGTGAGATCTAAAGAATTCATTTACTGCCGTTCGTAATGATGCATTTTCAAGCGATCTTGTAACACTATTAAAACTTGAATAAAAATCAGAATTATTAATTATTGCATCATCAACAGTAAGGATATCTAAAGGTGTTAAAATAATAAAATCACCTTTTTGTTCTCTGAAAAAATATGGTAGCTTAAAAACTCTTGGTAGCCATATTTTTGTTTTTTCATCAAATTGACACCTAATAGAAAAGTCTTTTGTCTGATTTTCTTTCAGATATTTCTTAGCAAATTTCTCAGTGTATTCTAATAGATACTCTTGTATTAAATTTGTTGTAAAATCGCTAATAAAATCCTTTCCAACACCAGAATTTAAAAGCGTTAATTTTTCTATATGTGTTTCAGCAGTTATCTCTTCTTCTCCAAATGTATTGTAAAAACCATTAAAAGCAGTAATCGCTCCATTTGCAAATTTTTCCCCCAAGCCCTTTCCAACATTTCCATATTTTGATAAACCTAACCAGTTTTGTTTTATTTCAGAAAATTTGAACAAATTAATATCAACATCTTTCCCTTCATTTTCAGTTGCATAATCTTTTAGAATAAGTAAATGCTGAACAACCTTTTTATGTAATTCTTTATATTCTGCTTTTTCAGAAGCAAATAATAAAAAAGGGTCAATAAACATTGGTAAATCAGAACTCAAACAAATATTTAAAGCTCCAAAATTTTCTAAAACTGAATTTTCAATTTCAAAATAATCAGAAAATAATAGTTTAAAATTTGACATATTATAATTTTTATTCTTGAATTCTCACTGTTCTGCCAAATGGCATACAACTTGTTGTTATAACAAATATATCAAAAATATTCACTTTTAATGCTGAGAAAGGATGTTAATCAAGTAAAAATGTACTATTTGAAAGTAGTTACTAAAAACTGCCAATTACAGATTTTGGGATACAAAAGGTGTTATATTGCAGTTATCAATTTTAAGTTTGTCTAAAATCAACATGCAATTAGATATTCTTTTTCTATGATTGGCTTATTATATTTATTGAGACAAACAAGTAACGAGTAACCAGCAACAATTTGACATAATAAATATATTAAAAGCCAGGCAGTTGAATGTTAGAAACGGCTTTCCGGTTAATTACATTTTACTGCCAAAAGCCAAATCGCCGGCATCACCCAGCCCGGGAACAATATATGACTTTGATGTTAGTTCGTCATCAACATCACCAGCCCAAATGGTAACATTTTTCATGTTGATATGCTTTTTTACATAATTTACGCCCTGGTTGCTGGCAATAATTGTAACTATATGCGTATGTTTAGGATTTCCTCTTTCAATTAAAGCTTTATATGCTATTTCCATTGAAGCTCCTGAAGCGAGCATCGGATCGGATAGAACCAAAATTTTACCTTCAATATCAGGGCTTGATAAATGTTCAAATTGTATAGTAAAAGACCCGTCTTTATGGTATTTTCGGTGAGCTGAGATAAATGCATTTTCAGCAGTATCAAAATAATTTAATAATCCGTTATGAAAAGGTAATCCTGCACGCAGAATTGTGGCGATTACAATTTTCGAAGTTGGGATATTCATTTTTGAAACACCTAAGGGAGTTGTTATTTCTTTTTCTTTATAATCTAAGTGCTTACTTATTTCATAGGCAAATACTTCTCCGATTCGCTCCATGTTTTTTCTGAAACGCAAACTATCTTTCTGAACTTCCTTATCACGCAATTCTGCAATAAATTGGTTCAGTAAGGAATTTTTTTGAGCAAGGATATGCAGCATATCAGTTATTTTAGATTAGCAATTTATAAATGTTCAAAGTTAAATCTTTTTTGGAATGAACTTCAATATATTTATCATTTACTTTAAATCCGAAAGTCACGAGGTGACTAAATGATATAAAGGCTGTTATGCACATCTTTTCTTACTAAGTCACCTCGTGACTATCAAAGCTTCCCTTCATCAGCGTAGCTAAAGTATTCTACATCTGCCACGATTATATGATCAATCACCTGAATGTCGAGCAATTCTGCCCCACTTTTTAATTTGCCGGTTATAATATCATCTGCACTGCTTGGAGCCTTGTTTCCTGACGGGTGATTATGACATAAAATAATTGATGAAGCTAATTTTTCAACTGCATGCTTTAAAATTATTTTAACATCGATTACCGTACCGGAAACACCTCCCTGACTAATTTTAATTTTTTCAATTATACGGTTTGATCTGTTTAATAAAAGAATCCAGAACTCTTCATGAGGAAGATCTCCTATTGTTGGTTGAAATAATTCGAACACATCTTTGCTTTGTGTTATTTTCTTTTTTATAATTATTTCTGATATTTTTCTTCTTCTGCCTAATTCAAGTGCTGCCAGGATTGTAATGGCTTTAGCTTCTCCAATACCTTTCATTTTGGTTAAATCCCGGATATTAAGTTTTCCTAATTCATTTAAATTATTATTGGCAGATTTAAGTACTTTCTTGGATAGCTCAACTGCGGATTCATTTCTTGTTCCCGACCCGATTAAAAGAGCAATAATTTCTGCATCGCTTAAGCTTTGAACACCCTTTTTTACAAGTTTTTCACGAGGGCGATCTTCAACCGCCCAGTCTTTTATGGTTAAGTTAGAATATTTTTCCATTTATTACCAAATATTTTTTTGTATTTCAGCTTTAGTAAATAAAAATAGTGATTTAAAAAAGTGATGACAAATAAAAAGGGCATGAAATTATTTTTCATGCCCTTGCATTATGAAAAAAAGAAACTTTGTTATAATAAAGGTTTAAGTTTTGCTTCAAGATTACTCTTTGGAACAGCACCTACTTGTTTGTCAACAATTTCACCATTTTTAAAGAATAAAATTGTAGGTATATTTCTGATTCCGTATTTTGATGCAACACCAGGACTGCTATCAACATCAAGTTTTGTACAAATAACCTGGTCTTTATAATCCTCTGATAACTCTTCAACAATTGGGCCGATCATTCTGCAAGGGCCACACCATTCCGCCCAAAAATCAACAATAACAGGTTTGTCAGATTTTAATACTATTTCTTCAAAATTTGAATCGTTAACTTCTACTGTCATAATTTTAAAATTTTATGTTTTTATAAATTTAATTTCAAATATAAATAAGGATACAAAGTTATATATAAAAAGTTTAATTTATTGAATATTGTATCTCTGAATTTTTATACAGATAGTCAACTAATTTATCTGAAATATATATTCCTTTTGTTCTTGATATAAAATCAACTGCAGTATTTGCTTCTTTATCAATTACTTTAAATTTAATTTGGGTTTTTCCTTCTTTTTCAAATGCATTTTTTTTAAGTTCATCAATAAAGGTTTGATCAACAATATCATAAGGTATTGTGAATAAGATGCTTTTTACTTGTTCTTCTCTTACCTGACTAAGTAACATTATACTTTTGATTTTGAATTCAAGCTCCTGATCATTGTAAGGACGTGGTTGAACTTTGCCTTTAATAAGTAATGGATAATTAACATAACAATACTTTCTGAAATTTTCATAATCTTTTCCAAACAAAGCAAATCTATACGAATCTGTGTAATCCTGAATTGTTAAAAATCCAAATGGTTTTCCGTTCTTTGTCATGGAGTTTTTCACTTCAATTACAATTCCTGCAATGGTTAAATCTCTACCTCCAATGTTATTTAAATCAACAAACTCGCTTAATTTTGTATTGCAGAAATTGTCAAACTCAAATTTATAATCATCTAAAGGATGAGCTGATAAATAAACACCTATTAATTCCTTTTCACGATTTAGCTTTTCTAACTTTTGCCAGTCGTTATTTGCAGGAATTGCAGGTTTGGCAATTTCAATTGTATCGGCACCTTCGAATAATGATTGCTGCTGGCTATTTTGATCGTCTTGATACTTGTTTCCGTAACGAAGCAAGTTTTCAATAAAAGAATTTTCTTTTTCGTCTAAAGAAAAATATTGTCCACGTTTAATATTATCCAGATTGTCAAATGCTCCGGCAGTAGCTAATGCTTCTAAATTCTTTTTATTTACCTGGCTAAGGTTTACGCGTTCTACAAAATCATAAATATTTTTGAAAGGACCATTTGTTTTTCTTTCTTCAACAATTTTTAAGACAGCAGCTTCTCCAACTCCTTTAATTGCACCGAGTCCAAAACGAATGTCACCAGTCTTATTTACATTAAATTTTAATTTACTTTCGTTAATATCAGGCCCTAAAACTGAGATTTCCATTCTTTTGGCTTCATCCATAAAGATGGTAATCTTTTTAATATCGGTAAAATTACGGCTTAAAACAGCGGCCATATATTCAGCAGGGAAGTGGGCTTTTAAGTAAGCCGTCTGATATGAAACATAGGCATAACATGTTGAGTGTGATTTATTAAATGCGTATTGAGCAAAGGCTTCCCAATCGCTCCATATTTTTCGCGCTATTTTTTCATTGTGACCATTTTCTTTACAGCCTGCAACAAATTTTTCTTTTAGCTGCTCCATCAGGTCCTTCATTTTTTTCCCCATTGCTTTACGCAACGAGTCAGCTTGACCTTTTGTAAAACCGGCAAGTTTTTGGGAAAGAAGCATCACCTGTTCTTGATAAACAGTAATACCATAGGTGTCTCGCAGATATTCTTCCATTTCAGGAAGATCGTAGTTTATAGGTTCTTTACCATTCTTTCGTGCAACAAACGAAGGTATATAATCCATTGGTCCCGGACGATAAAGCGCATTCATGGCGATAAGATCTTCGAAGCGGTTTGGTTTTAAAGTACGAAGATGCTTTTTCATTCCGGGCGATTCGAACTGAAACAAGCCCGTTGTTTCCCCATTACTGTAGAGTTCCAATGTTTTTTCATCGTCGAGAGGAACGTTTGCAATATCAACTTCTGTTTCGTGCGATTCTTTTACATTTTCAACAGCATCTTTAATAATAGATAATGTTTTTAACCCGAGGAAATCCATTTTTAACATCCCTACTGATTCAACATGCCCGCCATCGAACTGTGTTACAAGAAGCTTTGAATCTTTTGAAGTACAAACAGGAATATGTTCAATTAAATCATTCCGGCCAATTATTATACCACAGGCGTGCAGGCCGGTATGGCGAACGGAACCTTCAAGGGTTTCAGCAAATTTTAATGTGCGTTTAATTAATTCGTTATCTGAATTTTTAGCTTCTTTTAATTCCGGAACTTCTTCAAATGCCATTTTTAGAGATGTGCCTGGTCTTTCCGGAACAAGTTTAGCTAATCTGTCGGCATCACTTAATGGAAGTTTTTCAACACGGGCAACATCGCGAATTGCCATTCTTGCAGCCATTGTTCCGAAAGTAATAATATGAGCAACACGTTTTTCGCCATATTTATTTACAACCCATTCGAGTACTTTTTCGCGGCCATCTTCATCAAAATCGATATCAATATCAGGCATTGAAATACGGTCAGGATTCAGGAAACGCTCAAAAAGTAAATTATACTTTATAGGATCGATATCAGTAATTTTGTTACAATATGCTACTACCGATCCTGCTGCGGAACCACGTCCCGGTCCAACAGAAACGTCCATTTCTCTTGCAGCATTTAAAAAATCCTGTACTATAAGAAAGTAACCGGGGAACCCCATGTTTTTAATAACCGAGAGTTCAAAATCTATTCGCTCTTTAACTTCTTCTTTTATTTCTCCATATCGTATTTTTGCGCCTTCATAAGTCAGGTGACGTAAATAATCATCCTCATTTTCAAATTCTTCTGGCAGGTCAAATTCAGGCATTACAGGATTCTGATCTAGTTCAAAATCTTCAATTTTACCAACAATTTCGTTTGTATTTTCCAATGCTTCAGGAACGTCTTCAAAGAGCTTATTCATCTCTTCCTGGGTTTTAAAATATTCCTGTTTGGTATATGACATTCTGTTAGGGTCATCAAGATCTTTGCCTGTGTTTAAGCAAATTAAGCGATCGTGTGCATCGGCATCTTCGGCGTTAATAAAGTGAGCATCGTTTGTAGCGATTAACTTTATATTATGTTTCTGTGAAATTTTGATTAAAACTTCATTTACCTTAACCTGATTTTTATATACATCTTCATCTTTTTTAGGATCACCGGATTTATGGCGCATAAGTTCAAGGTAGAAATCTTCACCAAATAACTCTTTGTATTGCAAAGTCATTTTTTCACCAGCAGTTTCGCCATTATTCATAATGGCCTGGGGGATTTCTCCTCCTAAACAAGCTGAAGAAGCAATTAATCCTTCATGATATTCACGTAATAATTCCCAGTCGATTCGCGGAGTATAGTAAAAACCTTCTACCCATGCATAAGAAACCAGTTTGATAAGATTTTCATAGCCTTTTCTATTTTTTGCCAACAAAATTAAATGGAACCCGCTACGATCTTCTTTTCCTGCTTTTTCGAATCGGCTCTTTTTTGTAATATATATTTCGCAGCCAATGATTGGTTTTACTCCCTGCTTTTTAGCTTCGTTAAAAAAATGTTTTACACCGAACATGTTGCCGTGATCAGTAATACAAACAGCAGGCATCTCATCATTTTTGGCTTTTTTTATCAGATTTTTTACATCAGAAGCACCATCTAGTATTGAATATTGAGTATGGACATGTAAATGTGTAAATTTTATCATTTTTAAATGGTTGATTTTTTGAAGATTCTATCTTAGAAACAATGTAAAAACAAGTTTTTAAAATTAAGAAAACCAGAGTTAAAAATCTTGTCATGTTAATAATTAATAATAAAATTTTATTATTAGAACCGGAATAATATCTGATTGTTTATCTGAGAATTTTCTTGTCAATTAACTTCCTGAATAAGATCGAAAATTCAAATAGTAAGTGCGACAATTTCCTTTCAAAGTTAAAAAAGCCGGCTTTTTTAACTTTGAAAGGAAAAAGTTTAGAATTGTTGCATTATGAACGAAAATAATTATTGCCATATTACTATGGAACAAAGGTTCAAAATAGAAGTTTTATTAAAAGCAGGGCACAAAGCTACATTTATTGCTAAACAACTTAGTATTCATCGCTCATCAATCTACAGAGAGCTTAATCGCAATAAAACAAAAACTGGTAAATACAATGCTGCTTTTGCACAAGAACTGTCAGAGGAGAAAAAAGAAAGATTTTCCCATAACCGTAGTTTTACTTTTTCTATGGAAAAATTTATCAGAGATAAGTTATCAAAGGAACAATGGTCTCCGGAACAAATATCAGGATATTGTAAAGAAAATCATATTGACATGGTTAGTCATGAGAGTATTTACAAGTTTATTTATCAAGACAAAGATAATGGAGGAGTATTATATAAAAACTTGCGTGTAGCTTCTAAAAAATACCGAAAAAGATATGGAAGTGGGAAAGTTAAGAGATGTGTAATAAAAGATAAAGTTTCTATTGATAATAGGCCAGACTATATTAATAATAAGGAAAGAGTTGGCGACTGGGAGATTGATACTATTGTTGGGAAAAATAATAAAGGAGCAATTGTTACTATTGCAGAAAGAGCTACTGCTTTTGTCTTAATTGCCAAACTCAATGGAAAGAATGCTCAAGAATTAGCCGAAGCTGTAGTTAAACTTATGATGCCTTTTAAAGATTTGGTTTTTTCAATTACTTCTGATAACGGAACTGAATTTGCAATGCATAAATATATTTCTAAAAAACTTGATGCATTATTTTATTTTGCTCATCCATATTCTTCATGGGAAAGAGGACTTAATGAATATACAAATAGGTTAATTAGACAATACATCCCCAAAAAAACAGATTTCAATACTATTAATTACTTATATATCTATGAAATAACTATGAAATTAAACAGACGACCTAGAAAAAAACTGAATTATAAAACACCAGGGAAAGTATTTTTAAATAACTTTGTTAATAATGTCGCACTTGCATCTTGAATTTTCGAATGACTAAAATACATATATTATTTGGCAGTCTTGTATTTATTTTTACTATTACC